>CAKKRM010000240.1 GCA_919902735.1 Anaerolineales bacterium | reverse complement strand
AAGCGGCGAAATTCAGCCGCTTTTACCCATCAATTTTAAGTTGTTCGGGCACTAGGAGCGCGGACTTCAGTCCACCGACTTTCCAAAAGCCGACTGAAGTCCACGCTCCAACGACGAATCGTTAAATACGGTCGTAAAAGACCAGAAGCGTACTGCCGTACCTTCGCTGTTCGCCCTCAACGAGATTTTTCAATTCAACTTGTTCGTATTCCGTTGGGTCAATTTGCACGATCACCGTTCCCTCTTCGACGAGCCAGCCCATATTGTCATCCACTAATTTCAAAGCTGTTGACCACATTTGTTTATATTGCGGCGGGGCAATGTAAATATACTCAAATTGCTTATCGGCTTTCGCGGCCAGCAAGCTAAATGCGTCACCACGTCGAATTTCTGTTTGTTTGGCAAACCCGCAATGTTCAATATTTTCTTTTATGGTTTCAACGGGCGCGCGGTTCAGATCCGAAAACCGCACAAACGACGCCCCGCGGCTGATGGCTTCGATGCCAATTGCGCCCGTGCCGCCGAACAGATCCCACCAGGTCGAATCGATCACATCGTCTGCCAGAATGTTGAACAACGCCTCTTTCACGCGATCCATCACGGGGCGGGTCGTGTCGCCAGGCACCGACTTTAATTTCCTGCCTTTTGCAATTCCTGAAATTACCCGTAAGCTCATTCAACACTTTTCCTTGCTGCCATATAGTTTTCATGGGATGCGGTGATGGGGACCACACAGCCCGTGCCAAGGATGAAGCGACGGCCTTTCGTTTGCTTAATCGCATCTTCCGCCTCTTTCTTAACCCGGGCAGGATTCTCCAACGTGAGAGAATCCTGCCTCAGGCCTCCGCACAGCGCCCCCTTGAAGAGACTCTGCGCTTCGGAAAGGGATGGATACGTTTCGCGGTCATGCCAGTTGACGATTTGAAAATCCACCAGACGCAACAGTGAAAAATAAACATCTTTTCCGTGCAAGTGAAGCATGTTGCACCACAGGTCTTTTGTGGGTTCAAGTGTGATTTGATCGTAGGACAGGGTGATGGTTTTGTATTCATCGAGTTCGAGCATACTTCCCTGCGCGTGCTGCATCGCGTAGAAAATTCCGTCCACGCCGATCTCGCAGACCGCTTCCACAAATTTGACGGCGGATTTGGTGATGGTCTCCAGTCCCTTCATGACGGCTTCAGGGTGTTTTCGGATGTGTTCCAGCAACAGGTCGTTGCCTGCGAGATTCTTTGCCTGCGAAAGCGGATTGAATATGGTTTGGATGAGCGGCGTTTCAGGGTCGAGATTTTGCTTGATTAAACGGAGGCAGGCCAACTGTCCCGCGAGATGCGGGGCGGTTGGGTCGAGCGCTGGGAGCTGTTCCCAATCCTCAGGTTTTTCGATGATGCGTTTGGTGTAGCGGCGCGAGCCTTCGGCGTCGCCCATCCATTCATCGTTAACGCCCCAATCTTTAACGGCAAATGATGAGGACGGTGTCACTTTGACAATGTCAAAATCATAGGCGTTTTGGTATTCCAGTGTGGCGGCGGCGAGGGTTTCGGGGTTTTGGTCGTCCACGGGGAAGTGACGCCAGAGGGCGATGGGTGTGCGGTCTGTAATTTCCGCTTTGAGGCAGGCTTGAATTCGTTCGCGGTGTGTGGTCATTTTACAATTTGCTTTCCAGGCGGCGCCTGTGATAAATTCCTTCGCGGAAGGTTTTTGCAATTGTAAATCCATTTGCCTGAGTTGCGGCAAGGCTGGCTTTGTTCCAGGTCTCGATGCTGGCAAATATTTTTTTGTAGCCTTGTTTGCGGCCTTCATCCATCAGGGCTTTTTGGAGGGTGCGCCCAAGGCGGTGGCCGCGAAATTTTGGGTCAACCGTGAAGTACACACATTCTATCGCTTCATCTTCCATCTGTCCCTGAATGGTGATGCTGGAAATGACCATTTGAATAAAGGCGAGCGGACGCGTAAAAACAACTTTTAAGATTTGTTTGATAAACCATAAGCGGTCATTTGTGAGTTGGGACGTGAGTGAAGAAGGCTCAGGGGATGCGAGGCTAAAACCCATGATCTCGCCCGTTTCGTTTTCCTGCGCGTAAAAGCCGAAGGTGCGCTCGTCTTTGACGGCGATTTCGAAATAGCGCAAAATAAATGGGTAGCCGAGTTTGGAGAGCAAGCCCGCATCTCCCATGTGGATTTCTGCGATACGTGGGAGCAGGTTGGGATTAATGTCTTTCAGTGGGTGGAGGGTGTAGTTCATGGTTAAGTTCCTGTCAGCAAATTGACAGACTCCAGAGTGGCGAGAGTAGCCAGAGTCTTAGGCCAAGCCTCGAATAAGATACGGCCCAATGGCGCGGACGATGAAGGCGGGCAGGCGTTTCCAAATGGCTATGACCAATTGGAATTTTGGATTCTTTTGGTTGAGCGAGGGAAGTTCGTGCCCAGGCGCGAGCCAGTACCAATACGCAAGCAATTGCTTGCGCGGTGACCATTTCATTTTGAAGATTTCGTTGCCAGAGCCGACCAGGCTGCGGCCCAGATCGAAGGTTTTCAATCCCTTTTGAATGCCGCGCTGGATGACAGACCAATACAAAAACTCACCTGCGTAGGTGGAGCGGGCATGACGCAGGATGTTGGCGTGGAGATTGAATACAGTATCGCCTTGATAAATAAAAACGCCGCCACCGGAAATTTTCCCTTGCGCGTTGTAGAGCACGGCAAATTCGAGGGTGTCGCCCAAAAGCTCGGCCATTTTGCGAAGGTAGATTTTGGAATGATAAGGCGAGCCGAGTTCGTGCATACTTTTGGCAAGGGCTTCGTAAATATCGTCCAACAGGTTGAGGTGGCCGAAGCGGATTTGGAATCCCTTTTTGAGGGATTTGCGGACGTGGTTGCGATGGTCGGATGAAAACGTTTTTAGCAGATCGTTCGAGTCGGTGGGGAGGTCTATCAGGTAGGTAAAGTAGTTGGGGCTTTGGGACCAGTTGTCGGGTGGGGATGAGGCGACTTCGTCAAAGCGGATGGAGATGTATTCGGCTTTGATATCCTCTGCGAGGCGGCGGGCTTCATCCAGCAAAACATTGCGCGCGGCAGGGGTTTCAAATGCAAATCCGCCGTAACTGCCGAAAGGGGCGGTGGCGAGGTAATGCCCGAAGATGGGATGGTTGATTTCGACCAGCCCCAGCGCGGCGATGGCTTGCGAGTTTTTAAAGGCCGCGAAGCGATGGGTTTTGTACCCGTATATTTCGTGTACGAGATTCAACCAGCTATCCAAGCCTGCGAAGCTTAATTTTTTTTCAAGCGATGGGAAGTTCAATGAATTGACAAGCTGGGCTTTCATCGAACCGCCTCGCGGATGTAGTCTTCGACGGTGGAGATGGGGAAGCTGCGCAGGAGATCGTCGAGGAAGGCGGATTTATTAAATGTGAACGGATAAAGCAGGGGGTTGGCGAGCAGGTCGCGGGCGAAGCGGGCAGGCCAGCGCGTGGGCGAAACGATTTCGTAGGGATGTAAAAAGATGATGGGACTCAACCCCGCTTTGAATTCTTTTTCGATGATCTTGAAAACGGTTTTGGGAAACATGCCGCTGATAAAACTGGAGCCGTATGGGAATTCTCCGCCGAGCACGAGCGGTAAATCCATGCGGCGCGGAGCGTGGAAGGTGGAGGGTTTTCCGAGCAGGGGGTAGGTGCTGACTGGCGCTTCCCAAATTTTTCCTTTTTGAAAGAGCGTTCCCGCCGGGGCGTAAAGCGAAGAGCTGTACGTGAAACCATTTTGTTCGAGAAGCGGGTACACGCCTTCGACGGTGTTTATCATTGGGGCGCGATAGCCATGCACTTTGTATTTTGTGCGCCAGCCTGCGGAGGCTTGCAAGTCCTGCTCGACATCCGCCACCACGGTCAACGGGCGGTGAACTTGGCAATGAAAACCAACTTCGTGGCCCGCGTCGAATATTTTTTGGGGCAGGTCGGGATACCATTCCACCAACTCGCCGACGATATAAAAACTTGCCTTGCCATCTTTCAATCGTTCGAGGATCGGGTCGATGACGTTCCATGCAAAGCCCTCGTCCAGCGCAAAGCGTTTTTCAGGCGAGAGAAAATCATACCTGCGGGACGGAGCCAGCCAGGATTCATAGTCAATGGTGAGTAACAGGCGTGGGGATGGGTTCATGGCGGGCAGATTATACCCTTGCGGGCATTTCATAGCAGGGTTGTTACGGCGCTTGTTTGATGAAGCAAAAGTCTGCGCCCTGCCTTGCAACTTGAATGAAAGCGGGCTGGTCTCGCAGAAATTTAAGGTCTTCATTCGAGCGGGTGTTGACGAGATAAAAATCGCCGGGCTGCATGTCTTTTGCCTCGCTGCGAAAGTCGCGGATGGTGATTTCTGGACTGGCATAATACGCCGCGATATACGGTTCGCGCCTGACGAATAACTGCGTCCCCGCTCCCGCCTCTTTATTTAATCTGACAACTGCTTCTCGATAACAGGTCAGCCAATACTCTGTTTCATAGGTGCGGAAGGCCCCATCCGTTCTGCCGATGAAGGAGTTGTAGTAGGCATATTGGTATGGGTGTAGTTGAATGGAAGGAATGATTCCAAACATCAGAATCGCCGCAACTGAAATTAACCCTGCCCAATTATTTTTTATTAATTCAGCCAGCTTTTCAAATGCAAACCCTGAGAAAATGAAAACAGGCGGCAGGATAAAAAGGAAGTGACGAAAGCCGTCGTACATCGGCGGTTTGCGGAGAATAACGTAGGCGGCGGGAATGAGAAACCAAAGCAAAATAAGGGCAAGCGTGAATCTTTGTTTGTTGTTTGACTTCCAAAATCCGACTGCCAGACCGAGGAAAAATAACAGCCAAACCGGCTCTGTCAGCGTGTAGCCAAGAAGGGTTGGCAGGTAGCGTCGTGGGAGTTCATCCGCTTTATATTGCTCGCCATTGAACAAAACCGTGAGCTGGGTCGGGTTGTCAGACATGAAGCCGAAGACTTCGACGAATTTTTGCAGGGGATTTGTCCACAGGTAGGGCCAGGCGATGAAGGCGATGAGCAGAGTGAGGACTGCGTACATGGCGAAGCGCTTTATCAATTCACCCAGTTTTATTTTGTTTAATTGACTGAGTCCGTATAGTCCCGTCAACATGGCGGCAAGCGGGCCAAGCACGCGGATGGAGGTGGCAATTCCGAGAAAGAACGCCGCAAGCAGGGTAGGCCTCAATGGTTTCCACAAAGTCCTCGAAGAGGGAAAACCTTTGGGGTCTTTTCGGACGAGTTCATCCACCATTTCAAAGCCGAAGCATATCGAGCCGATGAAGAACACAAGAAAGGGAATGTCTTTCGGGTTGATGAAGGCATGTCCCCACAGGAGCGGCTGCCAGGCAAAGAGTGCGCTCGCCGCAAGCGCGGAAGTTCCACTCATCCACTTGGATGCGAAGCGATGGAAGAGAAAAACTCCCAGTTGAAATGTTAGAAAATTGACGAGGTGCCAGGCTGAGGCGTTGTCTGAGCCGAGGGTTTCGATCAGCGAAACGATGGGGCGCGCAATCAAAATATAGGCGGGGCCGCGGTTGGCGTGGTCAGCGCTGCTGGAGCCGAAGGCATTTTCAAGATTGAAATTCCCGCTGAACCATTCGCTGGGGGAGTAGGCGTATGGCAGGGCGTTGGCGTAATCGTAAAAGAGCGGCTCGTCCCAGGATAGGCCATAGCTGCGAAAGGTTGTCAAGCCAATCGCAAGATTGACGATCAGCAGAATGAGGATGGGATTTTGGCGAAGTTTTTGCAAGGTGAATGATCGAAATTTTTATTTTTGCGAGGTGCGATATGCCTGACGTTTTTTAGCCTGTTCCATGCGCGCTTTTTCTTCGTCTGTTTCCGTCGCCAGCCCGGGGACATGCGTTGGGCGTCCCTCATCATCCAGGGCAACATAAACAAGATAGGCTGTGTTGGTGTGCGTCCGCTCGCCAGTGACAGGGTTTTCGGCAACCACCTGAACTTCGGCTTCCATGGATGTTTTGCCGGTGTAGGTCACTTCTGCATTCAGGATGATCAAGTCGCCGATGCGGATGGGCTGGCGAAAAGTCATCGAGTCAATTGCCACGGTGACAACTTTTTTTTGGGCATGGCGCATACAAGCCAGCGCGCCTGCTTCGTCCACCAGTTTCATGATCCAGCCGCCATGCACATTGCCAAGCAGGTTGGCGTGTTCGGGATGCATCAACTGGGAGAGCGTAACCCGCGAGACGCGGGTGGGCTTGGGAGCGAAATCGTTTGTCATATAAAAATTCAATCCAGGTCTTGTCTTTGTTCGCCAGAGTCCAGGGTGTGGAGTCGTTCGGGGGCTTCCAGTAAAACGTCGATAACGGAGTGGCTGAGTTCAGCCATCATGCGGGCAAGGGG
This sequence comes from Anaerolineales bacterium, assembly GCA_919902735.1. Classification (GTDB taxonomy): domain Bacteria; phylum Chloroflexota; class Anaerolineae; order Anaerolineales; family Villigracilaceae; genus Villigracilis. The sequence goes on along the minus strand of CAKKRM010000240.1, from coordinate 66,282 downwards.
AACTGTGGCGGGTGGGTACACTTTTTGGGGTTGTGGAGGCGGGCTAAGGCGCGGTTTGAGCGTGGACGTGGCCCGCTTGCGAATGATGCGCGGGTCGTTCGTCAGGGTTCCCACAAAATCGCCAAGCACCGAGTAGACTTCGCGCATGGGGTTCACGAATCCGATCCAGTCTCCGCTGCGGTTGAATAAATACGGGTATTGCAGAAACGCCTCTGCGTCGCCCCTGGTGGTGTAAATGGGAATGAGAACTGGTTGAGCCATTAACCTGCCTCTTCAATTATTGTCAATGTCATTATACGTCCAATAGCGGTTCACGAAGAAGTTCCACAACATTACAACTCCCACTGCCGCCGCAAGGGTGATGTTTTTTGCGTAGAATTCGGCGGTGGCGTAGGAAGTGTGGAAAATGTTTTCAAAGAAACGCAGCATGGGCGGCTCGATGTAATGCAGTGTGGGGACGCGAATGGCAATGCCAGCCAGGTTAACCAGAAAAAACATGCCAAGTTGTCCGAGCAGTGGGCGCGAACGCGACTCGGGGTAGGTCCATAGGCGGTTCCAGGTGAAGTTGCTTATCACAGCGCAGACGAAGGAGATCGTCCCAGCCATGACGAGGCTCATGGCTGTGGTGTGCGAGAGCAGGTTCATGACCCCAAAATCAATCACTGCGCCAAGGGCGCCAACCAGCGCAAATTTGAAGAAACGGCTGCGTTCCTTTTGGTCTGTGAGGATCATTCCAGCCCTAATTTTTGTTTGAAGAATGGGATGGTGCGGCGGATGCCTTCCTCCAAATCGATTTTTGGATTCCAATTTAGTATTTCGTGGGCGCGGGTGATATCGGGCCGGCGTCGTTGTGGGTCGCGTGCGCTTCTCGAATTTTCCTCGAAGACAATGCCCGCTTTACTGCCAGTGACTCGATTGATGGCTTCAGCGAATTGCAGGATGGACATTTCCACGGGGTTGCCGATATTGATGGGCAGATGTTCATCTGAGTAAAGCAGTTTGATAATGCCATCCACAAGATCATCCACGAAGCAGAAGGAGCGGGTCTGGCCGCCATCGCCAAAGACGGTGAGCGGCTGGCCGAGCAGGGCCTGCTTGAGCAGGTTTGGCAGGGCGCGCCCGTCTTCCAGGTCCATGCGCGGGCCGTAGGTGTTGAAAATGCGCACGATACTAGTGTTCACGCTATGAAAGCGATGATAGGCCATCGTCAGGGATTCGGCAAAGCGTTTCGCTTCATCGTATACGGCGCGGGTGCCGACGGGGTCCACATTCCCTGCATAGGATTCTGCCTGCGGATGCACTTCAGGGTCGCCATAAATTTCACTGGTGGAGGCAAGCAGGAAGCGCGCGTTTTGGATGCGGGCAATGCCGAGGCAGTTGTGCGTGCCAAGCGCGCCCGCCTTCATGGTCTGGATCGGTAAATTAAAGTACCCCGATTTTGACTGCGGGTTTGGACTGGCAGGCGATGCGAAGTGCAGGATCGCATCCACCTTGCCGGGCACAAAGATATAGTTTGAAACATCACGTTTGTAAAATTCAAAATGTTCATTGCTTGCAAGGTGCGCGATGTTGTCGGGGCTGCCTGTGATGAAATTATCCATTCCGATGACGTGATGACCGTCCGCCAGCAGGTGGTCGCAAAGATGGGAGCCGAGAAACCCCGCCGCTCCTGTGATCAAGATTCGCATTTCATTAACCTCTTTCGTTTTTTTTATTTCCAATCGATTTTATTAATCAACCCATCGCCAGTAACCTGGTACGCCTCGCCGCTGCCGCTGTCCACCAGCCAGAGATTGCCCTGATAGATCACCGCAATGAAATCATTTACCTGGCCTTCAATATCCGCTGGCGCCCAGGTGGGCGCTTGTGGCTCGATGCCGTTCGAGTCACTGGGCGGGAAAAGCATTTTTTTGTTCGACCCGTCGCGGTCCATAACCATTAAACGATAGCGGCTGGTGTCGCTTTGTTCGATAAAAATGGACTGTAAATAGGCCACCTGAAAACTTTTCTCACTGCCATTTTGTTGGATGGGCGAGACGGATGGATATGCAAACATGCCCGTTGAGTCGATGATGGAAACAGCCGCTTCATTGCTGAACGAGGCAGCTGAGAGATCAAAATAGGGCGACTCCTCGCTGGTAATTGGCGCCGGGGCTGGCGCATGGCTGACGAAATATAAGCTGTTGCCATCTGCCCCCCAAACAAGCGGCGGAATCCATGCCCAATCACTGTGCGTGTTCAATGGCGTGATCTCGAGCAGGGGTTTGAGGTAGCCGCCGTCCTGATCCACCAACCCAATTCCATCGGGGCGGGAGTAGGCCAGCACGCCGCTTGGCGCATACGCAAAAGACATGCCCCACCAGCCGTACACGCCGCCGCTGTTTGCGCTCAACAACTTGCGCGGACTTCCACCCGTAATGCTGACTCGGTACAAGTCATTATTGGCCTGCCAGCCTGGAACTGCGCTGCGCGGCTCCACGGTGGAGTAGGCCACAGAGTTCGTGCCTGGAATCCATGAAGCGAAATGCACCACGTTGGATGCCTGCAGGTAGATCAGCTTTGGATCTAAATTTTTGGTGCGGACCGCCCACAAGGTATTAATTTCCTCATCCGCAGGTTTTTTGGATTTGCGGGTGAAAACCAAATATTCGCCGTTGGGTGAGAGGGTAAAAATGCGCCCGTCCAGATCGCCAGCGCTGACGATGATGCGGCGGTTCGCGGTGGAACCTTCCATGATCCACGCATTGCCGCCCGCGAGATAGGCGATTGTGCCAGGGATGTTCAATGGCGTGTACGAAGATTGCGCGCCGACCATCACGATCTCTGGCAGCGCTTCTTTTAACACCACAGTCTTCACTTCCGATTTGCTGATTTCCAGATTGTCTTCGAGGATTCTGCGGTAGGTGATTTCCTCCAATCCGTTGACGCCCGCCTGCACAAGCCTTGTTTCGCCTTCGGCAAGGGTTTCGTTGCGGATGATCTGTCTTTCAAATGGGACGATGGTTTCTTCAGTTTCAAACGTTTCCACCACGCGGGTGAGGGTGATAAGATCGCCTTCGCTTAAGACTGTGTAAAATGGCGGCTCGGTTCTGTCCAGGCTGCCTGGGGCAATGCCTGCGGTTTGCAAAGCTTGCGAGACGGTGCTGCCAGCGGCAATGCTAAGGTCTTGCGCTGTGCCGTCTGCAACGATGGTGATGACGATCTTTTCCCCGATCTGCGGGGAGCGGCAGGAAACAATCAGCGTAGCGAATGTTAATAGTGCAAAGAGCAGGCGCGGGCGGAGTCCGAGGCGGGGCATTCGGGTATAATCCAGCCGCTATTTGATTCGTCCAGTGAGGGTCATGATGCCGTCTGCGATGGTGATCGCTTCCAAACGAAAGCCGACGGCCACCGGGCCAAGCGAGCCTGTGAAGGCTTCGGCGATGACGGCGTTCATGGCGGTGTTGATGCCTTCGGGCGCGGGCAGGGGGCCGAAATCTGCCGAGGCGATCTCGACTTTTGGCTGGCCTGTTATTTCGTCGATGCCGACGTTCATGGTGATGAGAATGTTGGCGTCGAACATGCCTTGCTTTACTTTTCCGTACATTTGCATTTGACCGTTGCGAAGCAGAACTTGCGGCTCGGTGAAGGGCGGGTCTGCCTGCGCCTGTAATATTTCGGTCATGTAGGATGTGAGCTGGCTTTCGGTGATCTGCAATGTGACAATACCCGACTCTGCGCCCGCGAGAAACGCTTGCTCGATCTGCGTGCGCATGTTTTGCACTTCATTGGGCGAGTAGGGAATGGCCTGGGCGGGATAATCGGGGCCGCCAACGAAGATGGAACAGGCCTGTGATGCAAGTGCGAGCGATAAGATGGAAAAATAAAGTTTGGATGTTTTCATATTTTAGTTTTTTTGATTTGCGAATATTTTTTTAAGCGGAGTAATTATAGCATGAGCGACTCTCAAAACATTTCAGATGCGGATTTCAGCCTTGCGGCAAAGATCGAGGCGATGTTGTTCGTTTCTGCCGAACCTGTGCCTGTGACTCAACTGGCGCAAGCGTTGGATGTGACTCCTTCGGTGATCGAGCGTGGACTTAAAGAACTTGACGATTCACTCTTAACCCGCGGCCTGCGTCTGCAACGAAGCGCTGGGCGTGTGCAACTGACAACGGCTCCTGAATTAGCTGCCATCGTCGAGCATTTTCTTGGGCTTGAAGCGACAACGCATCTCAGCCGCGCCGCGCTGGAGACGCTGGCGATCATTGCCTACCAACAGCCTGTCACCCGTCCGCAGGTGGATTCGATCCGCGGCGTGAACAGCGATGGCATGATGAAAAGCCTGTTGAGCAAGGGGCTCGTTCAGGAATCTGGACGCACAGACGGCCCTGGCCGACCGATTTTATACTCTACCACACCCGAGTTTTTACAGCATTTCGGTTTAAGTTCAATTATCGAATTGCCGCCGCTCGCTGCGCTCGCTGTTCAGGTGGAAGTAGAGACCGAACATACAGAGTTGTTGAAAGGGTAGTGTTTCAATGGAAGAACGTTTACAAAAACTACTTGCCCAGGCAGGGTATGGTTCCCGCCGCGCCTGTGAGGTGTTCATTACCGAAGGCCGCGTGCGTGTCAATGGCAAGGTCGCTGAGTTGGGGCAGAAGGCTGATCTCTCTGTTGATAAAGTCATGATCGATGGAAAAGCCCTGCCCAAAGCAGAGACTTTGACATACATTGCCCTGTACAAGCCCCGCAATGTGCTTTCCGCCGCCGAGGGACAGGATGACCGCCAAACCGTGCGGAACTTGATTCCAGTTGAAGGGCATTTGTATCCCGTTGGCCGTTTGGACTTCGACTCGGAAGGTTTGATCTTGATGACCAACGATGGCGAGTTGACCAACAAGTTGACTCATCCGCGTTTTGGGCATGAGAAGGAATACCGAGTTCTGGTTGCGCGCCGTCCCGATGAAAAACAAATGGAAGCCTGGCGCAGAGGCGTTGTGATGGAAGATGGCGATAAGACCAAGCCCGCTGAAGTCAACTTCCTTTCTTCATCGGGCAAAGGTGCATGGATTCGTATAGTAATGGGTGAAGGAAAGAAACGTCAGATCCGTGAAGTGGGCAGGCTGTTGGGATTGCCTGTGGTGAAAATCATCCGCTTACGAATTGGCACATTGAAATTGGGCAGTCTCAAGCCGCGTCAATGGCGGTATCTCACCGGAGATGAGATCGCTGAGTTGAAAGGCGACAAGGTTCCGAAGATCGGGGAAAGGACGCGCGGGAAGAGAACGGCGAAGTAGAACTCCCTGCTTTATGCTGGGCGCGGTCATGAATTGCGGTTTTCTTTTTTAACGCCAAGCTGCCAAGCCGCAAAGATTCAAGGGTTTTTCCTTTGCGCCTTTGCGGCTTGGCGTTAAGAATTTCATTCGGCAAAAGCGCAATTTGTTCCCGCGTTCAATATAGAACGGTAATTCCCAGAGATTCCAATTCACAGCGGAGCGGCAGGGAGGGTGAGGGTATAATTCATTAAAGCCATGCAAACCGAAAACGGCATAGAAACTCAACTCAAAGATGCGGCGCAGCTTTCCGACGCAGTATGGGCGGTACTTGCAGAGCGGGTGGGCGGCGCGTGGCTGCTTCGTTCTGTATATAAGCTTAACAAGATTACTCAAAATGAATTGATGGGCATTCTAACAGCCCCCGCCATAGATGCCTGGTTGTGCGGCTCGCTCAGTGGGGGCTATTCTCGTTTCACCTCCATGCCTGAAGGAAGCAAACTTAATACAGCGCGCATTTACGCCTTTCCAGTCAACGGCACATCCCAAAGCGTCATTGTCGGCGCGGATGAACAATCTGCCACAGCGCAGAGAATTTGGAAGTTGACCGCGTCCCTGCTCTCAGGGCGGAGCGCTGCGCCCAATCAACCGTTCCTGCCGGACCTGCAATCTGGTCTGGCTTTCGATCTGCCGCTCGCCCTCGAAAAAGTGCTCGGCGCCTTCGTACAGTCTGTGCCGTGCCAGGGAGCGTGGCTGGCGATACGACGCGGCGAATCATTCGACATTCAGGCGGAGTGGAATGCGCCAAAAGCCAAGGGGGTGTCCCTGCTGATAGATGAGAATCCTGTTCTCCGTCGTGTGAACCGATCCCTTGCCGATGTGCTTATCCTGCGCGGTCAGCCCAATTGGGATAATCTTCCCTACGGCGTGTTGAAGTCTGGCACAAATGCGTGGGTCTGCCTGCCGTTGGTCATCGGCCATCGGGTCATTGGGGTGGTGGCGTTGTGGCGTCAAAAGGAATTCTCGCAGGCCGAGCGCGGACAATTGCGCGACCTGGCGGCGCGAGTGCCGCCCTCGGTGGAAGTGGTGGTGACCTTTTCTGAAATGGCCTCGCACCTTCGCAGGCTTGGTTTGCTGAATGACTTTGTGTTGACAGTTTCCTCCGCCCAAAATTTAGACCAGATCGCGCGGCGCATGTTTGGCCTGCTTACCCGCGCCTTCAACACCGAATTGATCGCGCTCTTTCTGCGTTCCAGCGATGGGCGCATCCTGCGGGATTATCGCATGTTCGAAGGCAAATTGAATGTGATCAGCGTCTCGCTTTCAGGGCATTCCATGCAGTCGGTGTTAAAAGAGGGACGTGTCCGCCGCATTGCAGAGACCACGCGGGACGGGTTTATCGGCGTCCACAAAGGCGCGCGTTCCGAACTGGTCGTTCCACTCAAATATCGCGGCCAACCCATCGGGGTACTTGTCATCGAGAACACCTATGCCGAAGCCTTCAGCCAGTACGACGAACACTTGATGGTGGTGATCGCCAGCCATCTGGCGGGACTCATCGAATACACCCGCCTGCGTGAAGAAGCGGAAGGCCGCGCGCGCAGCCTGGGGTTGATCCACGAAGTGGTGCAAGAGGTTATTGGCCTGAACGATAAAAACGAAGTGGCGGCTATTGCCGCCGAACTGGTGGCCCAATACTTCAAATACGAACTCGCCGTCATTTTGCTGATGGATGACGAGCAAAGGTTTGCCATTCAAGGCATTGGCGGCACGCACGCAGAGACTCTCAAAACCGCGCTGGCAGGTGGCGAGTTCATCAAAGTGGATGGAGTCACAGGCCAGGTGGCGCGCACAGGGGAAAGCATCCTCGTCAACGATACGGCGCAGGACGGCTTGTACAAAGCCATCAAAGGCTGGGAGGCGCGTTCCGAAGTCTGTGTGGCTGTGAAAGACGGCGAAACCGTCCTCGGCATCATTGACGTGGAAAGCAGGGACCAGAACGCCTTCTCGCACAACGACCTGATCGCCATGGAATCACTGGCGGGCATTCTTGCTTCGGTGATCTCCAGCGCCAACCAAACCCAAAAATTACAGGAGACCGTCCGTCAACTGCGCGCCACCGAAATCGAATTGAACGCCCGCATGGAAGCCCAGCAGTCCGCGGAAAACAGGCTGTTGCAGGCCGCCAAACTCGCGGCAGTCGGTGAGATGGCCGCGGGCATCGCGCACGAATTGAACAACCCGCTGACCACCGTCACCGGGTTCTCCGAAATCGTTTTGGATGAACTCGCCAAAGACTCTCCCCATCGCAACGAACTGGAAATGGTCTTGCAAGAGGCGCGGCGCGCCAGCGGCGTTGTCCGCCGCCTTTTGGATTTCTCCCGCCAGGGCGAACGGATGCGCACCAGCGCCGACATCAACGAAGTGGTACATGATGTCATCGCGCTGACACGGCACCTGATCCAAACCAATAATGTAAACCTCGTTCTTCAACTTGCTGAAAACCTGCCCTGGATATCCATAGACACCAACCAGATGAAGCAAGTCCTACTGAACCTGATCCACAATGCCTTGCAAGCCATGAAGAACGGCGGTGAGTTGACTGTGGGCACCCACCTTGCAAAACGCGAATCACGAGGCTGGGTTATCCTGAGCGTCAAAGACAGCGGAAGCGGAATTTCCCCTGAAGACCAGGGCCGTATCTTTGAACCATTCTTCACCACCAAAGGAGATCGCGGCGGCACAGGCCTGGGCCTCTCCGTCACCTATGGCATCGTCACCGACCATGGCGGCATCATCGAGATCTCAAGCCAGCCAGATTACGGCTCCACCTTCGAAGTCTGGCTGCCCATCTAACATATTATGGAAAATCCTTTTGTCTTCGTAGTGGACGATGAACCAGGCATTGCATTGCTGTGCAACCGCCTGCTCACCCGTGCAGGGTACAAAGTCGCAACCGAAACCGACCCGCGCAAAGCCATCGAATACTTGAAAGAAAACAAGATCAACCTGCTGCTCGTCGATATCCGCATGCCCGAAGTGGATGGCTTCGAAGTGATCCAACACACCCAACGCCTCCAGCCCGACGCCGCCGTACTCATCATGACCGGGCATGGCACAGTCGAAACCGCCATCCGCGCCCTGCGGCAGGGTGTCGACGGCCTTTTACTGAAACCGTTCAGCCAGGGCAACGAATTGATCGAAGCCGTCAAACTTGCCCTCGCAGACAGCCAAACCAAACGCGACGCCGCCCGCACCCGCGCCCTGCGCCCCTTGTTTTCCGTCACCGAAGCGCTGCTTTCCGAAACCCGCCGTGAACCCCTGCTCGACCTCATCGTCAACGCCATCTGCGGTCACATGCAGTGTTCGCAGGCCGCCTGCTACCAACTGGAAATTGAATCAGGAAAATACACCCTGCTCGCATCGCGCGGTTTCCCCGCCTCCCAACTGCATTTGGATTTAATTTCCCGCGTAGACGAATCTTCCGCGCCTTTATTTATCAACGCCAGCGGCCCAGGCGACTCCACCCTCAAAACGCATCTTTCCGCGCTCGGGCTTGGCGCCGTTATCCTGACGCCAATCCTCCGCCCAAACCTGAGCATGATGTTGTACGCCGCCCGCGCAGTCGGCGAACCCCCCTTCCGCGAATCAGACCTCGAGATGTTCCAGATTTTGGCGCGCCAGTCCATTGCCGCGCTGGAGAATGCGCGTTTGTACGCCGAACAATTGGACTACGTCCGCAAAGTGGAAGAATCCCAAAAGGCATTATTGCAGGCCGAGAAGATGGCAGCCGCAGGCCGCCTGAGCGCATCCATCGCGCACGAAGTCAACAACCCATTGCAAGCCGTGCAAAATTGCCTGCACCTTGCCGGCCGCGAAGACCTGCCCGAAGAAAAGCGCAAGGAATACTTCGACCTCGCGCGCACCGAACTCGAACGGCTCATGCTCACCGTCCGCCGCATGTTGGATTTCTACCGCCCCGGCACAAGCTCCCTTGAAACTATAAATCTGGCCGAGGCGCTCCAATACATCGTTACGTTGATGTCCAAACAGCTTAATGAAACCAATGTAACCGTGGAGGCCGACTTCCCCGCACAGCCACTGGCTATCATGGCCGTCAGCAGCCAGATCCAGCAGGTGTTTATCAACCTCATCCTGAACGCCGCCGACGCCATGCCGCAAGGCGGCAAACTGCATATCACAGCCCGCCCGACACGCCAGGGCGTTGAGGTTATTTTTCAGGATAACGGCAACGGCATCCCAAAAGAAAAACAGGCCAATATTTTCGAACCATTTTTCAGCACAAAAGACGGCGGTACCGGCTTGGGGCTGACTGTGAGTTACAATATAATTACAGCGCACGGCGGCGTATTGGAATACCTGCCAGACCGCGGGCCCGGCGCCTGTTTCCGCATATTCTTACCTGGAGGAGGAAAGCAATGAAATCGAATATTCTGGTTGTAGATGATGAGCCTGTCGCAAGACAATCCCTCACCGATATCCTAAAACTGGAAGGCCACATCGTTGCCTCTGCGCCAAACGGACAGGCCGCAGTTGAATATGTCCGCACCCATAATGTGGACTTGATGATTGTAGACCTGAAAATGCCCGGCATGGACGGGCTGGAAGTGGTGCAGGTTGTCAACCAGGTTTCGCCGGAAACCGAGGTAATCCTGCTGACGGCGTACGGCTCCACTGAAACCGCCATCCAGGCGTTACGGCTGCGGATTCATGATTACCTTCTCAAACCCGCATCCCCTGCGCAGATCATTGCCACAGTGAAGAAAGGCCTCTCGCGCCGCTCGGCCAGGTCCCACCTGAATAGCGTTTCTTCGGCAGATGAAGGCGGCCAGGAAGTTTTCAACTTGAAAGACGGCACAACAGTTGATCTCTCGCGCCGCCAGATTAAGTTCAAGAGCAAAATCGAACACCTGACTCCGGCGGAAGGCCGGCTGCTGAAGATTTTGATGGAGAATAAAGGAAAGGTGTTTTCGCACCGTGAATTGGTTTTACTGGTTCAGGGCTACGATACCTCCCAGCAGGAAGCGCCGGAGATCCTGCGCCCGCTGGTCAGCCGCTTGCGGCACAAACTGGAGCAATTCCCCTCCCTTTCGGAGCAGGTGGTCAGCGTGCGTGGAACGGGCTATTTATACGAAGGCGATAAATAAAAAACTGCAAACAAAAAGGCCGCGGCGATGCGGCCTTTTTTATTCGTACGGGCCAAATATATCCTTTGGCAGTCCTGGCGCGCGGATCCATGAAAGCCAGCCGGTTTTCCCGCTATGTGTCGGGGCGGAGGGATGTTCGTACATTACCAGAATCAGGCTGATGCTGAGTCCGAGCGCGCCCAGCCATTGGAGGGGGGAAAGGCTTTCGCCAAGCCAAATGCTGCTAAAGAAGATCGCAATCAAAAGTTCGGCGAGTCCCAATAATGCGGTTTGCATTCCGCCAATCTTCTTCACCCCCAGGAACAAAGCGATCCGCGAAAAGACAGTGACGAAGGTTAACCCAGCCACGGGTAGCCACGGAATGCTTGTGGCGGGCCAGGCGCGGTCAAATAAAAAATACGCCGGGATGACCACTGCGCTCATCGAAAGCAATGTATAAAGGGCCACGGTGGGGGCGGGGACTTCGTAAAGAACGCGCTGGTTGATCGGCAGGTGCATGGCATAGAGCACTGCGGCGCCGATCATCATGAATACCCCGCTGGCGTCCACAGAACGGCCGGGAACGCTTGTAAGCAACAGAACAGCAATCGTTGCAAGGATGATGCGAAAAAACGTCAGGCGGCTTTGGGGTTGATGATCGAGCACAAGCCAGAGAGCCACAAAGAATGGATACAACGAGTAGAGCAATTGGCCCAAACTTGCGTCCAGCCGTTCGAGCGCGAGGTAATAAAGCAGGGAGCCCAACCCATTGATTGCGCCGGCTAGAATACAGCCAACCAACCCCACCGGAAAGATATAAAAGTACTGGCGGTAGAAAAGCAAAACAACCAGGAAGAGTATTCCAGCGGCAAAGCCCGTACGCAGCGCCACCACTGCCAACGGCGTGAATCCCTGGGTGATGGCGAGTTTTCCAAAAACAGGCGCCAACCCGAGGAAGAACGCTGAGCTAAATGCCGCTGCAATCCCGGCTGTTTGTTTTTTTGGCAAAGGTGCCAGCCTTTATTTTATTAACGATTTTACTTCTTCCAGAAATTCGTCGTTGAGGAAATCACCCTTTTGCATCAGGGATTGTATCTGGCCGCCCAGCCTGCTTTTTTCGTCGGGGGTCAACTCTTTTGCCGTTGCGACAATAACGGGAATGGTTGCAGTTTCGGGGTTGGCTCGCAGCGATTCGATCACGGTAAAGCCGTCCATTTCAGGCATCATCAAATCCAGGATGATGAGGTCGGGCAGTTCTTTCTGGATGAGTTCGAGTCCTTCGCGCCCGTTCACTGCTTCCATGATCGTAAAATTGCCCTGCGATTGCAGGATGCGGCGAATCAGTCGCCGCGCTTCGGTGGTATCTTCCACGATTACGATTTTGGGGAAGCGCTCCGGGGCAACCTGCGTGAGCGCGGAGAGCAGGCCTTCCTGGGGAGTCTCTTCGAAGGTTGGGAATTTAACATCACGCGACCAGTTATCTCCAAGGATGCTCGGCTCGGCCGGCATGGTGTGCCCGGTGCAATTGACCACAACCGTATCGCTGGGTTTGATGACCCCGGCGCGGATCAATTTGAACAAGCCTGCAAATGCGGCGGCGGCGGCGGGTTCGGCGGAGATGCCCTCCATCTTGGCAAGAACGTGCATGGCGCGGAAGGCATCCTCATCACTCACGCTTTCGAATGCCCCGTTCGTATTGTTGACGTGTTCACGCAGAAATTCATAGGAGCGCCCGGGGTCGCCGGTGGCAAGGGTTTCGATGCGTGTTTTTGGCGATTTTACCGGTTCGACTTTTTCCAGACCTTTTTTCCAGCTATTGACCATGGGTGCGCAGCCCTCCGCCTGGATGGGGGCAAAGGCTGGAATGCGGTCAATCCATCCCATCTGCTTCATTTCGCGGAAGCCTTTGTAAACGCCCAGCGGCCCCATGCCGCCGCTGATCGCCTGCACGTACCAATCTGGCGTGCGCCAGGGGCTGTTTTCACCGGGCCCCTGCACGGCTGTCAATTGTTCCGCAATTTCAAAGGCGATGGTTTTCATCGCTTCGATGGATGTGATGGTGCGCGCGCCCATATCCTGATACAAACGGCGTTGGCGCGCAAACTCGGAAGCCACCTGCTTGCACTGGTCGTACGAACCGGTGATCTTGATTACCTGGCTTCCGTAAAGCGCGATCTCGCGCATTTTTACTGCTGGAACCAGGCTGGTTACGAACGCCCATAGCTTCATCCCTGCGCGGGAGGCGTATGCGGAATAGGATATTGCCACGTTCCCAGTGGACGCGGCGACCATTTCAGTGATGCCCGCTTCCTTGAGGGCGGCAATGGTTACTGCGGCCTGCCTGTCCTTAAAAGAGGAAGTTGGCCCCTGCCTTTCGTCTTTTATGAAAATGTTGGGACAGCCCAGCATCATCCCCAAATTCCCAGCCCGGATCAACGGAGTGCTTCCTTCGCCGAGCGAAAGGCTGACATTAGGATTTCGAACAGGCAGTAATTCCCGATACCGCCAAAGGCCTGCCGGCCTTGTAGAAAGCAGCGCGAGCATGGTTTTTCCTATCCGCTCATAATCGTACTCTGCTTCCCTCCATTGACTGCCGCATTTGGGGCAGGTGGAGGATGTTGGATAGTAGGGCGCATTGTGCCCACAGTCCAGGCACTTGATGATAAATGACACTTTAGTTGGATCTCCTGTTTACTTGTTACTCGCCTGGATGCGTTCCAGTGAACGTTGAATGGATGTCAGCAATTCCTTTTCGCTGAACTCTCCCTTGGCCAGCACCTGCCGGCCAAATTCATTTAGCTGATTCTTTTGTTCCAACGACAACTCCATGCCGCTGATGACAATGGTTGGAATATCGCGCAGTTTTTTATCGGCCTGTAATTTCTCGAGAATTTGAAAGCCGTTCATATCCGGCATGAACAAATCCAGGATGATGGCGTGCGGCGGGCTTCCGGTGGAAATTATATTCCAACCGCTGTTTCCGCCTTCGGCCAGGATGGCTTTGTACCTGCCGTCATCGTTCAATATCTTTGCGATCAAGCGCAGATCATCCGGGTTATCGTCGATAACCAGCACATCCCGAATGGAACCGTCTGCATTCAGGCGGTCGAGCGCGTTGACCAGATCATCCTCAAGAATGGGCTTGACAAGATATTCCGAGGCTCCGAGGTTGAAGCCTTTTTCCAAGTCTTCGATGATACTGCAAACAATGACGGGAATGTGGCGGGTCACCGGGTCGCCTTTCAGGGCGTCCAAAACCTGCCAGCCATCTATGCCCGGCATCATAATATCCAGTGTAATTGCAAACGGTTTCAATTGCCTCACCCGTTCCACCGCGCGCGATGGGTCGGTCAATGGCACAACCTGGTATCCCTGCGGATGCAGGTAGCGCTCATATAACCCGATCACTTGCGGATCATCGTCTATGGCAAGGATGATTTTATTTCCGTTCGGCTGAGTATCGTTTTCCCTTTCTTTGCGGAAGAGCGGCAGGGTAAAGGAGAATACGCTGCCTTTCCCCACAGCGCTTTCAACCCAAATGCGCCCGCCGTGCATGTTGATCAGTTGCTGGCAGATGGACAGGCCTAAACCCGTGCCGCCTGTTTTGCGGGTGGGAGAGTCATCCACTTGCGAGAAGGGTTGGAACAGCTTTTCCTGATCTTGTTCGGAAATGCCCGGCCCTGTATCGATCACGCTTATCTTGATTTCGTTGCGGCCCTGGGCGCCAGGTTTCAGTCCAACTTCCACGACGATATCGCCTTCCTCCGTGAATTTGGCGGCATTAGACAGCAGGTTGATCATCACCTGTCGGACGCGGATCGCATCTGCCCGGACCGTTGGCAGGTTCGGTTCAATCACCCGCTTTATTTGAATCGGACGGTCTTTTACCAAACCGCTCATGGTGGAAAGCACGCTGTTAGCCACATCCGAAATGTTAACTTCGTCGAAGGCCAGCTCCATTTTGCCCGCTTCGATCTTTGCCAGATCGAGGATATCGTTGATGAGGCCAAGCAAATGCTGGCCGGAGTTGTAAATGGCGGTCAGGTCTTGCTGTTGCAATTCTGTCACCGGTCCGTCGATCCCTTTTAAGATGACGCGTGAAAAGCCGATGATCGAATTGAGAGGCGTGCGGAGTTCGTGGCTCATGTTGGCAAGGAACTGGCTTTTCAGGCGGTCGATCTCGCGCATTTCCATAACAGCCTGTTGCGAAAGCTCGAAGGAACGGGCATTGTCAATTGCCACCGCAACCTGGTCTGCAAGCGTTTGTAGTACTGCCACCTCATCCTCGGTGAACGCGCCTGTATTCTCCGCTTGAATATCGATCACACCGATGATGCGGTTGCCAATCCGAAGGGGGATGGCCGCTTCCGCTTTGGTGTTCGGCAGCAGGGGATTGACAACGTGCAGCGGGCTGGCTCTGATATCGTTGACGACCAGCGCCTGCCCTTCCGATGCCACCTTGCCCACCGTGGATTTGAGATTAATCGGATGGGAATGATTTTGCTTTTTCATTTCCACGCCAGCCGCGCCTGTTGCTTCGCGCAGGGCGGCGTTGAACCCGGTTTCTTCCACGATGTAGATCGCGGCGTAGTAAAAATTAAACCGTTCATTGATCAGGTTCACGGTGCGGGCAAAGATCGAATTCAAATCCAGTGTGGATGTGACCAGTTTGCCGATCTCGGCGGAAACAGCCAGATATTCGTTCCTGCGGCGGATGGCTTCTTCCGCTTTTTTACGCTCGGTGATATCTCGCGCCACCCAGAAGACCTTGTTTTCATCGAGTTTTGTAAGGTTGGCAAGAAACCAGAACGATTCATTCCCGACAGGTAATTCATATTCCAGTTGAACTTTTTCAGGGCTGTTCAAGGTCTGCTGAATGGCGGCCACAAAACGCTCTGCGGTTTCCCTGGGCAGCACTTCATGCACGAATTTTCCGAGCAGTTCTTCCGGTGGGCGAATCAAGCGCGCGGGGTTGGTGGGCGCAATGCGTTCGTAACGCCCGTCTGCGCTCATAACCAGCACAACATCTTCCATCGAGTTGAACAAGGCGCGTAAATCTGATTCAGATTGCTCGATGCGTTCAAAGAGTTGGTTTTTTTGAATGGCGGTGGCGGTTTGATAAACGATGTTTTCGAGAATACGCAGTTCATCCTCGCTGATCATGCGGTCCAGGTCGTAAAAATCCACGCCAATTGTGCCGATCACTTCATCTTCCGCCAGCAGGGGCAGGATGAGCAGGTTTTTTGTTCCGCGTTCGAGCAGGGTTTGTCGGATGGGGCCTGCCAATGGGTTGTTGGGCGCATCCTGAACGAAGACGGGTTTGCGTGTGCGAATTACTTGTTCGGTGGCGGGGTTGCCATCTATTGGAATGGGCAGCCCAATATTTGTTGAAGTTCCAAAAATGGATACCGCATCTGCGGTCAGGATCAAGGCGGTCTTTTCGGGGTTCATCAACGTGATGCCAACGCGCCCGGCGGAAAGTATCTTTAGCAGATTATCCGCAATTTTTTGCAGGGTATGCTTAAGATCCAGCGCGCCCGCAACGGATGAAACCACTTCGTTAACCGCGGCCAGTTCCTGCGCGCGTTTTTGCGTTTCCTGGAACAGGCGCGCGTTTTCCATTGCCAGGGATAATTGATCGGTCACCTGTTTGATGAGCAATTGCTCGTCGCTCGACCACTGGCGCGGCTGTTGCTCATCAAACAGCCGCATGGTTACCCAATCCTGTTCGCCTGTTTGAATATTCACGGAATAGGCGGATGAATCTGCAGAGATAGCTTCGGCCCTGCTCATTGTTTCCGGCGAATATAGCCCGGCTGTTTGTCTTCTGCGGGTTGGAATCGGGGAGGCGGCTGATACGGGATTTTTTTGAACAGCCTTCGGCGGGGAGGGAGGCGCCGCCTCTTCCTCCGCCCTGGGCCTGCCACCCGATCTGGTGACACTTTCTTCGGGTTGAATATCCTTGAAGAGTTTGTTAAGCCGCTTGTCTATTTTCGGTTTCTTTGACATATTCCATTAGCTCCTGAGCGAGCACGCGGTATTGGGTGGAGCCGCGCGCGCCGGATTTGTACTGGGTGATGGGCAGCCCTGCGATGGGGCTTTCACGTAATTTTGTGTCCATTTCGATGACGGTGTTAAAGACGCCTTCGCCAAAGGTGGAGCGAAGCTGCTCGTGGATGTTGCGATGGGTGCGGTTTCTCCTGTCCAGCATGGTGACGAGGATGCGATAGGCAAGGTTGGGGTTATCCTGCTCGCGTATGTTGCGGATGAGCGCCATCATGTTGCGAAGCGCGTAGGCCGAGAAGTATTCTGCCTGGGTTGGGATGAGCAGCAGGTCTGAGGCGGCGAGCGCGTTTTTTGTGATTGCCCCAAGCGCGGGGGGGCAGTCTAAAATGATGTAATCATAAGGAAGGTTGGGCGTGGCGCGGATGGCGCGCTGGAGAATGGTGGTGTAGCCCGTGCGCACAGGCAGGAATTGCTCCGATATTTCGATGCGCGAACTTGAGGGAATGAGGTCGAGGTTTTTTACCTCGGTTTTTTTACAAACATCGAGCAGGGGGATGTTATCCAACATGAGATTGCTGGAGGTGTGTTCGTTTTCTCCTGGTTCGAAGCCAAGCGCAAGGGTAAGGTTGGCCTGGGCGTCCAGGTCGATTAGCAGGATGCGATTTCCCAATTCCATAAGGGCTGCGCCCAGGGAGAGGGTTGTGGTGGTTTTTGCCACCCCGCCTTTTTCGTTTGATACGGCTATGGTTTTTAGCATGGGGCTACCTCATTGCGGCTAATTATCCGGGGGCGTCATTTTTTGTGGGACGATTTCGATGCGGGTGACGCCCAGTGCGCGCTTTAGTTCATCAACGGCAGTGTGGATCATTTCCTGCGGGTCGTTGGTCGTGCGTATTTTTGTTGTGATTTCGGAAACGAGACGTTCCCGCTCTGCGCGGGTGGAGGTTTCCTCGAAGAGGCGTGCGTTTTCTGCGGAGAGAGCAACGCTTTCTGCTACAGCCTTGATCAAGTCGATCTGGTCTGCGCTGACGCGTTCGCTTTTTTGGACCTGCACCGAGAGCGTGCCGATGGTTTCACCGCGCAGGATGATGGGTACGCTAACCCTGCGTTTTTCGTTCGTCTCTTCCCTTGCGGCGATTTTCGTTTCATCATCCAACGGGATGACGCCCGCACCGGAATACCGGAACCCACTTAGCTTTTCCTCCTTCGACAGGCGTCCCCAGGATTCGCGGATGTATTGACGTTGAATCGATTCGGATTCTGAAAGTGTCTTTTTTATTTGGTCAAACAGGCGGGCGTTTTGAATGGCAAGGCTGACCTGTTCTGCTAAAGCCGAAAGGGCTTCAAAATCATCGTCTGTAAAAGCGCCAATCTCTGTGCTTTGAATATCCAACGCGCCGATTACCCGGCTGCCTGTTTTAAGGGGCAGCGCCATCTCAGAATGGGTTGAAGGTAGTTCCGGGTTGTCGAAGTAATTGGCATCCTCTCCCACGTCCAGCGCGATGCGTGATTTTCCGGTTTGGGTGACGTACCCGACGATACCCTGTTCGCCGATCCTGAGTTGGTGATTACGCTGGAGCATTTTCTTTCCGCCTTCGCTATTCGCCGCGAGAAGCATGGCAGTTTGATTGGCGGGATCGTTCAGGAAGATGCCTACATGGTAAAAGCCAAACTGTTCGCTGATGGCGCTGGATATTTGAGGAAGCAGTTCCTGTAAATTCTGGGTGGCGCTGATGGCGCGCGCTACGATGGTGATCGCTTCGAACTGCTGGGCGCGCTTGTTGCTTTCTGCAGTTGCGGCGGCAAGCTTTAGGGTGCGTTCCCTTACTTTATTTTCAAGGTCTGCAAACATTTGCCTCAGGCGTCCGGACATTTCATCGAACGATCTGGACACGAGGGCGATCTCATCATTTCCTATCACAGAAATATTGGAGCGGCGATCAAGAAGATCATCCTGCAATGCCAGGGCGCTGTTGCCAAGGGTATTTAAGCGCGAACTAATCGAATGGGCAACAGAGTTTGCAAATATCAAACCGAATCCAGCCGCCAGCGTTAATGCGAAAATCATTCGGATGCCGAGGTCCAGATATATGGATTGGGAGATTTCATTGGCCAGGAGTTGTCTTTCACTGTGTATCGAAATCAATTGCCTTATTGAAGGGTGCGTTGAGGTAAGGAGATTGGTAATCCGGTCTTCAGCCTGGTCGTCATACTCCCCTTTTTTTATGTTTTGGTAATAGATGGCCGATTCTGCAGTGTATGCCTGGTAATTATTATTAATTTGAGTTAAAAGTAAAATCTCGTCATTTTGAAGAGCATCCAGAGTTTTTTGGATTTCTTCTTTTCTATTTTGAGGAATTCCTGCGTTGAGAGTTAATTCCAGAAGAGGGAGCCAGTCCGTTTCATATTCCTGCAATGTAGATGCCGCTATGTTCTCGGCATTTGTGATTTTTTCGAGGTGGCTGTCTATTTCTTTCGGCGAGAGAGCCGAATTCTCTAGCAAGATCAGCTCGGTTTGTATTTCTCCCAGGGCAATGTCGGCGTCATTCAGCGCGGTGATGGATGCGCTGATGGAAGTGAAGTTGTACCGTTGTTGATTTTGGATGGCGTTAATGCCTTGCAGCGCGGTGGAGAAAACCGCTATGATTCCGATGATCATCACCAGGATTAGCAAATTCAGTTTCCAGGGAACGCTAATATCGGCAAGAATTCTTTCTTGCCAGACGCCCCGCGACGTCGATGAATTTTGAAGGTCAGAATCAAATGCCATGATAAATTCCTTAATCGTTAAATTACTTTGCCGTTCTTTTGTTCAAATTCAATGATCACTTCAGAGCCCGGCATGGCGCGCCCCAATTCTTCCACTGCGGTTTGCAGGACGTTTTTTAGATTAATGGATGCGCTGATCTTTCCTGTAACTTCGCTGATCGTTTGCTCTTTGAATGCGTGGCGTTGAGATTCCTGGATCAGGCGGGCGTTTTCAATGGACAGGGAAAGACGCTCTGAAATCGTCTCTGCAAGGTTGACCTCGTCCCTTGTCCAGGTTCGATCCTGTTCAGGAGCGTTGATTTTTAATGCGCCAATTACCTGTCCGCGCAGTTTGATCGGAATAACAATCGACGCCTCCTGGTTGGTTTCGCTGGCATTGTATACCATGGAGCTGCCGCGGTTCATCACCTGGCGGATTTCAGCCGTATCGATGGGCTTTGCCAGTTTTTCGCCGCTTGTTAATGTTTGATGATATCCAATGGCCTCTTCGTTGTTGCTGAACTCTCCCCAGCTTTCCTGGATATTTTGCCGATACAGGCTTTCCGCTTCGGTTAATGCCTGCTGTGTTTGCTGGAAGAGACGGGCGTTTTCAATGGCGATTGCGATTTGGTCCGCAAGGATGCTCATGGTGTTCAAGTCTGAGTCTGTGAATGCGCCGGGTTTGGCGCTTTGCAGATCCAGTATGCCGAGGATTTTGCCGCGGGCAGTCAATGGCAGCGCCATTTCAGAGCGTGTGTCTGGGAGGTGGGGGTTGTTGAAGAAAACCGTATCCGGCCCAATGTTCAGCAGGATGCGGGGGACGCCGAATTTTGCAACCTGGCCGATAATTCCGTTCTCGCCAGCTTCCAGCTTATGACCGTGGGCGAGCATGGTTTTTCCGCCTTCGCTGCTGGCGGCTTGCAGTACAACATATTTGCCTGATTCGTCAATGAGGAATACGCCTGTGTGATAGAAGCCAAATCGATCGCTGACAAGATGGGTGATCAACGGGAGCAGGGCGCTTAATTTTTGTTCACCGGTAATCACCTTTGATATTTCACTGATGATCTGGAGTTCACTTGCGCGGCGCTCGCTTTGTGTGCGGGAAATTTCGAGTTCGTACGTTCGCTCTGCAACACGGATTCCCAGGTCGTTCATGATGAGATTAAGTTCATCCGTCATGCGATTGAAGGAGATTGCAAGTTGTCCAACTTCATCTTCTGTTGTGATGTGCGCGCGGGCGCTTAGATCGCCGTTCGCGATTTTATCCGCCACAGCGGCGAGTTTGTTAACTGGAGAGGTCAACAACCAGGAAATCCAATACGCTATCAGCGTGGCAAGCGCTATCAATATCATGGAGATCAATACTGTCGTGCGTGTTTGCGTATTGATGGACTCCAATAGTCCTTTTTGTGATTTGCTTACAATAACTATCCAGGGCACGGATTTCGGAAAAGCGCCTGTGCCAACGCCGATTCCTTCCAGGTAAACAGAGTTGGCGTTGAAGATAGGGGTTGTCCTTAGGTTATCTACACTTTCGACAAATTGATCGGTTAAATCAATCACATCTGCCGGGGCGCCGGGTAACATTCGACCTTGCGCCTGAAATTCGGCAACTTCGGTTGCGCTGAAATCCTTGAACGATTTGTATAATTCATCGATATCACCTGTATCCGCAATACGGACGTAGGTTTCCGGATCAACGATCATGATTAACCGGTCAGTTTCTTGTAATGAGAAAGTTGAATTCACAATAGATTGGATGATGCTGGCCTTGTATTCCACTCGCAATATGCCAATGAAGCCGCCATTATCATTTCTTATCGGTGCGCTGAAGAATAAACTGGCATGCCCGTCTTGCTGGTCGAAAACAGGCCCATGTACGATTGGTGCGCCTGCGCTGACTGTTTTTTTGAAATACTCGTAATCCTTTTCATAAAGCCCGAGATTTTGGCCGGCTGTATCTAGTATGTTTCGACCATTTGTGTCGATCAGGGCGTAGGACTGAATAAATACCGGGTCTTTACGAAACAAAACAGTGAGCGCTTTGCGCGCGCTGTTTTCGGCGCCGCTTCCGGCGCGCAGGGCGGGAGTGAGCGATAGATATTGGACAAAATTGTGATCCTGCGACTCAATGTACAAGTTGCGTAATTCATTATTGACAAACGTATCCACCTGGAGTGTAAGAAGATGGGCGGACTCTTCGAGGTCTGTCGTGGAGTTTTGGTAAAGAATATCGCGTGTTCTGGTGGTTGAGAAATATCCCAGGACAATGAGAGGCACAAGGGTAACCAGAATGAAGGCAAGGATGAGCTTGGTACGCAGGTTGTAATTTGGAAGTTCCCGTGCAATGAATAAAACATATATACCAATTGTGATGGTAGCAATGATGGGAACATAGGTCAAAATCAGCGGAAAGGAGGGTCTCTCGATGGCAAGGGAATAATCGAGAAGAATAGTAGTGATCGCTGATACAACACTGATTCCCAGCGCACGGGCCTCATACGGCTGTTTAAGGGTTAATCTGGAAATCAGTGATATCCCCATAAGAGCTGCCATGCCCAATGTCAGACCGAGGCCTGACTCTAAAATCATCGCAAGAGGAAACCCTATTGCGATTGTGCCAATCATCAGAAATGCGCCTGTAACAATACGATCTCGGTGGATCAACCCAAAGGCGCTTATCGAACTTGCCAGTAAGGCCGCCATGATCCCGTTTAATCCATAAAGCTGCCAGGAGCGCGCTTCGAGCGCAAGATACGCGTAAAGCGTAAACGCGGACAAATAAGCGATAGTTAAAATAAAGCTAACGCGTATTGCGTTTTGCTTGCGGCGCAACTCGTCTGGTAGTGATGTTTGACTGGCAAATACTGGTCTTGGCAAATTGGACATAAGGTTTTCACTACTCTGAGAATTGAATGACCTATTTCAAATAGGAAGCGTCAAGGAATGAATTTAGATCAGGAGAATTGGATAATATACCTGTGCGGAGGAAAAAGTCCGCAATCGTTGAAGCTGTATTCATAATAATGCTGGGTTTGCCAGCTTCTTTTATCTCGAAGTATCCCTGGTTATCTGTGAATGTCATGATTTTAAGTTGATGATCCGGGAAAACTTCATCAACTGAGACGCCAATATAATCGGCTATGATCTGGCGGGATGTTTCCGGGTTTGTAAGGCGGAAATCAACCGCTTCGTACCAGGCTTTGATAAAGGCACGGATATCCTCCGGCCGTTGTTGTACAACGGAAGCGCGGAAAAAAATGCCATCGGGTATTGCAAATTCTTCGATCTTGTCACTGGTAAAAAGAACTTTGAAGCCTTGTGCAACTGCGTCTGACGTGACGGGTTCCCAGCTATAGGCGGCATCAAGATTGTTTGGAAATTGACTGATTGTATCCTCAGGGGCTACGTTTACTAATTGAACGTCAGAGCGCTGGATGCCCGCACTGGCAAGCGCCTGAACGACAAATAATTCATAGACTGTTCCTAACAATACACCGATTCGCTTGCCGCGCAGGTCTGCCAGGCTCGTAATATCGGGTTTTGCAATAATTGTGTTGAAACCGCCATTATCGTAAATACCAACCAATTTCAATTCCGTGGTAGCTGAAACTTTCATAGCCTCGCCGAGACCATACAGGCCGCCGTCCAATTGACCAGCCGCCATATCTGCAAATGAATCGGAGTAGACATCATAGTATACGGCCTCAACTTCAACGCCATATTTTTCGAAAAGGCCATTGGCCTTCGCTATGACGATGGTGTAATCACCCCACCAGGGACTATATTCCACGCGTAGCGCAGGAAGCGACTGTTCCTCGGGTTGAAACGCGGAACATGCAGCCAACATGCTGGCGGTGAATATAAACAATAGGCTCCTGATGGTCATGTTTGTTTTCATTAAAAAAAGCTCCTGTATAACCTGGTCCTCAGCTTAAAGTTGTCAATAGATTAGTTTTTCACACCTAGTTCGATGGAGGCCGGCTCGATCTGCACGATCACTTCGCCGCCAAGCGCGCGGCTGAGTTCCTGGGCGGCAGTTTGCAGGATCACATCAAAACGGGTGGATGAACTTACTTTGGCTGAAATATCGGTTGTGATTTTTTCAATATCTGCGCGGCGTTGGGTGGCGCGCAGCAGGGTGGCGGTTTCAATGGCTAATGAAAGGCGCTCGGATATGGCTTCTGCAATGTCCACTTCGTCCTGGGTGATGATGGCGCCGCCAGTTGGTTTCAGGTTCATCACGCCGATGATTTCATTGCGCAGGCGAATTGGGATCGTGAGATTCGAGGTTTTGTTGTTTTGGGTGGTGACGATGGTTTCGCCTTTGGTTAGCGCTTCCTGAATAAAGGGGTCTTCGAGCGGTTTTTCGAGCGGCTTTGTGGTCTGGTCTATTAATTGAAAGCCCAGCGCCACTGTTTCGGGACGCAGGATTTTCCAGGCTTCCTGGGTTAATTGCCCAAATGCAGATTGCGCCTCTGCAAGCGACTTGTGCGCTTCTTCGAGCGTGCGGGCATTTTGGATGGCGATGGAGACCTGGTCTGCAAGAGTGGATAATACTTCAACATCATTTTCTGTGAAGGCGTTTGAAACTTCACTTTGCACATCCAGCGCGCCGACGATTTGCCCGGCGATGTGGAGGGGCAGGGCGATTTCGGAGTGGGTGTTTGGGAGGAATGGATTGTCAAAGTAAACCGCATCAGTTCCAACGTCCAGGGCGATGCGGGGCTGGCCGGTGGCTGTGACATATCCTACGATGCCGGTCTGGCCGATGGGGAGTTTGTGCCCACTTTCAAGCATTCCCTGCCCCCCTTCGCTGTTTGCGGCGCGTAATACTGCAAATTCACGCTTGTCGTCGATCATGAAAATTCCGGTGTGGTAATGGCCGAATTGTTCGCTGATCACCTGGGTGATGCGTGGCAGGATGGCATCCAGCCCCTGGATGGATGATACGGCGCGGGAGACCTGGGCAATTGCTTCAAACTGTTTTGCGCGTTTTTCGTTGTTGCGGTTGGCAAGGTCAAGTTCGAGGGTGCGTTGATTGACGCGCTCTTCGAGGGATGAGCGCAGGTCGCTGAGTTCGACGTTCTCCAGTTTTTGAATTTCTCCGCTTTTTCGGGCGCTTTGGGCGCTTTCGTTCAAACGATTGAGCAGGAGTTGGATAATTCCGGCGCCACCCAGCAAAAGGACCGGTATGACGATTGCGTCGTCTGTTCCGGCAGGGATGTATTGGATTTTGCGGTTCAAATCATAATAGGCCACAACGGCCACTGACGCGATGGCAAGCGGGACGATAGTGTAATTTGAACGCCTGCCCAAAAGAATGGCGGCGATCACCAAAATTATTGGAAGCCCCACCATGGCGGTGTTCTTCAGCCCATTCGATGCGAGGGCAATGATGGTTACGGCTGAAAGCAATGCGATTGGGATGACAAGCTTTGCCATGCGAATTCTTCCGCGAAGGACATAGTAAAGCGAGATCAATTCCAGGGTGAGTGTGATGAACAGCGTTGTCAACGCCTGTGGGTTGCGCGAGCCTTCTCCCACGATGCCTGTCACCAGGGGCAGAAGGGCGATATTTACAATGAGGACGAAGAATAGAATATTCCGCGTCAATCGAACGAATGACGGGTCGTTGTCGTCTTCATCTGTAAAGTAATCAAATATCTTTGATAGCATCTGGCGCTCCGGGGCTTTCTTTTTGCCTGGGCTTTCGCTGTGTAAATTGAATTGCGATCTCGGTTCCGGGAAGTGTGCTGCCCAGTTCCTGAATGGTGGTTTGAACGATGTTTTCCAGGTTGACCAAACTGCCGATCTTTGATGAAATCTCGCCGATGGTGCGTTCCTTGGCGGCGCGTTTTTGGGCGTCTTGCAGCAGGCGGGCGTTTTCGATGGCGAGGGCGGTGCGTTCTGCTGTTGCGTGGGCGAGGGCGATTTCCTCTTCCGTCCAGACTCGGTTTGGGTCTGTTGCATTTAATTTGAGTGTGCCGATGCGTGTGCCGCGCAGGGTTAATGGGATGGTAAGGCTTTGGGCGTGGGCGGTTCCATCTTGCGACGATGGCTT
The DNA here is from genome assembly GCA_919902735.1 of Anaerolineales bacterium. Taxonomy (GTDB): domain Bacteria; phylum Chloroflexota; class Anaerolineae; order Anaerolineales; family Villigracilaceae; genus Villigracilis. Next base: position 41,059 of record CAKKRM010000240.1, on the reverse strand, counting down.
GAGTTGTTTCGCCTCGATGCCATCGAAGTGATATCCTCCAATGGTTTGGCGGGACAGAAATCGACTCCATTGTTGTTCGCTTAATTGTGATGATACGATCTCGGCTTGTGCGAGGGCTTCACGGCTTTCCTGGTAGGAGCGCGCATTCTGGATGGCGATGCCTACCAGTTCTGACAGTGTCGAGAGGATGTTTACATCTTCCTGCGTGAAGGCTTTCGATTTTGTGCTTTGCACATCGATTGCGCCGAAGGTGTTGGAGCCAATGCGCAGGGGAAGCGCAATTTCGGAACGTGTTTCCGGGAGATCGGGATTGTTGAAGAAAACCGCATCATGCCCAACGTCGAGGGCGAGGCGGGGTTGTCCCGTTTTGGTGACGTTTCCGACGATGCCTGTTTCGCCTACGTGCAGGCGGTGGCTGCGGGCAAGCATCCTTTTACCGCCTGAGCTGTTGGCGGCTACAAGGATGGCATATTCCTTGCGGGCATCCAGAAGAAATATGCCTACATGATAAAAGCCAAGTCTTTCGGAAATGGTTTCGGTGATCTGCGGGAGCAGGGCGTCGAGGGTTTGCGTGGAGCTGATGGTGCGGGAAATGTGCGCGATGGATTCAAATTGAGAGGCGCGGTACGCATTGCTTTCGCTGATCTTTTCAACTTCTTTTGTGCGTTCGGAGATGCGTTCTTCAAGGCTGAGGAGGGTGTCGTTTAGTTTCTCGACCATGATGTTGAATGATCTGGCTAATATGCCTGTTTCATCCTGGGATGAAACTTCGACGCGGGCTGAAATATCTCCATTTGCAATTTGTTCCACGGTTCTTGTAAGGCGCTTCATGGGCCTGGTAATGACGCTGCCAATCCATAAACTAAAGATCAGGGCCGCAACGAACATTGCAATAAGAATCGCTGTGGCAGACCGCAAACTGGACTGAACTTCTTTTTGCACATCTTCGCGGGCGGATACGATCTCCTGATTCAACTCCTTTGCGGGCGCAAATGCAGCAAGCCTGTACCCGGATGTTTTCAATGATGCGATGGCGACATAGTTTTCAACAGCATTGATTTTGGCAATAAACAGCCCTGTTTCGCCGCTCATAATTCGCTGGGTCACTTGCTGTAAGTCGTTTGATTTGGTATCCAGGATGGTTTGTTTCGGGCTTTCGTTGATCGGAATTTCTTCAGGTTGCAACCCGAAGGCGGCGTATCCCTGTTCCGGCATGGCAAGGATGGATCCGTTTTTATCCACGAGAAACGAGAATCCATTTTCTGTCAACATGATAGTGGAGATGGATTGTGAAACTTTTGAAAGTTGAATATCGGCGCTGACCACGCCCATAAACGTGCCCGTCCTTGAGTAGATGGGGATGGATAAGGTTACGATTAACCCTGCTCCGGCGGGGTCCTGGTAGGGGTCTGTCCAACGCGGTATGCGATCTGGGTTGTTTTGTGGGTTGGCAATGGTAAAGAAAGGCTGGCTCGTTGGGTCGAAATCTGCGGGAACCTCCTCGGCCAGGTTGATATTGGGATAATAGGTTGTGTACCCTAGTTTGCTGATGTAATAAACCGCGGCCACCTCGGGGTGGGTTTCAAGGTATTCCGGGGCTACAAAATCCAGGTAGGCGGTGGTGTTCATTTCCGCGAGCATGGTTTCATCTACAATGTAAGTATTTGGGATGAAGATGGAGGCCGGGTCCAGGCTGGAGTTGCCGTATTGTCCTCCTGGCAGCTGGAAGATTTTCTCACTCGAGTTCCAATAAGTCCCATTGTTAAATAAGTCGGGTTGCTTCTCGATGCGGGTTCGATACTGGGCAACGCTCATCAAATGGCTTTGCGCCTCTAAAAAGATTTCATCGGCTTCGTCGGCCTCTGATTGCACAACCGCTTGTATTTCCGCTTCTGTTTGATCGGTGACGCTTTCTTCAAATTTCCCTGTAAGCTGGCCTACAATGGTGTTGGCGGCATTCAGCCCAAAGTATAAAAGTGTGATTACGGCGAGACCGCCGGTTACCAAAATGCCGGTTGCGATCTTCACCCGCAGGCTGAAATTGTTGAATTGACGCAGGCCAAGAAACAGGAACGGGATCGCAAGGAATACATTGATAATGGGTGTGTAGGTCGAAAGCCCCGGGATGCTTAGCCGTTCAAAGTGAATGTTTAGGTCGGCAACATACAACATCAGACTTATGCTAATGCCGATGAATATCCCTGCCAGCGAATATTTTGAGCGCATGGCAAGGCTGGCAATTGCAATCGTTGTAATGAGCGCGGCCAGCGAAATAATTACGCCAAGCCCTTCCACCAGGAGGGATATGACAACCAACACGCCGATCAGTTGCGCAATAATAATACCCATTGCGCGGTTTGGCATTCCGTTCTTAATTAATCTATAAGGGGGAATTGTGGCAAGGCAAGCCAGAGAAACCGCGCCCGCGATCACAAACAATTGCCATTGGTTGGTTACGAAACCGAAATACAGGAAGATCACGATGGCAGGCGCCGCTGCGACAAGCAGAATCCAAATGGCGGCATAGGCGTTGCCCACATATGATTCGATATTGGCAATGGGGGCGGAATTTTCGGGCTTGATCATTTCGTCTCTTCGGCGGCTATTCATTTTCCTCGCCTCCGATCTCGACTGTGACCTGGGCGCCGCTCAATTGGGTTCCCAACTCCCTGACAGCGGTTCTTAAGATCGTCTCGATTTCTGTTCCCTGGCCGATCTTGGCGGAAATTTCGCTGATTGCGCGTTCCTTCTCGGCGATCTTTCGGCTTTCGTTTAGCAGGCGCGCATTTTCAATGGACAGAGCCGCGCGTTCGATAATTGCGGTGATAATGTCCATTTCATCCGCGCTCCACTTGCGGTTGTTGTCTGCCTTGAGGTTTAGCACTCCAACCACTTCTCCGCGAAGTTTTACCGGCATTGTAAGCTGGGATATTTTGCTGCCTTTCACTTGTTCCTGGTAAATATTTCCAAATCGAATTACTTCCTTTGCGCCCGGCACATCCAGCGGCTCTGCCAGAAAGCTCGATTTCATGCTGCGCCTGCGAATGCCGGCAAGTTTTTGTGAACGGGAAAATTTTTCCCACCCTGTTTTTAGTTCATGGCGATATACCAGTTCAGCTTCGATCAGCGCTTTTTGTGTCTCTTCGTAAAGGCGGGCGTTTGCAATTGCAACAGACACCTGGTCGGCCAAAGTTGTCAGGACTTCAATATCTTCCTGATAAAAAGCGTTTGGGACAGCGCTTTGGATGTCCAATACGCCTATGATTTCTCCACTTGCTTGAAAAAGCGGAAGCGCCATTTCCGAACGCGTTTCCGGGAGATCGGGGTTGTTGAAGTAGATGGCGTCGCCCCCCGTATCGAGAGCGATGCGTACTTTCCCGGCTTTTGCCACATACCCTACAATGCCGGTTTGTCCGATCCGAAGTTTGTGGGATCGGGCAAGCATTCTCTCCCCGCCTTCACTGTTGGAGGCGCTGAGCGCCGCATATTCCCTGTTTGGGTCGATCAGAAAAATCCCAACGTGATAAAAATCAAATTGCTGGCTGATAACTTGCGTAATTTGAGGAAGAAGATCCTGAAGATTTTGGGTGGAGAGTATGGTGCGTGTTATCTGTGATATTGTTTGGAATTGCCTGGCGCGCTTTTCAATGCGTAAATTTGCGTTTTCCAGTTCTGTAGTTCGGTCGGCAATCCGTCTTTCAAGAGTGTTTGCCAAATTGGTAAGTTCTTTATTGCTGGTCTCGAATCCCAATTCGTTTTTTCTGCTTTGTTCGTATAGTTCCTGAATACTTTTGGTTGCGAGGTTAACGGTGCTTGAAACAAGCAGGAACCCCACGCCAAACACGAAAACACTTCCAATGGGCGAAAAGGGGGCATTTACAGACGTCATGAGGCCGTTTTCCACCATGACCATAATTACTGCTTGCAATAAGACAAAATAGACAGCCACAATGGTTGCGGCGCTTCTTCCCAGGAGCAGGCCAGCGAGGGTGATGATCCACGCAAAGAATAGAATGTATGGGCGGGGCTGTCCGGTGAAATTAATACTGACATAGGTGATTACCACAGTCAATGCAAATACAAAAACAACGCTGGCCGGGCGCAAGTTGCCCCTGCGTGTGAGGATCGTTACAATTACGTTAACCAGAATAGTCGCCGCCGCAGCGGGGATGCTTCTGGAGATAAATTGCGGAAAAAGCAGTGGAATAATTAACAGGCTTACGGGAATCAACCATGCGCTTAGCGTAATGGCATGGAGCATCCCGCCAAGCCGGTTTTGCTCTTTATCTTCAAATACAGGTGCTTGTAATAAACTCCGAAACGCCTTTAGCATTTTGTTTCCTTGATCAAACCATTATCATTTGTCTTTTCCTGAAGAGGTGTTTTCACTATTGAATTGCAACACAACTTCGGAATCACCCAAAACCCGTTCCAACTCCTCGGCGGTGGCCTGGAGGATGTTTTCAATATTCAAAGCGGACCCAATTCGCGCGGTGGATTCGAGGATCGTTCGTTCCTTGGAGGCGCGTCGCTGGCTTTCTTCCAGCAGGCGGGCGTTTTCCAGGGTAAGCGCCGCGCGGTTGGCGGCGGCCTGGGCAACAGCAATTTCCTCCTCGCTCCAGTTGTGAGACGGATCTTCCTGCTCAAGGCCAATCACGCCAATTACCTGATTGAGCACCATCAGGGGAATCAGGAGTGTATTACTGTTGTTTCCCGATCTGTGGCTGTCCACCTCTTGGATAATGACGGGTCTTCCGCTCTCCAGTTTTCCTAATACCTCTGCCGGGAGGTTTGGAGGCGTGGCTTTGATTTGAAGACCGTCATATTCATAGTTGGTGATGCCCCTTTCGTCAATTGTGGATTGCCAAATCTGTTTTGTCTGAACCCGGTTGGCCTTGGTGAGTTCGTTAAGTGTGCCTTCCACTTGCTGCACCAACTGGGCGTTTTCAATTGCCGCAGCGAGTTGATCTGCAAGGATTTGCAGGGTTTGGATATCCTGCTCATTAAAGGCATTGGGAACATTTGCCTGAATATCCAGTGCGCCGATGGTGATGCTGCGGCTGCGAAGGGGGAGGGCGATTTCCGAACGGGTATCCGGCAGGTACGGGTTTTCAAAATGAACCGCATCCAATCCAACATCCAGGGCGATATATGCCTGCCCGGTATTTGTCACATTGCCCACCAGCCCCGTTTTACCTATTCTTAATTTGTAGTTCCTTGCGAGCATTTGGTCTGCGGCAATACTGCTTGCGCCGCGCAGGATTGCATACTCGCCGCGCTCATCCACAAGGAAGATGCCAACATGGTAGTAGTTTAATCTTTCCCGAATGAGGTTGGCGGCTACATTAAGCAGGGTGTCCATATTTCGAATTACGGCAATTTCACGCGCCACATCGGCAATGGTTTCAAGCTCCAGTTTGTTCTTTTCCAATTCTTCCGTGCGCTCGTAAATGCGCTGCTCTAACCCAACCAGAATCGACTGGAGTTGGTCTGCCATGGAATTAAATGCCGCCGACAATAATCCGATTTCATCGGAAGAATTGATGTTTGCGCGCGCGCCCAGGTCGCCCTGAGAGATTGCATTTGCAGCTGTTGTCAGGGCGAGGATTGGGTTTGTAAGCGCCCTGGCTACGACTGTGGCAATGATCGCTACAATAATCGAAGCGACGATCACCAGAACTGCGTTTGTTTGTGTTTGTGCCTGAACATCCTCAAGAAAGACGGAGGTTGGCTGGCTGTAGGCAATAACCCATGGACGGGTATTCATTGTTGCCACGGCAACGGTGTCGTCTCCCGGTATGTTTGGGGTTATGTCAACCCTAAAGAAGGGCTGCGCTGCGGCATTATCCAGCGCGTTTTCAAATTCGATAAAATGGGTGGTTTGCTCTTCACTTGGAATATTTTGAAATCGTTTGATTTCAACGGCCAGCAGATAGTCGACCGGGCTGAGCGGCGCAATGGATGTTTGGATGAGGCCCGGATTTTGGCTGTCTGCCAGGCGAATGTACATTTGATCCAAAAGCAAAACCAGCGCGTTGGCGGATATTTCAGAACTGCTGACAACAATGGATTGCAGGACATTTGAATCATATTTAACCCTTAGAATTCCAACAAAGCCGCCGTCTGCTTCCAGCACCCTGTTGGCAAAGGTGATCGTGGTCGTGTTGTTTTCATCGTAAATGACTTCGGTGAGGATTGGCTTGTCGCTAAACCGCACCTGCGGAAAATACGCTTCGTCCGCCTCGTTTTTCGGGAAATTTTGTTTCACTGAATTCAGCAGGATGTTCCCTTCCACATCCACAAGCGCGTAGGAAATAATATTGACTGAGTCTTTGGTACTCAACTTGGTCAGCAAGTCTTCCGCGCGTATTTGTTCTATGCTGCCAGGGCGTTGCTCCGGCGGCAGGGACAGGTATTCTGCAAAATCGGATATCTGCGATTCGATGCTGATTGAGTCCAGTGTCGTCTGGATGAACGTATCCAGGCTGTTTGCAGTTTGTTCTGCGCTGGAGCGCAGGGATTTTTCGGCGCTGTTCGTGAGCGCCTGCTGTGTTTGGAGAATATCGCGCACCGAAAGGGCGATCAATGGCGCAAGGGAAATGAACAGCGTAAACAATACCAGGCGTGTTTGCAGTGAGGCACGCCCGGCGCCGTTATTCTGGAAATTGTTTTGCCCTTCAAATTTATTCAGACTCATCTTAACCTTTTGATAAATCAACCAATAACGCTACTCGATTGGTGTTTCGTTGTTTTCGGCAGGGGTTGCCAGTTGGATGAAAGACCGGGATGTCCCAAGCGCAAGGCCAAGCTCTTGAATGGTGGTTTGCAGGATACGGTTAAAGTCGGTGGAGGAGCCAATTTGGGTTGTAATGTGGGCAATGGTCTCCTCCTGCTCGGCGCGCTGGGTTGCATTTTCCAGCAGGCGGGCATTTTCCAGCGCCAGGGCGGCTCGTTCTGAAATTGCCTGAACCATTGCCACTTCATCTTCCGTCCATTTTCTATTGGAATCAGCCGCTTCGATATGGATCACGCCGATCACCTGGTCGCGGAGCTTGACAGGAACTGCCAGGGTGGGAGAACTGCCCTTCGGAACGGGATGCAGGACAACCGTCTCGCCGGAGGCGACGGCTTTTTCAAAGGTTGGGTTATTTTCGGGCTGCATATTTGAAATGGTTCCATCCGGGGTGAATGTATATCCAGCCGCCCGTTCACGGTTTGGCTGCAATCCAGCGTGCCTGCTCACAATTTTAAATTGGGCCGATATACTATCGCTTTCGAATGCGCGCAGGTTTTTTATTACGATGGCGATCTGGTTTGCAAGAGTGCTGAGTGTGTTGGCGTCCTCCGTGTTGAAGGCGGATGATTTGGCGCTTTGCACATCCAATACGCCAATGATGGATGTTCCGTATTTCAAGGGCAGCGCAATTTCCGACCGGGTGTCGGGAAGATCGGGGTTGTTGAAGAAAACCGCATCTGCACCGGTGTCGAGCGCGATGCGCGGTCGGCCGCTTTGAGCAACATACCCTACAATACCTGTGCCTCCAACCCTTAATTGGTGACGACGCGCCAGCATTTGCTGCCCGCCTTTGCTGTTGGCTGCGCGCAGGGCTGCGTACTCGCGGTTTTCATCCAAAAGAAATATGCCGACATGATAAAAACCAAGTTTCTCGCTGATGCTTTGGGCGGCGCGCGTCAATAATTCAGCGGGCGTTTCATGGATGTTTGCCATGATCTCCTGTGAAATTTCGGATGCTGCCTGCAAGCGCATCGTTTTGATTTGCAGTTGATTGTTTGCCTTGTTCAAATCAAGGGTGCGGGCGCGCACCTGCTCTTCGAGTGTCCGATTGGTTTCCTCAAGGCTCTGATTGGTTCTGTTTTGTTCGTTCCTGTTTTCCACCGCGATTTTCAACAAGTTGCGATGTCTCTGGAATACAGCCGCCATTGCGCTCATGATAGTGATAAAGAAAAAAGTGTTGAGCAGCACATATTTCATGTCTGTCGCAAAAAGATTCGGAATAATTCCGGTAATTTCCGCCACGCCCGTTGCCAGAAACAGGAGAATCATAAATGCGCCAAGCCAGATCGCAGGCGCGCTGTTTTTTCTGCTGTACACGCTCGCCAGCAGGAACAACCCCACATTGCCCACCCATATTAGATCGTGAACGCCGCTCCCTTCGATGATGGACACCAGGCAGATGGAAACGGCTGTAACGGACGGGAACAGGATCAGATAGTTGTATCGTCCGCGCAGCGCTTGAATCAAAGTAAAAATAGCAACGAGGTTTGTGATAGCCGAAACGATAATAATAACGGGGTTGCGGTACGCAACCACAGCCAGCGCTGTGGAGAGAAAGCCGAGCGTCATCGTTATGAGCGCTTCTGCGCGCTGTCCATACTCCTCACCGGGGCGGTCTTTGAATAAGTAGTCGCGGAGATTAAAGGGATTCATCGCGTTTATCTTTCAGCAGGATGATTTGCGCTTCCGTGCGGACCTGCGGCATGTTTCTGTCCATCAGGCTGGTTCAACAACTGGAAAGTGACCGACGTGTTGCCCAGCGCCTGCCCAAGCTCCTGTACTGTTTCCCGAAGAATGGCATCCAAATGGGAAACGCCGCTAATGCGCGCGGAAATATCAGAAACGAGTGATTCGCGGGCTGCGCGCTGTTGAGACTCGCGGTAAAGGCGGGCGCTTTCGAGCGCGCCGCTCAACTGGTCGGATAGGGCAATGGCGAGGTTGGTTTCATCCTGCGTCCAGGCCTCGGCAATTTCGGATTTTTTTAAGCGGATTGCGCCGATTGCCTGCCCGCGGATTTTTATGGGTACGCTGATGGTAAGCCCGTCTGCGCCGAGGATCAGGTCTCCCGTCTCGAACGCTTTGGCGAGGCTTGGTTCAACCGCTTCGCCATGGGTTTCGATGGTGGCAGGTTGTGTGGCAATGTAACCAATGCGGGGCTGGTTGTGGAGAATTTTGCTCCACGCTTCACGGCTCACTTCCCCGTAAACGATGCGGGCGGCCTCCAGCGCTTTTTCAATTTCCTCGAACAGTTTAGCGTTTTGAATGGCCACTGCAATCTGGTCTGCAAGGATTTGAAGTGTGGAAATATCCTCTTCACTGAAGGCCTGAGGCTCCGTGCTTTGCACATCCAAAGCCCCGAGGATTTGCCCGCCAATAACCAGTGGAAGCGCAATTTCAGATCGTGTTTGAGGGAGGTCTGGGTTGTCAAAGAAAACAGCATCCTGCCCAACGTCCAGTGCGATGCGGGCTTTTGTATTTTCAATCGTGTAGCCCACAATGCTTGTCTCTCCAATCTTAAGTTGGTGTTTCCTTTCCAGCATACGTTGTCCGCCTGGGCTGTTGGTGGCGGTTAATACGGCATATTCCTTGTGTTCGTCGAGTAAAAATATGCCGGCATGGTAGTAGCCAAAGTTTTCGTGGATGAGGTAGGCAGTTCGTTGCAGGAGTTCTGAGAGGTCGCGGAAAGATACAACCACCTTTCCAACATCTGCAACCGTTCTTAACTGGGCGGCGCGTTTATTAAGCGCATCGGTGCGTTCGTTTACGCGCTCTTCCAGTGTTTCAAAGGCCTGATATAAGTCGGTCGTCATCTGATTGAAGGCGGTGGTCAGGTCTTCCAGTTCGTCGCGGGTTTGTATGTGGATTGGTTCTGCAGCTTGGCCCTTGGTCAGGCGTAATTGTTCCGGCGAGAAGCGGCTGGTATACAAAGTTAAGCGATGGAGCGGTTCAGTGATGGATAAGGTAAATATATACAAAATGGCGCTAAAAATTATTACAACAAAGATCGCGTAAAGAATGAGCGTGTTTTGTAGTTGCGATGCCTTCTGAAAAAGTTCGGCCTGAGGGAAGGCAAGCGCCAGCGACCAGCCAGTATCCAGCCCAACCGGCGTGTAGGCGACGAACATGGGTTGGCCGCGTGCATCAACTACATCGGCAAAGCCTGTATTGCCTGCCATCATGGTTGAAACCAGGCCAGCCCAGCCTTCCGTTTGTGAAGACTCTGCGGCGCTTAACATGGAATCAACCATCACCTGGTATTCGCCCCCGTTCTTTCCGATGCCCAGTATTACGCCTTGAGAGTCCAACAGAAAGGCATAGCCATTTTTGCCAACGGATATGCTGCTTACAATTTCCTGCGTTTGGGAGAAGGCAATATCAGCCGTTGCCACCCCTTTGACCTTCCCGGCGTTGTCAAAAAATGGAGCGCTCCAGGTGACCATCCAGATTTCGCCGCCGCCTTCGTCGAAGTAGGGAGGGGATAAGACTGGCTCCCGTTTTGCTTTCGGAAGGGTGTACCACTCCCAGCCGAAATAGTTATAGGTTGAATTTCCGAGCTGGGTAAATCGGAGTCCGTCGCTGGTGCGGCTGTAATAGGGCGACCAGTAGTAAATAGCAGGCTGAAATTGATAAGGCTCGTATGCAATGGTGGAGCCAAATATCTGTTCATTGTGATCAAGCGTATTGCTGATGGTCTTAAGAATGGTCTCTTCATCGTAGTTTATCACTTCGGCGGCGGCGGCCAGGTCTATCGCCACGCTTCTTGTCCACACCAGATTGGTGCGGATAAGCTCTGCTTTTGTGGCTGTTTGCGCTGTTAACTCCCCTTTTAAAGTATCTGTTAAAGCGCTTTGCGCCGCCCTAATGCTCAAGATTGTCGAGACGATGAAGGCAAGAATCAATAACAGGATTACTATTAATGGAAGCTTGATTCTCAGGCTTAAGCGGCGGCTTACAGGCCCACGTATATTCTTTTTTGACTCGCGGGCGGAATTGTGGATGGGTGAATACATATCGATTTGCTCTTTGCTTTTATCACTTCAACTTGAGCGAGCTTGTGTTTTTTCTAACAGGCCTGCCATCTGTTTGAGGGGCGCCGACGCTGATCTCGGCTTCTTTTAGGTCGAACACTTTACGAAGTTCAGTGGTAGCTGTACGAACAACAGATTCGATGTCAAGTGTCTCGCGGACGCGGGTGGAAATATTTGCGATCATTTGGTCGCGCATGGCGCTTTTTTGAGCTTCATCCACAAGGCGGCTGTTTTCGAGAGCCAGGGCAATCTGATCTGCAATTTTTTCCACGAGCAGGCGTTCCCGTTCCGACCAGTCGGTGGCTGTTCCTTTTCTCTTTAGCGTTATGCCGCCGATCTTTTGTCCATGAAGTATTAACGGAATCTGCAAGCCGTCATTGCTGCCTTTCTTGTTTGTTGAAAATACCGGCCGTACACCGGCGGGGGTGTATTGGTAGGCCGGCTTTTGGCGGCTGGTAAGTTTTTTCCAGGTTCGTTGTGTCTGGATGCTTGTAGTAATCTCCAGTTGGCCGACCAGGCTTTTGGTCTCATTAATGAGGCGGACGTTATCAAAGGTGATTGCAGTCAGGTCGGCGAGCGTTTGCAGGATTTCTGCATCTTGTGTGCTGAATGCCTGCGGCTGATCTGAGTGCAAGTCCAACATTCCGAGAACATTTCCGCGTACGGCGAGCGGCAATATCATGCGTGAACGGGTAATGGGGAAATTTGGATCGCGCACGAAATTAAGGTTGTCGATGTCGGATGAAATGATGTGGCGGTTTTGTTCCACCACCTGGGTAAGCGGGTTTCGCAGGTCTGGTTCCACGCGAAAGGCATGGCCAATTAATTGCTTTCCCGTTGCCGAGGAGGCTGCTTGCAGGAAGGCTGTTTTTTTCTTTTCATCCAATATATATAGCCCCACGTGATAATACCCAAATTTGTCGGATGCGAGTTGTGTGACTGTCTCCAAAAGATCCGTTATGTTCTGTGTTTCCGCCACAATACGGGAAACAGTGGCGGAGGTGCGTAATTGGGCTGTCTGTGTTTCGAGTTTGTCGGTGCGTTCGCGTACCTTTTCTTCCAATTGTGCGCGTTCTGCGCCGAGGGTATCGAATGCGCGCTGTGTATCCTGAATTATGCGGGTAAAGGCGTTTTTGAACTGCCCGAAAGCTGCCACAAGCAAAATACCCGCAATGGAGAAATCAAGGCCGTACACAAACCAGTCTGAAGGCGTGATGGCGGGGATGTTTACTGTTGTAAATTTATAAACCCCAATCTGCTGAAGGGCGGCTAATCCAACAATAAATACGATGCTGATGATTAATACAAACAGATCGGTTCGATGATCGAGCAGGAGGGATGACAGGATTATGCCTGTCAGAAGGAAAAGCGACCCATCTGCCCAGGGACCCCACGCCAGGATTGCATTCACGCCGACGACAAAGCACATTAATAACAGCGCATAGGCTCGAATGGAATACGGCACCGGTAAAACCGTTAGCGCTACCAGAATCAGGTACATTCCGATGAAAAGGAATCGATCTCCGAGTGTGGCTGTAGGAAATGAGCCAATCAAGGGCAAGATGGCAAGAAAACTTGCGATTCGTAAAATAGCCAGGATAAATCGTTCGCGCCAGTCTTTGTAGTTGAAATTGGCGGTCGGGAAGGGCGATTCGTTGAATGGGTTGCCGCTATTCATAGTCGCCCCCTTCCATGGATAGCTCAATTTCAACTTCAGAGGCTTCGAGCGACCTCCCCAGTTCACGAACAGCCGTCTGAAGGATGCCCTCCATATTTGCAGATGTCCAAACTTTGGAAATGATCTCGTTTGCCAGTTTTTCCCGGGCGGCAATGGACTGGCTTTCCTCCACCAATCGTGCGTTTTCCAGCGCGAGGGCGGCCTGGGTTGCAATGGCTTCAACAAGGCTTTTCTGTTCAGGAGTCCACTCAACTGTATTTACCAAATGAAGCTGTCCGATGATTTGTTCTCGCAGCGTGAGGGGTATTTCGATCTCATTCTCATCGCTGTTGAGGGCATCATTATCACCAAGCGCATAAGTCAGGTCTTTCTCTTCCGTAAGCGACTGCCACGCGCCCTGAAGGTATTGCCTTTGTGTTGCGCGCATTTCAGCAAGGCTTTGCTGGGCTTGTCGAAAGAGACGGGAATTCTCGAGGGCAATGGCAATTTCATTTGCCATATTGTGAAAGGCATTAATGTCTGCCGGCTGGAATGCGTTTTCCATCGTCGAGTGAATTTCCAGGGCGCCGAGCACTGATTCGCCAACGCTCAGCGGAAGCGCAATTTGAGAACGGGTATATGGAAGCAAAGGGTTGTCAATTCGCAATTGCTCGGTTCCGCTGTTCAATGAAATCTGCCCTTCTTTGGTGCGGATCGCGGTTGCTACAAGGCTTTTTCCATTAATATCCAGCCGATGTTTGTTCTCGCGCAGCACCTTGCCGGCTTCACCGCTGGCCTCTTTCAGTTCCGCCCATTGGCTGGTGACATCCACCAGAAAAAATGCGATGTAGTAAAACTTGAATTGAGCTTCGATAATGGTCGCTGCGCGCGGCAGCACTGCATCTGGATCCAGGATGCCCGCAACATGCCGCCCAATTTCGTTGATCTGACGAAGTTGTTGTGTGCGTTCTGCCACCTTATTTTCCAGGTTGATGCGTTCTTCTTTCAGGATGTTCAGCGTTGAGTCGATTTGCCTTTGCGCCTCGATAAATTCCATTTCCAGCCTTTGAAACCCAAGAATAACAACCACTCCAAACATGACGATGACGCCAGTGGCGCTGAACCAATCCTCCAGTTTTGCGGGGGAAGCAAATGGGTTAAGAGTCGTGATGCGCTCATTCAGAAACAAATAGGCAAACATCGCGAAAGTAAGGACATTGACGATAGTCACCGTAATGCCAGCGCGGGGTGAAAGCAATATTGTGGAAAATACGATTACTGCAAAGAAAAAGATAAGACTGTCGCCTAAAACTCCATGAGTGATCAGTTCCCCCAGTCCCAGCATGTACACTGCAAGTAAAAACACGCTCATCCGTATTGTGTAGGAAAAGCGGATCACCGTTACAAGCCCTGTTATCATATACGCCGAGATGAAAATTATGTCCACCACTAAGCTGGTGGATGCGCTGATGGCCGGTATCAACACAATTGCGCCAAATACCAAAACCCCGATAAGCAAAGGCAGCGCAAAGCGTTCCCGCCAGTTTTTATAAAATAAACGGGTGGCTTCTTCCGGATTTGCGGATTGCTGGTTTGAAAAATTACTTTCCATTAAGACTCTTCAGGGTTGTTTGACGGCTTTATGTTGATCCTGGCAAAGCGGGAGCCGGTAATTCTAGCCACTTCGCTCGTGGTTGTCATCAGGATGGATTGCATGTCGGTAGACCTGCGTATTTTACTTGCAACCTCATTGATCAATCGCTCGCGCTCTGCCTGAACTCGGATTTGCTCCAAAAGCCGCGCGTTGGCAATGATCGCGGCCAAACTTCCGCCGAGTGTGCCAAGCATTTCCTCGTCGTTTTCGGTGTAGGCATCCACCTGCTCGCTTTCAACGTTTAAAACGCCAAGCAGCTCATTGCGATAAATTAATGGGATGGCCAATTCAGAACGCGTGTTTGAGCTCGCCTGAATATAGCGCGGGTCTTCGCTCACGTTTCTGACTCTTAACGGACGCCTGTGTTCGGCCACCCAGCCGGTGATTCCACTCCCAAACATTATCTGCGTTCTTGAAATATCGTCAGAATATCCCATGGAAGCTTTTACTTCAAGCATCTTTTTTTCACGGTCAGCCAGCAAAATTGTTACACGGTCGCCGCCGAGCGTTACTCGCAAGCCATTTACGGCGCTTTCCAGCGCCTCTTCAAGGGTGGTACCGGAAGCCGCCGTGGTGGTAATGTGGTGGAGGAGGCGGTGCTGCGAAAGGTGTTCCTGTGTTTCCGCAAAAAGCTCTGTGTTGACAACCGCAACAGCCAACTGATCAGCCAGGATTTGCAAACTGCGCATGTTGTCATCTGAAAAAGCATACGGCTTGGTGCTTTGAACATCGAGAACGCCCAATATACGTTCGCCAACCTTGAGTGGAATTGCAGCCTCTGCGCGGGTGTCGGGCAATAGAACGTTTGCGTAATACGTTGCATCCTTCGAAGTGTCGTTTACCACCAGTTGTTCGCCGCGCCCACTGACAAAGCCAACGATCGATTTTGACCCCACGCCGATTTTGTAACCGGCCCTCTTCATTTGAGCCCCGGCATCTCCCGTCGCTTCGCGGATGATTGCAAATTCACCAGGCAGGTCATGAAGGAAAATAGCCGCATGATAAAAATTGAATCGTTCCCGTATGAAATTGACAGCTTTGATCAATAATTCGTCAAGATTTAATGAGCCGCTGATATCGCGGGCAATTTCCGCGGCGGTTTCAATCTGAAGCGCTTTATGCTCGCTTTCACCCAGCAAACGGACATTGTGGATTACCCCCGCAACCTGCCCAGCCAGCGTGGTGAAGAATTTAAGATCATTTTCGTCAAACGCATGTTCGTTCACCAGGTCCTGAATGATCAATGCGCCAATCGGGTTGTTTTGTACGAGCATGGGCGCGCCCATCCATGAACGGGCGGGTTTTCCAATCACTTTTGCCCCCAATTCCGAAGCCCTTTTTTCAGTATTCTCCACCAACATCAGAGGCTGGTGGGTGCGAATCAGAATGGATGTTAATCCTTCGCCAAGTGGAAACGAGTCAATGGAGGAAACCTCTTTGTTTTCGTAGTTGAATGGAACGCTGATCGTATTGCTCTTTTCTTCATAAAGGGCAACGATCAAATTGTAGTCGCCAATGATTTGCTGTATCTTTGCCAGCAGTGCCCGAAAGAAACCTTGAAGGTCTGATGCGGATGAAATCAACTCATTTATGGAGGCAAGAGATTCCATTTCCTTGAGATGCCTTGCCGTTTGTTGTATTGCATCCACCTTTTCGAGCGTGATGGACGCAAGGTCGGCCAGATTCGCATACAGTTGAACGGACGTGCTCGTCAGGATGCGATTCCGCGCTCCGATCAAAATGACGGCGGCTAAAACACCCTGCCGCTTCATTGACAAAAATGCGGCGCTTGTTAATTTCAATTGATGGATAATATCTTGAAACGCCCTGGGAAGGGACATGTCTGCGGCGGTGGCAATGGCTATCCCGTTAAGCAGGTAATCATTAACCTCGCTGAAATCTATTTCATATTGCTTCTGTAATTCTTCCAGAGATGCCAGGCCTCGTGTGGAGTCGGCGGAGGAAATAAGGCGGATTTGATTTTTATCGACAGCGAACAGGGCTGCTGAATATGGCACGCCCTTGAGGATTTGGCTGCTGATAGCGAAAACCTCCTCCTCATTGTTTGCCTCTGCAATCAACCGGCTTGAACGATAAAGCCGTTCAAGCTCCTCGAAATTCACGTGGCTTGTTTCTATCAAGCCCGAGGTTTGAATTGCTGCGGCAATTTGGCTGGCCAAAGTTTGCAGCATAACGATGCTGTCTTTGTTAAACGCGCCAGACTTTTCGCTCTGCACATCGAGCACGCCGAGAACAAGGTCTCCCAGTGAAATCGGAACGCTGGCTTCCGAGCGTGTTTCAGGGAGTAACTCATTTTTAAGGTGCAGCGGATCTTCCGAAACATCCGAGGCCATTCGTGATCGGTTGTTTTTGCTGACCCAGCCGATGATGGAGGCAGAGCCAACTTCCAGCCTGTAGTTTTTCTCCATCATTCCTTTTGTTGCAGAGCCAAACCCCGTTTTGAAATCGGCAAACCTTCCGCTTTTATCCACCATGAAGATGCTTGCCTGATGATAACCAAATTGTTGAACAAGCAGTTCAGCGGTTTTCTTCAACATTTCATCCAGGTTCGAAATGGTTGTGATACTTTGCGCCACTTCAGCAGCCGTTTGAATTTGGCGCGTCCGCTCCTCCACCTTTTGTTCAAGAGAGCGGTACACCTCTCCGATTTCATCGGCCATATAATTAAATGAACTTGCCAGCGTGCCAACCTCATCGTCGCCCCGCACTTCTGCCCGTTGACTCAGGTCCCCCTCTGCAAATTTTCGGGTAATTTCAGATAAAGACTGCAAGGGCCGGATAACGCGCCGGATGCCAAAGGTTAATGCTATGCCGATGCCTATCAAAGTTCCCAGCGCGAGCAGCACGGTAAAAGGCGCAAGGCTGGCAACCTGTCCATAGATATTGATATTATCGATCTCCAGGACAATGCCGCTGCGCATCTTGGGGAACCATTGCAGTTGCGCAAGCGCGGCTTCACCATCCGGCGAGGTGATATCCAGGGCCAGCGGCTTTTCGTCGCCGCTTTGAACGAGCGCAGAAAGCCCCGCGATCAATTCATCCTGCGCCGTTGAAGAAACAATCCGATTAAATTCCCCTGTTTCAGGATCACTGGCGATGAATTGATTATCGGACAAAATGAAATAAGTGCTTGCAAGCGGCGACAACCCATTAAGTGGTTGAAGTAATTCTTGCAGGTTCTCTTTTTCGGTGATACCAACCAAAGCCCCCAGCGTAGACCCCCGTGCCGTCTGGTAGTTTATTGTCGTAACAAGAATTAACTCGTTCTCGTAAAGGGGAGGAAAACCATATAAAGCATGAGAGTGCATTTCTTCCATATCCTCAAACATGGATACGTCGAGGGTTATTCTCTGCCACGCAAGTTCACTGGCAACAGTGATAACACCGTCCTTGTCAACCAGAAAGAACTCATCAAATATGGGGTTTCCGTTTTGAATATTCCCTGCCTGAACTTCATTGATAAAACTCTGGCGAATTGCGCGAAACTCGCTGCTCTGTGGGTTTGCGTGCAGGGCAACCTCGATCAGCGTTGAAAAGGAAGGGGAAGCCAGGTATGATTCAAGATGTTCCTCCTTGCCGTTTATCTCCCCATCCACAATCTTAAGTTGGTTACTCAACAGGTTTTCGGATTGTATAATCGCCTGATCGCGCAGTAAAGTACGTGCCCGAAAATAAGCCGCCCCTGCCATGATGGCAAGGGGAATAAAGGTAAAGATAAGGAGCGTTCTTACTAGTGTGCCTGTCAGGCTGCCCTTATATCTTTTCTCTTTCGTGTCAATTGCAAGCGGCGCTGGATTCTTTGTCATCTATCAAATTAACTAAATTCCCAAACGGGTTCACCGCTCAAGATTCGGCGGATTTGATCCGGAAAACGATCCGGGTCGAGCGGCTTGCCTAAAAAGCCGTCGAAACCAGATTCCTGGGCTTTCTTCATTTGTTCCATGCTTGCCTCTGCTGTAACGGCAATGATTGGCACGGATTTAAACCGATCAGATGTGCGAATTTTCTTCAAAGCGCCGTAGCCATCCTCATACGGGAGGCGGATATCCATCAGGATCAAATCCAGGCGGGGGAGTGTATCCGCGTACTCCAAAACTTCGTACCCCGATGTCTTCCATTCACAATGCACACCAAGATAGCCAAGCATACGAGCGATCAACACGAAATTTGAAACATTATCCTCAACCACCAGCACAGCGGCATCCTTCGGAATATTTGGTTTTCGAATAGGCTGCGTATCGGATACAGCAGGGGGTTGGTTCTGGTCAGGCATTTGAACTCCTTGTCATAAAACGCTCGATCTGCTGGGAAAGCGTATCAATGTCGATTGGTTTTTGAATATAACCATCGCATCCCGCTTCAAGTGATTTTTCGCGGTCTCCGCGCATTACATTTGCAGTCACTGCAACAATGGGGATGTTCGAGAATTTCTGAATTCCCTTGATTTTTGTCGTTAAAGTGTACCCGTCCATGTCGGGCATATTAATATCCATCAATATCAGGTCGATCTTATTACCCTCAAGTTTTTCGATTGCCTGCCCCGCATTAATGGCGTCAACAACAGAATATCCCTCCGCACCCAAAACCCTGCGGATCAAATTTCTGTTGTCTGAATTATCCTCCACATATAAGACTGTGCCTTTGTTAAGTTCTGTCATATTACAAGTCAACTCCAGGCTGAATTTTACTTGTAAGACAAAGACATACGCATAACAGCTACCTTACAAATAGTATAGCATAACAAAAAGTCGAGGCGGTTATTTCCTCGACTTTAATGTGAGCGGGTGATGGGACTCGAACCCACGATATCTTGCTTGGGAAGCAAGCGTTCTACCACTGAACTACACCCGCATATTTGGCGAACGGGATTATACGCTACGCCGAAAACGCATGTCAAGCCTGATTAATAAACCGCCTCTTTCTTAACCTGATCACTGCTTCCGTTTAAGCAACATGTTCGCCAGCTCAAGCATTGCCTCGCCCGCCTCGCCGCACGGATTTGCCTGTTTCAAATAGCCCAACGCCTTTTGAGTCTCCTCCTCAGCCACGGTCTCAGCAAAAGACCTGCCGCCTTCATCCTCCAGCAAGGTAGAGACGTGGCGGACTTCATCTAGGGGGATCGGGCCTCGCCTCCATCTTTCAGCAAATTTTCCGTTTTTACCCAACGCAAAAAGCACTGGCAGAGAATTTTTCCCTTCAACCAAATCGCTGGCAACAGACTTTCCAGTAAGGGATTCGTTCCCCCAAATACCCAGGAGATCATCCTGCACCTGAAAGGCCAGCCCCAAATGGTAACCAAACAAACGGTAAGCCTCCTGCTGTTTGTCCTTCGCGTAACCAAGAAGGGAGCCGATATGGGTACATGCAGACAGCAGGGCAGAGGTCTTCCCGCCAATCATCGGCCAATAATCTTCGAGAGTAAGATCGTCTCGTTCTTCATATGACATATCCAGGAATTGACCGCGTGTCAGATCAAGACAGCAATCGTTCAAGATGCGAGCCGCTTTGACAACCATATCCGCTGGGTAATATTCAACCAAATCAAGAATTGCCTGATTAGCGATCACGAACATGGCATCGCCAACATTGATCGCCATTGGCACGCCCCATTTGACCCAAACCGTACGCCGTCCACGCCTGAGATCGGAGTTATCTTGAATATCATCGTGGACAAGGGAGAAGTTATGAATTAATTCAATCGATGCCGCTGCCGATTTTGCGCGTAGCCAATAATTTAAATTAACTATATTATTAGATACTCTCTCTTCATTGTTAACAGAAGCAGTTGACAACAAAGTCAATAACGGGCGAATCCGCTTGCCAGCAGCCAGGGAGCCAGCGCCTTCACCCGTCCAGCCCATGTGATAGGTTAGCATCTCGTGGAATTGTTGTGTTCGCGGTTGGTCGAGCCTTCCAACCTGGCGTTGTAATTCTGATTCAATTGCCTCAAGCATGGATTGGGCGATGGTGGCCATGAGTCTAATAGTCCTTAATGGATAATTGATATAAGTCCCGCTTCAACTGGGCAGGGGACTGGTAGTGGATGGTGATGAAATTCATTTTACGCGCGGTTTCAATATTCGGGAGCGAATCGTCAATGAACAAACACTCTTTTGCCTGGCGCTTGATTCTGTTCAGAGTAAACTCAAAAATGGCGGGATATGGTTTGATGAGCTTGTGTTCGCCTGAGATGATTATGTCATCGAAGACTGTTAGGAAATCATGCTGTCTCCTGACGATCTCAAACTTCTCTGTCGAGAAGTTGCTCAACAGATAGAGCGGCCAGTTGGCTTGTTTTAAATTTTTCGCGATCTCAATGTTCTCTTGCAGGGTTTGGCCGAGGCTTTCCTCCCAATGGGTGTCGAATGCTTGTATAAGGTCTGCATGGTAGGGAAATTGATTTGAAAGCTTGGCAACACCTTCCTTGAATGGACGGCCTGCGTCCTGGTGGGCGTTCCACTCGGCGAAACGAATCTTTTTCAGAAAAGAGTCAACAGCTTCCAGATTAGGGAAGAAGCGTTTGTAGAGGTTGCGGGCATCCCAGTTGACGAAGACATTTCCAAAGTCGAAGATGATGGCGGTGATTGGGGAATCCATGGGCTATATTTTATCCCAACATGGACGATGCCCGCAGGACAATGCCCGCAGGTCGGTGTCCGAAGCGGTATAATCGCGCTTCTGTAAATATTTTGATTTTGGAGAATTTCTCTTGAGCCGTGTGATCAACCCCGATTCTGTAGGAAAAGAACGAACCCGTTTGACGAAATCCATAGTGTTGTGCATTCGAGAGCTGGCGAAACAATCCAACGTAACGCCTGAAACGAAAGACCAGGCTGCATACATTGCTCTGGCTTTGCAAGCCATTGCCGATGGAATCGATGTTTCAGTGGTGGCGTGGGAGAAGCGAGATTACTGGGTGAAAGCCGATAAGTTCCGCATGGAGTGGATGTGGGCGGGGCAGGTCGCCGCGAAAATGAAGGCGGCGGTCCTTACCGATGACTGGGCGGGGATTGCGATGCTCATGCCGCAGATCGCGCAGAGATTTAGCAAGATCGTGGTTTCAGATAATCATCGGCTGGGCAAGCCCTGGTTGAGCGCTTACAAGCTGTTGGCGTTTCATCAAAAATTGTAAATAAAAAAACTCCGAGTTCTTCAACTCGGAGTTTTGATTTAATGCCTCTACAGATTTTTCAAATGCAGCTTTGTGTTCTTGAGCAATTCGATCATCAAGTCGCGGATGTGGGAGCTGAGGTAGTGATTCTCCAAAGTGGAGAGGGGCAGGAAGCGCGCGCCCGCCACCACATGGATGCAGTTTGCCGCGCCGCATAGGCAAATGAAAGGCGCCTGCATTTCCCATTCGGTTGAGGGGTAGAAGAATGAGAGTTCCTCGCCTTTTTCAATATCGCGGCGCGCGATCATCAGCATTTTATCTGTGTCGAGGATCACGTTTGGATCGCATGAGTGATTCAATGCGGCGAGTTTGCCGACGTGCGTGTGCCTGTCACGCGCGATCTGCACGGTGAAGCGATTGGGCTTGTCCATGATGTTCTCGCTTGGCATGGTGCAGATCACCTCACCTTTTTTGTAGGATTGTTTTGTTGTGAGTGTTCTGAATTTATTTTCCGTTTTAATCGTTAGCGTTTCCATTGTTGTAGCAGCCATTTTATTTTCTCCTTTTACAAATATAAAACTTTAACTCATTTGATTTAGTATAGTCGTTATGAATTTAATTACAAGGTATTAATGGGTGATGTTGAAATATTTTAAGGTTAAGTTGATGATGAATAAAAAATCATCATCAATAAAGTTATTGGTGATGATTTTTGCCGATCGGTTGATTTATTTATCGCGTTAGAGATGCTTCGCTCCGCCCGGCATGACACAAACTAAAACATATTCAATTGCATTGCGGCTTTATGACCATCCAATAAAACATAAGGAGCGGCGCGTTCGGAGATAACGCCAAGTTTCTTCAACGAAGAGAGATCGCGGATGTTTTTATTTCTTCTCGCATTTAAAATTGCTTCCGCACCTTTGATGCCGATGCCAGGAATTTTTATCAGGTCGTGTTTCTCGGCTTTGTTCAATTCAATGGGCTGGTGAATCAAATTCATCTCTGCCCAGGCTTGTTTGGGGTCGGTGTGGATGGGGAGGTTGCCATCTTTTGTGAAGGGCAGGTCTTCGATATCGAAGCCATAATCACGCAAAAGGAAAGATGCTTGATACAGGCGATGTTCACGCATGGGGTCTACGGCGGGTTTGTTTTCGAGCGGGGTATCGTGGATGGGACGAAACGCGGAGAAATAAGCGCGTTTGAGTCTTACATTTTTATTCAACCAGTCCGTAATGCTCAGCAATTCCAAATCGCTTTCATCGGAGCCGCCGGCCACGAATTGAGTTACTGCGGATGGATATTTGCCGTTCCAAAATTTGTAGGCAGGTACAGTTCTGCGAATCTCTTCGACCCATTTGAGCGAGCGCAATAATTCTTCAAAGAAAATTTTATGTGGCGCGAGTTTTGCCAGCCTTTCGGTGCTGGGCGCTTCCAAATTGACGGAGACGCGGTCTGCTAACTGCATGGCACGATAGACTTGATCCTTCTCTGCGCCTGGCATTATTTTTAGATGAAGATAGCCACGGAATTGATATTTCTTGCGCAGGATGTCTGCGGTATCGAGGAGCTTGTCCATCGTGCGGACTCCGCCTCCTGCCAGCCCGGAGCTGAGGAAGACACCCTCGGCCATTCCGCCCCGATTCATTTTACTGAACAGGCCCGCGAATTCATCGGGTTTGAAGGTGGCGCGGCGAAAGTCCCTGCCTGCGCGGAAGGGACAGTAGAAGCAGTCCCGTTCACAGGCGGAGGAGAGCAGGGTCTTCAGCAGGATGATCTTCTGTCCGTTGGGGAGTTGGGCGGGGTGTGTAAAGGCTTGGTCACTCTCTTTCGGACTGAAACAGGCTGGGGCGGGGGAAGAGAGGCGCGGCGCCGTCCTGACGCGAAGCGTGTCGAAGGGATTTCCATCTGCTTCGAATGTCATTTGGGAGGATAGTTCTTTGAGGGTTTCGAGCGAGTCCATGAATCTATTATAGAATAGATGTTCTAATTTATCAAGGGTTGCTCTGGTGATATAATTTCACCCGAAGTCTTGATCCATTTTATTCAAAGATCAACCCCGTTGGTTTTTGGAAAGGAGATAATTATGGCGAACAAGGAACAGGGGAAAAATAAGGAAAAGAAAAAGAAGAAAAAAGAGAAGCCAAAGAAGTAACTGGCTGATGTTTGAAATGTAAGATAAGTTTTCCATCCCCCAAGTTGGTGTTTTGATTTGGGGGATGGGTCTTTAATAGACTTTATCAGTAATAAGCGAAGAGCCTGCTTTGGACGCTGACACCAGCACTTGCGCCAGGTGCAAGTGAAAACGCTGATTTTCGCTTGCCCTTGGCAGGGCAGGGGAGCCTGATTGTCTATGAACAAAAGGATGTGACATGAAAAACTTTCCACTCCCACTCAACGCCGAAGAAACGATCCTGAACTGTGACGAAAAATCTGTTTATATAAAAAACAGCCTGCTTGGCTATAACGTCATTTTTGGGACGCTCTGGCTTACCAGCCAACGCCTCGTATTTCAGAGTTCCATTTTGGGGAATAGCTTTGCTTACCCCGTAAAGCGCATTGTCAAAGCTCTGCGGGCGGACGTGAATATCTATTACAAAGTCAGCCGATACCAATCTAAGACGTATGATGCCGCGCTATATCTGGAATTTGATAACGGAGGCAGGGAATATTTTATTCCCCAGGATATCGCAGGCTTTGCCCAGGCTATTTTGGATGCGAAAGTTTCCGCCCCCAGCCTGCCGTATACGCAGACACCTCCCCTGCGGTCGGCAGTGGAACAAGGTAATCGCGGCCTGTGGGTGATTCTTGGAATCATGGTCGGCATTGTCCTGCTTTTCCTCTGTACGGCTTGCGCCTGTTTGGTTTTGCCGTCCCTGCTTTCGGTGCTGGGTGGAACTGGCGGTTGAAGTCTGCGAGACTCATTTGGCGAATCAATTCCACAGAAAGACATGATCCAAATTTGCGAGTTTGCCTTGTTCTTATCGCCGAGCATGATTCGTTGCAAGACCCTGCCCAACTCACGCACCCCCTTCGACAGGCTCAGGGCAAGTCCGCAGGGACGCTCGAATCCGCCGCCAGCTTCTGCGCGGATTTGAAATACTCCTCAGCTTCACCCTACGGATACTTCGCAGGACGCTTCTAAAATAAAATCGGAGCCTTTCGACTCCGATTTAGACTGCAATTGCTTGTTCTTTTATTACTTGTTCCCAAAAAGGCATTACCTTCTTTAGCTTAACTTCACTCGGGGTAAATCCTTGTGCCTGAACAGGTTCTAAAATTCTTGCGGATGCAATGCCCAGCAGTTCCAATCTTTCGCGATAATTATATTTTTTCCAATCACCCGATATCACGATCAGGTCAATATCGCTGCCTTCACGCGCAGCGCCAGTGGCTTGTGAGCCATACAACATGATCCGTTCTGGATGAATCCCCATTTTCTCCAGTTGGGTGCGAAATCGCTTGATTATTTGTTTAAGTTCGGGTGTTGTTTTAGCCATTGAAGTATCTTTTCCGTTTGTTCCAGATAATCACGGGCAACGGGTTCGGGATATTCCTTCAAGGAACGTTGTAAGTCATCGGGGTAACGGGTGGGGATGCTTGCGGTGTTGATTTTGCCGATGAAATCGAGGTAAGTTTCAGGAATTTCCAGCTCGCATTTCTTGACCAGATAGATCAAATCATGCGTCTTGATTGGCAGAGTCTGTGTGACTTCGGCTACGTGCGCTTTGAGTATCTTCTCCAGCGACAGGTGACAGAGAAAGATCACATAAAGATACCGTCCTGTCGCCAGCATGTGACGGGCAGTATCAATGTCATAATCTGTAAGGGCAATCCAGTTTTTCGTATCTTTGCGCATGGATACAAGCCTGCCTAAATTATACTCTACTCAAACTTCATCCTTTCGACTTCGCTCACATCGTCCCGATGTCCTTCGGGAGGGCAAGCCTTCATCCTTCATCCTTCATCCTTTGTATTATCTCCACCCACTCCCTCGGCAGGGACGAGAGATCCACGTACCTATCGCCGATCATGATTCGTTGCAGCACCCTCCCCAACTCGCGCATCTCCGCAGGGACGCTCGAATCCGCCGCCATCTTCTGCGCGGACTTGAAGTACTCCTCCGCCTCGGGGCGCTTCTCCCTTGCAGATTGAATCGCACCCGCGATGAACTGCTCGGCGGTCATGCCTTGCTCTTGTTGGGGAGATTGGGATAGCCATTCGGGTAATGCTTGTGTTGTTAATTCTTTCCAAATAATTTCAAATTTATCGAACCCCATCATGGATTGTAAAACTTTCATATTGTCAGCAAAATCCTGCGTACTTAGTTTTGCGCCAATTTTTTGTGCGGTGCTCATTGCCGATAAAAGTTTCTCCAATGATTCTCGATATTTCCTTTGATTCGCATCAATTTGTGCTATCATGGCAAGTGTATTAGCCTTACCTTGCAGGTCGCCCAGTCTTTCCTTGATTTCAAGCGACTGCTGATATAACCTCATTGCCTTGTTCAAATCCCCGCGCGTCACGTAGGTTACTGCCATCTGGTGGAGAGTGGCAGACTTACCTTGTAGATCGCCAAGTCCTTCCTTGATTTTAAGGGACTGCTGATACAACTTCATTGCCTCGTCCAAATCCCCGCGTGTGACATAAATATTCGCCATGTTGTGTAACGTAGCGGACATGCTTTTCAGGTCGCCCACTCTTTCCTTGATTTCAAGGGACTGCTGATACAACTTCATTGCCTCGTCCAAATCCCCGCGCGTCACATAGATTCCTGCCATGCTATGTAGCGTGGCGGATTTGCCTTGAAGTTCACCGAGTTCTTCCTTGATTTCAAGGGACTGCTGATTCAACCTCATTGCCTCGTCCAAATCCCCACGTGTGGCATAAACTCCAGCCATTTCATGGAGTATGATAGATTTACCTTTCAGTTCGCCTAGATTTTCATAAATTTCTTGTGATTGCGCATACAACTTTATTGCTCCGTCCAGGTCGCCACGCGTCACATAAATATTTGCCGCCACATGAATTGTCATCGCCATTTCTCTTTGTCGACTTAGCAAACTATAAGTATTACGCGATTTTCCAAGAAGCCGCAACGAGTCGTCATATAAACCAAACTGCTCTAATAATTTACTGACTCGATACTGCATGAGTGCGGTATCCGCATCGTTTTTTGATTCGGAAGCAGAGATTAGGTCAGGCATTGCGCGAGAGGCGATTTGCACCATGAATGGGCTTTTGTTGATTTCATCCTCCGCCGCACGCGCCAAGTTGTTCATAGATTGCCAGAAATTTTCTTGAACCATTTCGGCGTTGGTCAGTTTGGCTTGGGCGAGGAATCCCAACGTGGGGTGCAGGCGATACAGATAAAAGTTTTCTTCTCCCAATGGAATGGTAGTGCGTTCAAGTAAACCACGTTCCCATAGAGTGTGTAATAAGTTATTTGCTTTGGGAAGCATTTGTTTGAATTCTTCTTGGCTTTCAGGGAAGCGGTTTTCTAACACAGGCGCGGCAGTGAAATCAACAAAGAAGGCGGTGAATACACTCAAACGTGAAATAGCAATTTGCAGTTTCTGACCTTCCTCATTCTTCGGCAAATAATCCATCGAGAAGGCAAAGCACGCTCCCAAACTTGCGTGACGTTCTTCTTCTGTCCATTGATCGCTGGCTTTGGGTAAGAAGGTTTGCAGTTTTTCGATAAACTGTTCCAGCGATAAACCCGCCTGTTCTTCAAAGATCGGCGCGAGCAGGCGCAAGGCAAGCGGGTGTCCGCCAATGGCGGCACTGAGTTTTTCCAAGCCTGTTTCGTTCAAGGCATCCTTGCGCGTGCTGACGTTTTCATAAAACAACGCGCCGCCCATCGCATCTTCCAAACCGTAAATTTCTTCGATGTGTTCGCCAGGCAGATTGGTTTTCTCGCGGCTGGTGACGCACAAGGTTACACCTGCGGCGGGCAAACTCTTGAAGAAGGCATATAAACTTTTGGCAGTGGCTTTTGCAGTGTCATCGTTCAAGGCATGGTTGAGCGTTTCAAAGTTATCCAAGCCCAACAACGTGCGCTTGCTCGTCAGCGCGTTCCGCACCAACGCTTCGCGTTCCTTCGTGTCATTGGAGCAGGGTGAAGGCAAACCCAAAAAGCGTTCGATCCGTCCCAGCACGCTTTCCAGTGAGGGCAGTGGATCCAGCCCGATGGCGAGAGTCAACTCGAAGGATGGGGCGAAGCGCAGGAGCGCCTGCCAGAGCAACGCGGTCTTGCCGATCCCGCCCGCGCCGTGCAGTGTAACCGTCAGCGGTTTCTTATCTTCGAGCAGGCGCGTGCCAATGCGCATCAACTCGCGCTGGCGTCCGATCAATCCGCTGGCAGGGGAGGGCAGGTCGCTCACGTCGGCGGGACGAAACAGGCTCACGGTCTGCGCGCCCGAGCCGCGCCATCCCAACTTTCCCACTTCATCGGGGTACGCGGCGTACAGCGCGATCATGCCGACGAAAAATTCATTCTCACGCTTCACCGCGCGCCACGCCTGCCGCGCCGCCTCGGGGACGGCGTGTCCATGCGCGAGATAGTTGTAGAACTGTCCGCTGATGTTCGGCGCAAACGGATCGGGGAGATTGAACTGCATCCCCAACGCAAACGGGACTCCCGCCTTCGCCAATTCCCGCGCCAAATTGGAAAACTCGGTTCGTTCTGGGACTGCGGACTGGCACGCGCTCAAGAAGCCGATCCACGCCTTATCCTTGATCTCCCTCACGAACTCCCGCGCCTCCAGCGGATTCGACGCCCCGTTCTCGCGCTCAAATAACAGGATCGCGCCATCTTTCGTTGCCGCGCCGTGACCTGAGAAATGCGCGATCATCCCATTTTGGAATCTCGCCATCACGCTTTGCAACGCTTCGGGCGTCGCGGGTCTCAACTCGAGCATGTCGAACGGCGCGTTGCTTTTCTCGATGAGATGTTTCATCTCCCGCCATTCGCCTTCCACATCCAACGCGCGCATCGGCTCGCCTCTTGGGTCAATCAATGGGTTAGCGGGAATAAATAATAACGGAACACGCTCCACGCCCGCCTTCAACCGCCCATTTGCAGGTCTATCCTTCTCTGGCAACGCGCGCACGAAGGCGCAATCTTCCACCACATATTCTTCCTTGGCTTTGTTGTACGCGTACTCCCACGCCACCCTATCTAATTCAGGCGATTCCAACACCAGCACAATCGTCCGCTCGGGTTGTTTGGATAGCGTATTGAATTCAGCCAGTGCTACATCCCTGAACAACGCATTGAATAACTTCTCACCGTATCCGCGCGGGTTCTTGTAAAAGTCCTTCCACTCCTGCTCGGATTGACTCAAATCCAGCAGGGGAAACTGGTGGCTTTCCTTCCCGTTGGCGCGAACAGTCACTTTGTGGTTGGTAAGGGTGAGGTGGAGGGTGAGCATATAAATTCCTCAACGTAACGCAAGTCTCCGACTTGCGAGGAGGACAAACCAGAGGTTTGTCCTACGGTTTATCTTACAGCCTAAAAATCAAAATATCCAACGCCGCGACCAGCATCAAAAACGCGCCGACTCCGAAAATCCATGCGGCCATGTTCACGGCTTGATGTTTATTCGTCAGCATCTCTTCCAAAATTTTTCGCTTGGCCGTCAAACTCGCGCGTGGGAAATCGTATCGCTTTGGTGAAACCGCCTGCAATGCAAAGAACAACGCCGCCATGAAGCTAATCAACGCCAGCGCGCCAATCAATTTGATCTCAAAGAATCCCAAATAACTCGGCGCATCCTTGAACGCCATCAACCCAAAGAACGCGCCAAGCAGTGCAGTGGACAGGGTGATGATCTGCCTCGCCGCATCCTCCAGCGTTTTCAGCGAGCCTTGCTCCATCTCGTCGAATAATTTATCCAGCCGTTCATCCTCCGCCGATAGGGGAGTGGACTCTACAAAAATCTCATCTTCTTGCGTGGGTTTACTTTTTCGCGCCATCTGCGCCGCCTTTCACGGTGAACTTGAACTTCCTGCCGCAATGCTGGCAGGTTTTCTCGAACACTTCCTCATTATCTTCTTCACCACGATACAGCACACCTTTAACGAGGCTTCCATCTTCTTTTCTTAATTCAGCCAGGTCAAAACGGTTGAGCTTGTTGCAATTCTTGCACTCTGTATTTACGAAAGGCGGCATAAGATACTCCCTGTTAATTTGTTGAGTTTGATAAACCCGAGATGATTCCCGCTTCACGTTTCATGGGCATATTGTACAACTTTTTGAGGGGATAGTCAGTGGGGCAGGGTGGGGGAAGTGCATGGATGAATGAGGAATGATGAAGGCGGAATGAAAACAACCGTCCCGTGGATGTGAAGCGTTTTTGCTTGCGTGGTCTGTGGTCTGCTGTCAATGGTCAAAAGAGAAGTGGGGGATTGCTTCGTCGGGAAGATTGCCCTCCTCACAATGACAAAATAACCTTTTGATTTCGATAAGTATTATTATCAAAAGCATTGACAGGACTGTGAATATTCGTATAATGATCCCTATGACAGCCAACGAATCCAACTCTGTGACGATCTCAGATGCAATAAGAAACTATCTGGACACGGTGAAGCTCTCTCGCAGCATTCATACAATGCTTGCGTATAAGAACGCACTCAAAGTTTTTGTGGAAGTGCTTGTGGAAAAAAATCTCAGCCCGCAATCCACCCCCATTGAAAAACTCACAGAAGATCTGATCTCGCCATTGGCTGGCTATCTCAAAACCTATTCTCCCACCACCGAGCAATTGTATTTGCAGGCTGTCAAAGGTTTTTACGAATACGTGGATTCGGAACGATTAACGGAGATCAATTTGTCCCGCGTGCGTGTGCTTATACGCCAGCGTTCGCGCCGCCCTGGCATTCGCCTCCCCCAGTTCCCTGCCGAGGATATTGAGCGTATTTTGGAGTACGTGAATAACATCGAAAACATGGCTGTGCCTATTGGCGACGAGGAGCTTCCCAATGTTCGGTTACGCGCATACCGAGATCGTGCCTTTTTGCTCACTTTGGCCGATACTGGCTTGCGTGTCCATGAGGCTTGCAATCTGCGCCGCGGTGATGTGGATTGGAACGAAAGCCGCGCGGTGATCATCGGTAAAGGAGATAAACAGGCCGTGGTGCGATTTTCCACCCGCTGCACAAAAGCCATCAAGGATTATCTCTCGCTTCGTGCTCAACTTGATGGCGGGTCGGGAAAACAACTGGCATCCCTGCCCCTCTTCGCCCGCCACGACAAAGGCGCAGGCAAAAAGATAAAACCCATCACGCCGACAACGGGAAGGAATATCGTCAAGGAACGCGTGGCTCAAATTTTAGGAAAAGAATCTGTCGGCAAGATCACACCCCACTCCTTCCGCCATTATTTTGTCACCACTGTTTTGCGCGGCTCAGGCAACCTCAAACTTGCACAGGAACTCGCACGCCATAGCAACATCCAGGTGACGCAAAGATACGCTCATTTATCAGATGATGAACTCGACAAAGGCTATTATGAGATTTTTGAGGGTAAGTCAAAACAAAAATAAATGGGCTGGTTCACAACATAAACATAACGAATTTCTTTGTGCTTTTCTTCAATTCCCCTTCTTTCGCGGCGTCTTGATCTTCTTCGATATCCGAATAGGTCTGGCTCGCATCCAGAGACGGGTCTGCAAAAAGCGAACATTCGGGCGCGCATTCGTCACACGCATCCACTTGCCGAAGCTTCCCCTTTAAACATACCTTGCCAGAAACGCCAGCCATATAATCTCCTCTAAAGAAAGTCTTATTTATGTAGTCGTTTTTAGCAGGAAAAAGTTACGCGCTCACCTTCGTTTTATCGAACAATCTTCTCGCTTCTTTCCCAAACGTAAGCTTGATACGCTTTCGAAAGAGTTTTTGCCCACGCCCCCACCTGCCCCTGCCCCACCAGCGACTCGTCAATCGAAATGATCGGCACCACCCCCCGCGAACTGGATGTGAGAAATGCTTCATCGAATTTTTCGCCCACGCGCAGCGGACGATATTCAATGGACAGCCCCTGCCCTCTTGCGATCTTCAGCACGGCGCGGCGCGTGACGCCCAGCAGAATCTCTTTTTGGGCGGTGAGGAGGGTCGCTGCTGGTTTGGGAGGTAAAGCTGCATCGAGGCTGGTGATTGGAGATTGCTTCGTCGCAATGACGGGATGAACGATGGCGTAAAAATTCGATGTCATCCCTTCGAGGATTTTACCGTTATGTGTCAGCAGAATTTCAAAGACATCGCCCCTGACTAATTTCCTTTGCTCGGCGCTTTTGGCAATGAAGTCTGTGCCTTTGATGCGCGGGTCGCTTCTTGCAACAGTGGAAGTGATGACATGCACGCCATTTTCATAAATCTCTTTCGCCAGCGGTATGAACGGCTGGATGGCGGTAAAAATCTCGCCGCGTTCCTTCGTCAAAATCAAGCGGACTCTGGACTCGTGCGGGAGGTTTTCCTTCACCAGTTCTGCAATTCGTTCGCGCAACGTATTCTCGTCCACGGCGGGTTTCAGCTTTCGTTCTTTCGCAGGGAGATACAGCCTATCCAGGTGCGCCTGCAACCCGAGGACTCTTGTCCCTTGGGCGAGGGAGCTGAAGGTGGTGTAAAAGCCACTTGGAAGCGAACCAGTTACCTCGTCAAGAGAAGAGGCGATGTTTGGGATGGGGATATTTCCATCGGGGCGTATCTGAACGGCATGAAGTGTCATATCCACATTATACTTATGTGCAGTCACCTTACAAAAATGCCAAATCTGCACAAGGAGCGATGCCATATAATCGGTTCGTTAATCATGGAAAATAAAAAACCCAGCTACGAGAAGGCATCACAACTCACTGCCAGCGATCTGTTGACGGCGGCAAAGACCATTTCTGTGCAACAGCTATCACGCCTGTCTCTGCCGGAGGTGGAGGCGGTGGTGGAGTTGATCTCGAAGGTGGTGCCGGCGGGCAATGTGCCGGGCATGATCTTGAGCGGGTTGTCCCGTTTGCCGGGCCGGCGTATTCCCATTCAAAAAATGCAGCAGGATGTGAACGCGCTTTTTAGCGGTGTTGAGCAAATTCTTGACCAGGCTGTGTATGGCGCGTTCTTTGCAGGCCCCGCCGCGATCATTTGGGGATATCAAAACCTGCTCAAGCTGGCTGGCAAAGACCCAGACTCCGCTTTTCCGGAAGGGGCGTGGCAATTCTACGCGGGCTATGCGTTGCGGGAAGACACAGCCCGCCACACCAATGAAACGCACGGGTTTGATACGCTCCTGCGACAAAACAATATTCAACTGGGTTCAGTGGATCGGCTGACAGCCTGGTTTATGGCGGCTGCGACTTGTTTGCATCAATATCACGCCTTGCTCGAAAACGAATGGCAGGAACGTGTTTCGATTGCCCTGCTGGAGGAGGCGCTTCGTTCCGACCCCGGGCAGACTCAGCGAACCTGGCGACTCTACCGCGAATGGGAGTTGATGCGTCCCTACCGCCGCGAAGAGGATGCGGCAAACTATGACTACCCCGCTTATCGACGATTGAGGTTGGAGCGATTTTTACTTGGCGTTTTGAAATCTGTGCCGGCGCCTGTGCGTGAAGCATGGGAATCAAAACTCAAAACCACCTCACAGCAGGAGCTTGGAGATTACCAGCGGCAAATGTCCATTCTGGCATATTTGGAGCCGGGCCCGTATGGAGAGACCAGAGTCCCGTTCAAGCTATCCGATGCCCAGATCGGCATCATCTACCATGACAGCTACTATCTGTTACCCGCCTGTGAACAAGGCTCAAATAAGCCGCTGAATGTGATCAGCGCGCGGGCG
This sequence comes from Anaerolineales bacterium, assembly GCA_919902735.1. GTDB lineage: Bacteria > Chloroflexota > Anaerolineae > Anaerolineales > Villigracilaceae > Villigracilis. The sequence continues at coordinate 7,965 of CAKKRM010000240.1, read as the reverse complement.
CAGATTACCGCCTTGCTGGCGTCTCCATATTCCTCGCCTTCGCAACTTTCGTCACTTGCCCGGGTCAAGCGGGCATCCCTGCCGGGCTTGCGGACGAAGTTAAATCCGATGCTCATAAATGATATTGACAACCTGCGTTTCGCGCCCATCCTTATTTCGGCAGATCAACACTCGCGCTCCCTGCCGCTTTCGGAACTACGCCAAACCGAGCGCGGAATTGGATCACACGCGCTGACGATTTTCGACACAGGCGAGTCTTTTGTCTTCGATCAATCCCATATCTTTTTTGACGGCGCATGGGGAACGGCGCTCTCCGAGATCATGACCAACGAAGCCTTATCCTGGGCGCGTTATTTGAGCCTGCTCCCCGCCCCCACCCCTGCGGGGACTCGCATCTACACTTCGCTTACTTTGCAATTACAGCCAGCAGACATTGACCTCGTCCAGCAGGCGCCTCACATTCCATCAGAATCTGGCGCAGAATCAGACAGGGTGGATATCAAAGCCTGCCTCGCCCTGCGCAAGCAATTCAAACAAAGAAACGACCTGCTAAAGTTGACCATCAACGATCTGCTGATTTTGTATCGCGCCATTCATGCCGCCACGTATAAGCCTTCTGCAAAACTGCTGGCAGAGATCGATAAACTTTCGGAAACAAAACCCGAGGTCGCCGCATCCCTGCACCAATTGGTGGAGGAAGGCAGCCGCACCAACCCATCGATCCTGATTCCCGTGGATGCCAGCCTCAAGGTCCCGCGTGAGCGCATTTACCCGCTCAACGTGGAGGTTCCACTTATGGAATTGAATCTGCTTGGCCTGCACAGCCAGACCATGCGGATGCTGAACGCCTACGAAGACGCGACACAGGATAAGACGGTGGTGTACGCCGGCTTCGACCAGTACCAAAGGTTGTACCTTGCATCCCTCGCAGGCTTCGGAACCTATCTTTCCCGCGCCAAAGAGATTGCCACATTGGGTCAAAGCGCCAGTGTTGGGGCAATCAAACTGCTCGCTCATTTGCCCCTCCCCCTTCAAAAGCTCCTGGACAAGATCCCGGAGAAATTCGACCTGTTGAATAACCTGCTCAAAGGGCGCGAGGTTTTTTCCAATGTGGGTGCGGTTGCCCCGAACAGCACGCTTACCCGCTTCATTACCGCCAAGGATGACAACACCCAGAAACAACTTGCCTGGGGCGTGATGACCGACGCAAAGAATATCATGCGAATACATCTGCGCGATTTCCGTCCCCATGTTGCCGTACTGCTTTCCATCGGACGGAAAGACCTAGCCAGTTTGATTACCCAGGATTATCTCGACGCCTATGCCGACGGCTTGAATGCCTATATCCGAGACCTTTCTCGAATCTCCGCCGCCAACAGGCAAACCATCCCAACACCCAAAACCAGAAAGCTGAGCCGTATAAAAAAATGAAAGACCCGTTGATCGGACAACAGTTTTCAAATTACCGCATCGAACGCCTGCTCGGGCAGGGCGGCATGGCCATGGTCTATTATGGACATGATATAAAACTCAACCGCCCGGTAGCCATCAAATTCATAGACAGGCGTTACAAGAACAACCCCGTGTATGCCAGCCGTTTCGTCAACGAAGCGCGGATGATGGGAAAATGGCGGCACGAGAACATCATCCAAATCCATTACGCGGACGATACCCAGGGGCATTCCTACTACGCCATGGAATACGTGGATGGGCAGGACCTCTCCAAAGTGATGGAGTTGTACCTGGAGGAAGGCGAACTCATGCCGATTGACGATGTCCTGCGAATTGGCAAGGCCATTGCCAGCGCGCTCGATTACGCCCACAGCCAGGGAATTATTCACCGCGATATAAAACCGTCCAATGTGTTGATCGCAAAAGATGGGCGCGTGCTATTGGGTGATTTCGGCATGGCTCTCGATGTGCGCGACGGCTCGATGGGAAATATCTTCGGCACGCCCCATTACATTTCGCCCGAGCAGGCCCGTCGGTCGGCGGATGCGGTTCCACAATCCGACCTGTATTCAATGGGCGTCATCCTGTTTGAAATTCTCACGGGCGCCGTCCCATTCAACGACCCATCCCCGGCCAGCATTGCTTTACAACATATTTCCGAGCCGCCGCCCTCCCCGCGCAGCATCAACCCGGAATTGACCCAGGAAGTTGAAAACGTTATTTTAAAAGCCCTCGAGAAAGACCCGCAAAACCGCTATCAAACAGGCGCGAAGTTAATGGCCGCCATCGAGGGCGCGCTCAAACCAAAGAACGCCGCAAAAATTTCCCTGCCTCCTCTGCCTGTTGGCGTGCCAACCATCCGAAGAAGCAACCTTTCCATTCAGCAGATCGCAAATCGTGAAGCGCCGAAACAAAAAGACGGCGGTGAGCAAAGCCCCATTGCCGGCTGGCCCGCCACCGTAAAAGCCAGCAGTCAATTTAGCAAAACGAACAAATGGACTTACGGCATTCTTCTTTTGCTTTTGCTGGGGATTGGAAGCTGGTACGTCGCGAAGGGACGATCCCAACCATCTACAGTTTCACCCGCCTCGACATTCATCTCCCCGCCTCTCCCTCTGACCGATCTGCCTGCCCTGCCGGCTGAAACAGTTTCTCCGCTGTTGGTGATTCCAACAACACTCCCACCCCTTTCCTCTGCCACATCCATATTGGAGCCATCGCCAACCCCCACAGTTTTCCTCACCCCAACCGTCAAATACCCGGACGGGAATCTCTTCTCCCTGTTTTGGAATGACACAAGCTTTTACATGCTCAACCGTTCCGATGCAAAGCGCAGCCTGTCTGCATTTGCCTTCGAGCGCATCGACGTTGACACTCTTTCACAGGAAAAACGTGACCGCTTCAATGGCTATAAATGGGAATCCCAACGGTTCACCCACCTTCCAGACAACTTCTGCACCAGCATCACCATCTACGGCGACCAGACTCCGCCCTACATGAATCCAGCGGATTGTTTCTTTGGCATCATCAGCGTGATCCAACCCCGCTTTGACAATGACGGCGGTCTCGTTTTCTGGCGTCCAGAGTCAGGCGCCACCCACTTCCGCGTTCTCTGGCTTGGCGAAGAGGCGGCCCGCTGTGAGCTCGCCGCCGGCTTCTGCAATTTTTATGTTCCGTAAATTCAAAACGTCCCGACACTTGCGCCGCGCGTGATTTGCCAAGCAAATCATGCGGTGAGGTATCTTCGAAAAATACTGGCTTCGGGACGATCATATATTTCCTTGACATATCCCACAAGCGGGGTGTAAACTTCGACCCATAGTACGAAAAATCCTAAAGAAAGGAACGCACTCTTGATGTCCACTGTAATCTTTTTCACCCTTGCTGGAGTTGGCTATTTGCCTTCTCGGAGTGCGCCTGTAGACCAAAGCTAGGTCTCTTTCTGTCCCTTGTTCGTTACGGGCTGTGGCGCATTCGCCACAGCCTTTTTGTTTAATTTTTTTATTGTCATCCGTCATTGCGAGGGCGCACTTGCCCTTCGCCCGACACCTGCGCCGCGCGCCAGTGCGGTGAGCAATCTCCAGCGCTGAATATGAGATTGCTTCGTCGGGCTACACCTGCCCTGGCGTGCGGTGCCAGGGCAGCCCTCCTCGCAATGACGAATATACGGAGCACACATGACCACCCTACAACCCACCCACGAGCCATCGCTCACCTTTGACTTCCGCCCCACCCTGCAGGAAAACCGCCTCAAGGGACTCTGGCAAATGATGTCTGATTACCGCATGTCCTACATTGCGGCGACGATTGCGCTTGCCATTTCTGCACTTTCCAAAACCTTCACCTACCTGCTCCTGCAATTCTTCGCGGACGATGTTCTCGCGAAGGGCAATTACATCGGCGGCACGTTGACTTCATCCATGCTCTGGATCGCGGCTGGATTTGTCGGGCTGGCGGCCTTTGAAGGCGGCTTCGCGTTTCTTTCGGGACGTTTAGCCGCGTACACCGCCGAAGGCATTACCCGCCGCCTGAGGGACTTTCTCTTCGACCACATCCAGCGCTTGAGTTTTTCGTATCACGCCACCACCCCTACAGGTGATTTGATCGAACGCGTCACTTCGGATGTGGATGCCCTGCGCCGCTTCTTCAGCGAGCAAGCCATCGGCGTGGGACGTATCGTCCTGCTTTTCGTGATTAACTTCATCGCGATCTTCAATCTCAATGCAGAGCTTGCGTGGATTTCTGTTGTGACAATCCCTGTGATTCTGTTGGTCTCGCTTTGGTTCTTCAAAAAAGTAACCAAGGCCTACGAAGAATATCAAGCGCAGGAAGCGATCCTCTCCACGACCTTGCAGGAGAATTTGACGGGCGTGCGCGTGGTCAAAGCCTTTGCCCGTCAGGATTATGAAAAGAAAAAATTCGAGAAAGACAACTGGGGCAAATATTTGAAGGGCAAGATATTGCTCCTCATGCATTCCCTGTTCTGGCCGCTCTCGGATATTGTGCTGGGCTTCCAAATGCTGTTCGGGTTTGTTTACGGCGCAATGATGGCAATTGACGGTGAGATCACTGTCGGCACATACATCGCCTATATCGGTCTCGTGGTCTGGCTCATCTTTCCCATCCGTAACCTGGGGCGCATCATCGTGCAGACGTCCACGGGCATGGTCTCGTATGCGCGCCTGATGGAAGTGGTGAGGCAGCAGCGTGAGCCGCTCTTCGATGGACGGTATCAGCCTGAAGGCGCAGCGAGAGGCGATCTCGTCTTCGAGGATGTCTCGTTCATGTACTCGGACGGCAAATCAGATGTGCTAAAAAACGTCTCCTTCCTTGCCAAGCCTGGGCAGGCGATTGCTTTGCTTGGGTCTACGGGGTCGGGCAAGACATCGCTTGTGAATCTTCTGCCGCGCTTCCACGAATACACGGGCGGACGCATTCTGCTCGACGGCGTGGAGTTGAAGGATTATTCACGCTCGTTTTTGCGCAGGCAGATCGGCATCGTGGAGCAGGAACCGTTCCTGTTTAGCCGCACGATCCGCGAGAATATTTCCTACGGCGTGGGACGGGATGTCTCACAAGAGGAGATTGAAAAAGCCGCGAAAGCTGCCGCTGTACATAATGTGGTCATCGGTTTCCCCGATGGATACGACACGCTGGTTGGCGAAAAAGGCGTGACCCTCTCCGGTGGACAAAAGCAGCGTGTGGCGATTGCGCGCACCCTGCTGAAGAACCCGAGCATCCTGATCTTCGATGACTCCACCTCCGCCGTGGACACGGAAACCGAAGCCGAAATCCGCGGCGCGTTGAATGAGTTGATGCAGAACCGCACCACCTTCATCATCGCGCACCGCATCCAGTCTGTGATGGTTGCCGATCTCATTCTTGTTTTGGATAAGGGTGAGGTTGTGCAGATGGGAACTCATGCCGAGCTGTTGAAAGATATGAACGGCATGTACCGCAGAATTTACGATATCCAAACGAAGATCGATGTGGAACTGGAACAGGAAATTGCACGGGTGAACTAAGGATGAAAGAGCAAGGATGAAGGATGAAGGATAAAGGATGAATGAAGGTCAAGAGCGAAAAGGAAAAGGTGAAAAATGGAAAACGAAACTCCTGTAGATTTGAGAACACGGACTGCTGATTTTGCTTTGCGGATTATTAAACTTTATGTGAGCTTGCCAAAGACAACCGAGGCGCAGGTGCTTGGAAAGCAGGTTTTGCGCTCTGGCACTTCCATTGGAGCCCATTACCGCGAAGGACACCGCGCCAAGTCTGACGCTGACATTATCAATAAATTTGAAACCGCCTTGCAGGAGTTGGACGAAACCGATTACTGGCTGGAATTGCTCGTCAAGGCAGGCATTGTCCCCGCGCAAAAAGCAGACCCGCTCCGAAAGGAAACGAACGAACTGCTTGCCATCTTTACAACCATTGTTACTAAAATCAAGAAAAGGATGGGAAGAATTTAGGAAAGGATGAAGGCAAAAGGATGAAAGATGAATGTCGAAAGATTTTGACCTTTTTTTTCTTTCATCCTTCATCCTTCATAATTCATCCTTTTCATCTCGATCCTTTTCTTTCTGGAGAACTAAATTATGTCCGAAGAACTCATCGAACTCGAAGAAGAAGAATTTACCTCCCAACTGACCACCCCCGTTCTGAAACGCATTGGCGGGTTACTGCTCCCCCACTGGCAATGGGTCGTGGGATTTTTGCTCACGATTGCCATTGTCTCCGGGTTGGACGCGTACTTTACCTACGTCAACAAGCAGTTCATCGACGAGGGCATTGCGCTGGGCGACAAAGACCGCCTGATGTTTTTGGCAACCATTTATGGCGGCCTTATTTTGGTGCAGGCGGCGGCAGTGTTCATCTTTATCTATCTGGCGGGCGTGCTGGGCGAGCGCATTCAATATGACCTGCGCAAGGCGCTCTTCAATCACCTGCAAGACCTGTCGCTTTCGTATTATGCCCAAAATGCGGTGGGACGTCTCATCGCGCGCGTGACCTCGGACACGGGGCGCGTCTCGGACCTGCTGACCTGGGGCATCGTGGATTCAACCTGGGCGGTGATGAATATCATCTCGTCCACGATCTTCATGGCCATCATCAACTGGCGGCTGGCGCTGATCGTGCTGACCATCATCCCGATCATGGCCTATGTGGCAATCGAATTCCGCAAGAAGATTCTGGCAGAATTCCGCGTCTCACGCCGCGCCAACAGCAAGATCACGGGCGCGTTCAATGAAAGCTTTCAAGGTACGCGCGTCACCAAGGCATTAGGTCGTGAAGATGAGAATACCCGCGAGTTTCAAGGGCTTACCGCCAAGATGTACAACGCCTCCTATCGCGCCGCCTGGCTCTCGGCGCTCTTCCTGCCCACCGTGCAGATCATTGCGGCGCTGGCGCTGGGCGTTATCGTGGGTTATGGCGGCAACCAAATTTCCATCGGGTTGATGACCATCGGCGGTATTCAAGCCTTCGTCTCGTACCTAACCTTTATGATGTGGCCCATTCAAGACCTGGCGCGCGTGTATGCCGAAATGCAGCACAGCATTGCGTCAGCGGAGCGAATTTTCAAGCTGGTCGACACCCCACCCGAGGTCCATAATAGAGGCGATGCTCTCGAAGCGAAAACTCTACTAGGTGAAATCGAATTCGATCACGTGGATTTTTTCTACGAGGACCGAAAATCCGTTTTGACAGATTTCACGCTGAAGGTGAATCCCGGCGAGATGATCGCTCTGGTCGGGCCGACAGGGGGCGGCAAAAGCACGATTGTGAATCTACTCTGCCGCTTTTACGAGCCGAGCAAGGGCGTGATCCGCATCAACGGCATGGACTACATGGACTACAAGTTGGAGACCATCCATAACAAGATCGGCATCGTGTTGCAGACGCCGCACTTGTTCTCAGGCACAGTGCGCGACAACATCCGCTACGGGCGGCTGGAAGCGAGCGACGCCGAAGTGGAGGAAGCGGCGAAGATTTCAGGCGCGCATGATTTTATTGCCGCAGGGCTGGAAAAGGGCTACGAACAGAACGTGGGTGAAAGCGGAAATCTGCTATCGGTTGGGCAGAAGCAGTTGATCAGCCTCGCGCGCGCCGTGCTGGCCAAGCCTGAGCTCTTCATTATGGACGAAGCCACTTCTTCAGTGGACACTCTCACCGAAGCCCTCATCCAGCGCGGCATGGAAGCCCTGATGAAGGGACGCACTTCCTTCGTCATCGCGCATCGCCTGTCCACAATTCGCCGCGCGAATAGAATTTTAGTAATCGAAGATGGCAAGATCGCCGAGCAAGGCTCGCACGCCGAGTTGTTGAGATTGCGCGGACATTACTACCGCCTGTACACTCAGCAATTTCGCCATCAACTGGAAGTGGCGTATGGAGTAGCGGAAGAGAGTGAAGGGACGAGTAACGATGAAGAAGTAATCAGTAGTGAGGCGATGGCGGCGGATTAAGGTGTGAAAGTAATCAGTGAACAGTAAAAGCAGACCCCCAAGTTTT
>CAKKRM010000239.1 GCA_919902735.1 Anaerolineales bacterium | reverse complement strand
CTTTTAAAACCGTAGTCCCCGCAGGGGGATGATATTCGAATCTCCGTGGGGGCACCAGGCAACGAGAGTCATCTTTGATGACTCTTTTGTTTTTAACAAAAGGGCCTTAAACTTCTTTATAAAGATTATATTGACAATCTACTTCTGTCGCGTATAATCCCACCTAATACGACCAGCGCGAAGATGAGTAATCAGGCAACTGTTCAGAGAGTCGTCGGGTAGTGCGAGACGATCAGCCAGATGATGAAATCCCCTTCGTCCGCGTCATTCTCGCAGAGGCGTAAATGCCATAAGAGAATCGGGAAACGCCCGTTATCGCGTACTCCGAGGCCCCCTCTGTCCCTTCGGGACATCTCCCCCATTTTCTACGAAAATGGGGGAGAACCAAGAGAAGGGCAAAAGCAGGTGGCACCACGAAACGCCCCTTCGTCCTGCATAAAATGGACTGGGGCGTATTTTATTGCTTGGACGAAAGACAATCGATCACAGACCATGAATAATGGACAACTGTCCACGATCTATCGCCCAGAATGCACACGGAGGTGCAAAATGTTGGATATCAATCTCATTCGTGAAAAACCTGAAATTGTCCGCAAGGCATTGGCAGATCGCCAGATGGACGCGTCTGCTGTAGAGTTGATCCTGCAGTTGGATGAGAAACGCCGCGCTCTGCTCGGACAGGTGGAAACCCTCAAAGCGGAGCGGAACACGGTCTCAAAGGAGATTGGGCAGATGAAAGAGGCAGCAGCCCGGGGGGCGAAGATCGAGGCGATGCGTCTTGTGGGCGACAAGATCGCAGAGTTCGATAAACAAGTCGCAGAAGTCGAATCAAGCCTGAATGCGCTCACGTCTACGCTGCCCAATATTCCCGATGAACAAACACCTTATGGAAAAAGTGAAGACGGGAACGTGGTGCTGCGCACGATTGGCGAGCCGCGTAAGTTTGACTTTCAACCGCTTCCACACTGGGACCTTGGGCCTGCGCTTGGAATTATAGACTTTGAGCGTGGCACGAAGTTAACTGGTTCACGTTTTTATGTTTTGCAGCGAGCAGGCGCCCGCTTGCAACGCGCCTTGATCGCGTGGATGCTTGACCTGCATATCAGACAAGGCTATCAGGAAGAGTATTTGCCTTTCATGGTAAAGACGGGCACAGTATACGGCGCGGGTCAACTGCCAAAGTTTGCAGATAATTTATACAAAGACCATGAAGAGGATCTATATTTTGTACCTACGGCAGAGGTTCCGCTGACTGGTTTGCATATGGACGAAATTCTTGATGAGAGTTTCCTGCCAAAACTGTACACGGCGTACACGCCATGTTTCCGCCGCGAAAAAATGAGCGCAGGACGTGATGTACGCGGTATCAAACGCGGACATCAATTTGATAAAGTTGAAATGTATATTTATTGCAAGCCTGAAGAATCGGAAGCCTTGCATCAGAAAATGTTGAAGGATGCGGAAGAGACTTGTGCCTTGCTCGGCATTCCGTACCGTGTAAAGCAGCTTTGCACAGGTGACATTGGCTTCGGCGCAACCATGACTTATGATCTCGAAATGTGGGCGCCAGGCTGTGACGAGTGGCTTGAAGTTTCGTCGGTTTCAAATGATACCGATTTCCAGGCGCGCCGCGCAAATATAAAATATCGTCCCGCGGATGGCGGCAAAGTGAAGTTCCTGCATACCTTGAACGGTTCAGGGCTGGGACTGCCGCGCACGTTGATCGCGGTGATGGAAAATTATCAACAGGCCGACGGCTCGATTGTTGTGCCTGAAGTCCTGCGCCCGTGGATGGGCGGTATCGATGTCATTAAGGCATAACTTGAAAACTATCGAGGGTTGTATCCGTATATGACATCGGAAGTTATACTTGCTTCCGGTGTCATGTTTACAGAGTAGCGCATAATTTGTAAACAGAAAATTCTTTTTTTGCCCGAAATTTTCATAAAAGTTTACTTTGTTATGAGACAAGCGATAAATCACAAGGAGACCTGATAATAATGGACCCCACCTCTTGGGAATTTTTAGGCCAGGTAATTTTGGAAACATTCACCCTGTTCGTTTTGCTGGCAGGTTTGTTCGGGTTGTTGATCCCCGTCTTTCCAGGGTTGACGATCATGTGGATCGCCACGCTGATCTATGCAATTTTCCAGTCAGCAAGCGGCGAAATGACCTGGGTGGACTGGACGCTTTTCATCCTCATCACCCTGCTGATGATCGGCGGCAACATCGTGGACAATATCATCATCGCCAAGCACGTGCGGGACAAGAACGTGCCGTGGAGTTCCATCCTTTGGGCGTTCGCGGCGGGCATTATTGTCAGCCTGTTTTTTACGCCGATTGCTGGAATGATCGCTTCCCCAGTTGGATTATTTCTTGCAGAATGGCGGCGTTTGAAAGAAAGACAAACTGCCCTCAACAACACCAAAGCCTGGATGACAGGCTGGGGCTGGTCGCTTGCGGCCAGGTTTGGGATCGGTTTTGTAATGATCGTGTTTTGGGCATTATGGGCCTGGTTGTAAAAATAAATCACCTTATGAGAAACGTCCCGCAGGTTTGGATTACAAACGTAAACTACTCAGGCTGATTGTCTTGCAACCCGTTTCGGCGGGCTAAAGCCCTGCCTCAGTACATGGAAGCTCTTCGGGCTTAGTCCGCTTTAGCGGACTTTCAAGTACTAACCACGAATGCACGAATAGCTGAGTAGTTACTTACAAACAGGATTATGTTACGAGAACCTGCGGGATGATGTATAACATCAGAAAATAACAAAAGGAGATTCAAATGGGCACATTTACAGAAGTTCTTTCGGTGATCGGTTTTGTCATTCGTGCGTTGGGCTTTGTAGTGTTGGGATTTGCCGTCGGGCGTTTCACGATGGATGCCTATAAAAAAGCCGCCTGGCAGGTGCAGGCCGTTCTGGCGGTTGGATTCTTTGGCCTGCTGGTTGGGCTGACCAATTACTCCAGCCCCGGCTCGATGGGCATGTTCGCTCTCGGGGCAGGCGCGGCTTTGCTCATGTCCTTTGCGGTCAAGAAGGAAGAGAATTCCGAAGACCCAAAGAAATAGACTGGAAGGAATTAACGAAAAAGGGTTTGACATTTATCTGTCAAACCCTTTTTCGTTAGTACTAATTTATTTCTTCGCATCCTGTGCGGACTTGATCAACACTTCCTTGAACTTCTCTCCTGCTGTATCTTTCCCAAGCGGTAGGAAAATCGTGCCTTGCTCGCTTGCATCCGTAAACCTGCCAGTGATATTCATGCCCGTATCGGGGATTTTTGAATAAAAAAGACTCTTCTCGTAATCTTCCACTATAACTTCCCTCAACTGCATGGACTTGATGAAAATAGCGTTCTGGTCAACTCGGTCAGCGAGGATGAGCCAGCGGTCGGTCAGGATGACAGTTTTCACCAATGACTTCTGGCCTGCTCCGCTGAACAGTCCCTTTTTGAGCTTTTCAGAGGTAGAGACGATACAAATGGAAACATTCGCAAGAATATCCCCAAGGTTGTGCAGTTCAATATATTTGTTTATCGTCTGCATCACATCCGGGGAAATTTGCTCAAAGGGTATTTCTTTTGTGGATCGGTTGTAATCGCCCATATATTCCTCACAAATAAATAGACCCTAAAGGTCTTTAAGACCTTTAGGGTCTGAGTCTGTTAAAACGAAACAGCCTTGCTCAACATCGCCGTGAGCAGCTTCACTGAATTCTTCAAATCGTTGTAATCCACCATCTCCGAAGCGGAGTGGACGTAGCGGCATGGAATGGACAACGCCCCCGTCATCACACCCGCGCGCGAGATTTGAATCTCGCGTCCGTCCGTGGTCCCCATCAGCAGCACCTCGCGCTGATAGGGAATCTTCGCCTTCTCCGCCGTTGTAATCATCCAATCCACAACGCGCGGGTCAGATAACATGCCAGGGTCGCGGAATTTCACGCATGGGCCTTTGCCAAGCTCCATCACCATTTTCAATGAAGCGGGGGTGTCACCCGTGGCGGTCACGTCAACTGCAATGCCGATCTCAGGGTCGACGCCATAAGCCGCCGCGCCTGCGCCGCGCGTGCCAACTTCTTCCTGCGTGGTGAAGACAAAATACAAATCATTTGGCGTGGACTTAATCGCTCGCAATGTTTCGATCAACACCGCTACACCGCTGCGGTCATCCATCGATTTGGCGACCAGGCGGTCTCCCATTTCCATATAGGTTCTTTCAAACGCGGCAAAGTCCCCTACTTTTACAGGGCAATCCTCTTTTTTGGTTGCGCCCACATCAATGTACATTTTGTTGATGGGCAGGGCATTGTCCACCTGTTCCATGCGATCATATCCGACTACGCCTGTCACTCCATTCATAAAACGGACTCGCGCGCCGAGCGTATACTTGCCAAATGTCCCGCCGACATTGGTGAAACGCACAAACCCTTTTTTATCAATATGGCTGGCGATGACGCCGATCTCATCCATGTGCGCGGCGAGCATAATGCGCTTCGGATTTTTGGAATTCGCCGCAGGCTTCTTATGCACGATCAAATTGCCGAGCGCATCCACGCGTACCTCATCAGCGAGCGGCTTTACTTCCTTCAAAATCAACTTGCGAACTTCACCTTCATGACCCGACGGGCCAAATGTTTCAGTAAGAGCTTTGAGTAATTGCTTCATTGATTATTTTCCTAACGAAAATTTTTCACCGGCGCTGTAACTTTTACTTTCGCCTTTTGTAAAAACATGCGCCTGCGCTTTCCCCATCACATTCCACTCTTCGCCCAGCTTGCCGACGATGGCTGTTTCTTCGTCCACACCGATCATTGTTTCGCCGTCCTTCAATCGTTTGCGAAGTGTGGCGATCATTGGTTTTCCAAAGATCGGAATCGCATCAAAATGCGGCATCACGAATGCAACAGGCACTACGCCAAACGCAGAAATGGAACGCAAGCCCATCGCGCGAAAATCAGGGATTTCTCTTGCAAGAATCATCGCGCCCGCCGAGCAGCCCGCGTACACGCCGCCGCGTTGCCACACTTTTTGAGCAGATTTCCACACCAGGCTATCTTTCATGGTTTGATGGAGATAGGTTGGATTGCCGCCCGAAAAATAGACGACATCCGCCTCTTCCACTGCCGACGCATGATCCAGATCGTTGGCAGATTCTGCATCTGTAACAGGAACAGCTCGAACGTCGGCGCCGAGGCGGGTGAAATGTTCCACGCCCATGTTGGACCAGCGACTCACGCTTGCGTTACCTTCCCGTCCCGCCGCAGTCGGCAGGCAGACCACGCGCGGCTTGCGTCCATCCGCTCCGCAATGTGCAAGCAGATAAGCATCGATGTCGTTCATCACGGGTAAATATTCACCAGAACCCAATAAAGCGATTAATCCATTCATGTTTACCTTTAACTTGTTACCTGTCTACGTGTTTACTTATTTACTTACCTTACGAGTGTCGTTCTGAGCGAAGCGAAGAACCACTACGATTATCTCAGAGACCCTTCGCTATCGCTCACATCGTCCCGATGTCCTTCGGGAGGGAATCATGGTTGAGTGCGTAAGGGGAGTATTTAGCCTGTTTACGAGTTTACTTGTCTACCTTTATACGTATCTACCTTTTCACCAATTCATGCGACATATTCTTCAACGCAGTATGCAATAAATTCAACGTATTCTTCCAATCGTCCATGCGCGAGATGCTGATGGGGGAGTGGGTGTAGCGATGTGGCACAGAAACCGAAACCACCGGCACCCCCGCGCGGGATTGTTGAATTGCGCGCGCGTTCGTCCCGCCCCCGCCCGGCTGACGGAATTGATATGGGATTTTATTTTTGACGGCTGTCTCTTCTAAAAATTTTACAAGCCGCGGATCATCAATCGTGGACGAGTTCGCCATGTAAATGGCGGGTCCCAGCCCAAGCTTTGTGTTGTAGGTGTAGTTTTCGTGTCCGTCGAAATCGGGCAGGTCGCGCGAAGGAGTCGAATCAACGGCGATGGCGAGATCGGGGTTGAAATAATAGCCAGCCACTTTTGCGCCGCGCAAGCCGATCTCTTCCTGCACGCTAAAGGATAAACACAGTTCGATATTCTTCGGCGCATTTTTCAAGAGTTCGATCAAAATTGCCACACCAATGCGGTCATCAATCGACTTGGACAGGATGGACGGCCCTGCAATTTTGAACTTCGTTGCAAAAGTGGCGCGGTCGCCGACATTTGCTTTGCCTTCGGGGCCGAGGTCAATTCGCATGGCATCTACTTCGATGATGTGTTGGCGTTCCTCTGGAGTGGTCAGGTGGATGGGTTTCGCGCCGATCACGCCAACTTTGTGATCCTTGCCGACGATGACCTGCTTGCCAGCCAAATGACGTGGGTCAATACCGCCGACGGTTTCAAATTGAAAAAAACCTTCGCCATCATCTGCCACGATCATGAAGCCGACTTCATCCATGTGGGCATCGAGCAGAACGCGCAACGGTTTTTTGCCTGTTCCGTTTTTGCGCGCAAGCACACTGCCGAGCGCATCCACTTTCACTTCGTCGGCGTACGGTTTGACTTCTTCCAGCACAATGCGCCGCACCTCGCCCTCGTCTCCTGAAACGGACATAGCGTTGCATAATTTTTCGAGCAGGTTGATTTGTGGTTTACTGATGGAAAGCATAATAGTTCCTGTTTGTAACTACTCAGCCGTCCTAATTTCGCGGGGCTGAAGCCGCCTGCTCAGTACATGGAAGCCCTTCGGGCTGGGCGACGAGTCGGATTTATCCGACTTTCACGAACTG
>CAKKRM010000238.1 GCA_919902735.1 Anaerolineales bacterium | reverse complement strand
CATGATTCACCCACTTTTTGAACCAGTTTCTACCGTATAGTTGGCGAAGGTATTGTATTAATGCACAATTATTTATCTTGACCCACTACCAACAAAAAGTCGGGACCGCGAAAGTCCCGACTTTTTGTTTATTCTTCACAACCTTCAACTTTAAACTTTCAATCTTGATCTCTACCTACCCCATCCACTTAATAACCGCATCACCGAACTCGGAGCATTTGATCTCCTTCGCGCCGTCCATCAGGCGGGCGAAATCGTAGGTGACGGTCTTGGCGGCCACGGCGCCTTCCATGCCTTTGACGATCAAATCAGCAGCTTCGCCCCAACCCATGTAACGCAGCATCATCTCACCCGAAAGGATGACCGAACCGGGGTTGACCTTGTCCAGATCGGCGTATTTTGGCGCAGTGCCATGAGTCGCTTCAAAGATGGCGTGACCCGTCACATAATTGATATTGGCTCCGGGCGCAATGCCAATGCCGCCAACCTGCGCGGCCAACGCATCGGAAAGATAATCGCCGTTGAGGTTCAACGTGGCAATCACATCGTAATCCTTCGGGCGGATGAGCGTGAACTGCAAACTCACATCGGCAATCGAATCCTTGATGAGCAGCATCTTCTTCCACTTGCCGTCGCCGTGGGTATCCCACAATTTCAAGGCTTCTTCCACTTCGCCCTTGATGTCGTTCTGCTGGGCAGGCGACATCATATCGAAGCCAGGGTCAATCGCCTTGGCGTTTTCTTCCACGCTTAAATTCTTGTTGGCTTCCTTGTTGCCCAAAATCCAGGTCTCGCGCTCGGTGACGATCTCATTACGGAACTCACGTTTGGCAAGCGCATATCCCCAATCCTTGAACGCGCCTTCGGTGAACTTCATGATGTTGCCCTTGTGGACGAAGTTCACGCTCTTGCGCTTGTTCAGCAACGACCACGCAATCGCGGCGCGCACGAGACGTTCGGTGCCTTCCACCGAAACAGGCTTGATGCCGATGCCGGCAGTGTCAGGGAAGCGCATCTTGGCATATTCCTTCGGGAAGGCTTCCTTGAATAGCTCTTTGAATTTCTTGTTATCTTCCGTGCCGTACGCAAATTCGATGCCCGTATATATATCTTCTGTGTTCTCGCGGAAGATGACCATGTCCACATATTCGGGGTGCTTCACCGGGGAAGGCACACCCTGATACCAACGCACGGGCCGCTGGCAAACGTACAAGTCCAACAGTTTGCGCAGTTGCACATTCAACGAACGAATACCGCCGCCAATTGGAGTTGTCAATGGGCCTTTGATACCCACCAAAAATTCCCGGAACGCTTCAGTTGTTTCATCAGGCAGCCAGCTCTGGAACATCTTGAACGGCTTCTCGCCCGCGTACACTTCCATCCAGTGAATTTTGCG
>CAKKRM010000237.1 GCA_919902735.1 Anaerolineales bacterium | reverse complement strand
AGCAGTCGTGCAAAAATAACTTCCGTTTCTTGATGGAACAGAATGAGAAGCGAGTAAAATAAAAGATCAAAACCCACTTCACTAATGGAATAGTCAATGCCGATCTCGAAACTTCATGTATGTCAGTGCGCAAATTGTCAAAGTTCTGGAGAACATCCAGACAAGAAACTGCATCTGCAAATGAATTTACTGCTTAGTCGTTTGGATGAACAACAGCGGCGTTGGTACGTTGCCGTGGAATCCAACCGCATCGGGTATGGCGGTATTCGTTTGTTGTCAGAGATCACAGGATTAGATGAGAAAACCATCCAGCGTGGGCAAGAAGAACTGGAGCAAAAATTTGTAGATCGTCCGATAGACCAAATTCGTTCTGAAGGCGGCGGACGTCAACCAGTCGAAAAAAAAACTCAGAAATAAAGCCTGCTCTGCAAAAATTGGTTGAACCAGAAACAGCAGGCAATCCGATGAACGCCGAGAAATGGTTGCGGAGTAGTCTGCAACATTTGAGCGATAGCCTGAAAGCCCAAGGACAGGCAGCTTGTCCAAATACAGTTAGACGATTGTTGAAAGAAATGAATTATTCGCTCAAAGCCAATGCCAAACGTCAGGCTGGCAAGCAACATCCAGATCGAAATGCGCAATTTGAATATATTGAAGCGCAAAAGCAGTATTTTTTGAGCAAAGGTTGGCCGATCATCAGCATCGATGCCAAAAAGAAGGAACTGATCGGCAATTTCAAAAACAACGGTCAAAGTTGGTGTCTGGAGGCTGAACGCGTGAACGATCATGATTTCAAGTCGAGTGCGACTGGGCATGCCGTTCCTTATGGAATTTACGTGGTGAACCACAACCAAGGCTATGTGTATGTTGGTCAGTCTGCGGACACTGCCGAGTTTGCCGTGGATGTTCTGGCGCGCTGGTGGCAGGAATTTGGGAAGTTTGATTTTCCAGATGCGCCTTATATGTTGATTTTATGCGATGGCGGCGGCAGTAATGGGTACCGTTTGCGTTTATGGAAAGTGCAACTCCAAGAACAATTGGCAGATCAACTTGGACTTGAAATCACAGTTTGTCACTATCCAACTGGCGCATCCAAATGGAACCCAATTGAGCATCGGTTGTTTGGACCAATCAGCACGAATTGGGCTGGCAAGCCCTTACGGACTTTTGAAATCATGCTGGCTTGCATTCGAGGCACAAACACACGGGCTGGATTGAATGTGTCTGCTTCCCTGGTCGAGAATGTCTACAGAAAAGGTATCAAAGTCGCTAAGAGCGTGATGAAAAACTTGAATATCGAACGACATATTACTTGCCCAAATTGGAATTACACCATTCGTCCACGTTTTACTTCTGCTTGAGATCGGTTGTTAAAGTACGGAAGTTATTTTTGCACGTTTGCTAAGTGCGGCAGGACCTTCGGCGGGTGCGGTGGGATGTCCATTCTGTTTGACGATGATGAGCGACGCATCCAAGGCGGATGGAGGGAGTATTCAAGTAAAGGATGTGGCAGAGATCGTGGCGGAGAGAATGAAATAAACAATTTAGGCAGACTGTATCTGCATTTCAAAAATCAAAAACTCCTTCAAGGATTTTTCCTTGAAGGAGTTACCATTTACGCTGCTGTTGACTTCACTTTGACCACATCCCATATTACTTCAGGGTGTTTCGCCGCGACCTGCAATAACACCCGCGCCGAGCCTTCTGGGGTGCGGCGTCCCTGCTCCCAATTGCGTAATGTGCTGACACTGATTCCCATCAATGCGGCAAATTCATTTTGCGAAAGTTTATAGTTCGAGCGTATCTTCTTCACATCAGGAGTTTCGATCACGAACTTTCGGGCAGGCTTGGCTTTGCCTTGTAAAATCTTTCCGCCTTCGCGGATACTGGCTGTCAATTCATTGAATAGTTCGTCTTTCATTTGTACTCCTTCTCCACAATTTCACGTAAAACCTTGAGTTGCTGGGGCGTTAGATCATCCTGTTCATTCTTGGGATACATAAAGAGCATCAAGATTTGATCCTGCGCGAGTTCCAAGTCCTGTATGATGTCCACTATGTGGCCGAGTTGCTACACAACTGGGGCTTCTCCTACCAGAAGGCGCGCTTTGTCTCCGATCACTTGGATGAACGCAAACGCCGCCAGTGGCTGAAGAAGCAATGGCCACAGATTGTGGCCGAAGCGCGCCGGCGCGGGGCGTTGTTGTTGTTTGGCGATGAAGCCAGTTTCGCCCAATGGGGTTCGTTGGGATATACCTGGGCTCCGCTCGGCCAACAACCGCAGCTCC
>CAKKRM010000236.1 GCA_919902735.1 Anaerolineales bacterium | reverse complement strand
AAGGCCCCATCCCCAACGACTTTGCGGGGCAGTTGCTGGCGCTTGCCAAAAGTATTTTCACAGGCTGGCCCTTTGCCCTCAGCTTGCTGGGAATTTTGGTTGCGCATGAATTGGGTCACTACTTCATGAGCCGCTATCATAAAACGCCTGCCACGTTGCCGTACTTCATTCCGTTTCCATTAAGTCCGCTGGGCACCATGGGCGCGGCGATCATCATGCGCGGCATTCCAAAGAACAAACGCATCTTATTTGATATCGGCATTGCAGGCCCCATTGCAGGCCTGGTCGTCGCCATTCCTGTTTTATTTTTAGGGTTGTCGCTTTCCACATTGGGAACCATCGACCCAAACCCCAACGGTTTCATGGAAGGCAATTCGCTTCTCTATATCTTCGCAAAATATGTCACCTTCGGCCAATTGCTCCCCGCGCCGCTCGAGCCGCAAGGGTTTTTATATTGGCTGAAATATTTCTTCACGGGCGGCCCTATTCCCTTCGGCGGTTTGGATGTGTTCATTCATCCCGTGGCGTTCGCGGGCTGGGCGGGCATTCTCGTCACCGCGTTGAATCTCATCCCCGCTGGTACGCTCGACGGCGGGCACGTCATCTACGGCTTGTTTGGGGATAAAGCCCGCAAGGCATTTCCGTTCATCGTCGGCTTGCTGATTTTATTCGGCTTCTACTGGAGCGGATGGTGGTTATGGGCGGCCATCTTATTCTGGCTGGGACGCGTCCACGCACAACCGCTCGACCAGATTACCACGCTCGACCCCACCCGACGGCTGGTCGGCTTTGCGATGATCTTTGTCTTCTTTTTGGTTTTCATGCCCGTCCCATTTATGACGCTTGCTCCATGAAAAAAATATTCCCAATATTCATAATCCTCTCCATTATATTAACCGCTTGTGCTGGGACAAATGCCGCAACCGCCACAGCGAAAGCGCCCGCAACACAGAGCGGCGAAAACCCCCCAGCGACGGAAACTGTCCTCGAAACAGCCAGCAGGATCGAGGTCAATGAAGAGGCGTTGAACGGGCTGGAGATTGATGTCTGGATTCCGTGGTATGGAATCGAGTCTGACCTGTTCCACACCTTCGTCAACGATTTCAATTCGCAAAACGAGTGGGGCATTAAAGTGAATGTGGAAAATCAAATTAATTTCTCGAACCTGTACGATAAAGTGACCGCATCTCTGCCGACGGAAAACAAACCCGACCTTGTGATCGCGCTGCCCGAGCACGCGCAGGGCTGGTACACCGATGGCGCGGTGACCGACCTGACGGATTACGTGGATGACCCAAAATACGGAATCGACTCAAATGATTTTCCGTTTGTGTTTTGGAATCAGGATTTGACGGATGAAGCGCGTGTGGCATTCCCCGCGCAGCGCAGCGCGCAATTTTTACTTTGGAATGAAACCTGGGCGGATAAACTTGGTTTTGACTCGAGGCCTGCTTCATCGGAAAAATTTCGCCAGCAAACCTGCCGCGCACAAAGCTCGATGCTCTCCGATGAGTTTGCGGAAAACGATGCGCTTGGCGGCTGGCTGGTGAACACCGAATCAATGACCGCCTATTCATGGATGCTGGCCTTCGGCGGCGGCGTTTTGGAGGAAGGCAATTATCGTTTTCTCGCGCCAAACAATATCAAGGCCTTCAAATTTTTGCGCGAACTTTCCGAATCAAGTTGCGCGTGGCAAAGCGCAACAGCGGACCCGATCACTTCCTTTGCGAACCGCGAGGCTTTGTTCATCACGGCAAGTTTGCACGACCTGCCCAGTGTTGCGCGCGCATTCGCCAGCGCAAACAGCGCCGACAAGTGGAGTGTGATTCCATTTCCCTCTGAACATAACGAAGCGCTTGTTGTGTACGGTTCCTCGTATGTGATTTTGGAATCGACCGATGAAGAGCAACTGGCCTCATGGCTTTTTGTGAAATGGCTTTTGGATAACAAACAGGATGCCCGCTGGGTGGAGACTACGCATCTCTTCCCGCTTCGCACCTCGACTTTGGGCCTGCTCGGCGATTACGAAAAGACTCACCCCCAATGGAAACAAGCCGTGAACCTTCTGCCCGAAGGCGAGTTGCAACCTCAACTGGCTTCGTGGCGTACAATTAAAGTAATGCTCGGCGATGGGTTCGCGCACATGTACCGCGTCAACACCGCCAGCGGACAGGTGGCCGCGATCCTCGCGCAGATGGAGACAATGGCGAAGGATTTGAGCAAGTAATCCCTCATCCCCAACCCTTCCCCCCGAAGGGGGAAGGGAGTTCCCCTCTCCCTTCGGGACATCGTGCCCGTAGGGTAGAGGGCTAGGGTGAGGGAAAGGAGAATTTACATGACTCAATCAGAATACAAAGCGCGGCAAGTCCGCGCGAAAACGCATGAAGTGTTTGAATATGACCACGATGATGAAAAGCCTGGCAAACCCCTGCACATCCTCATCCCCGGCGGCTTGATCGCGCTGGCAACCCTGGCGTTGATCGTTTTCATCGCCTACCTGACCTGGTTCGATGAGAGCCTCGCGCAAGAAATTGGAACAGTTTTGTGTTTAATTCTCGCGCCGTTTTATGTGGGCGGTGTTTTTCTATTTAGCTACGGTTACGAACTTTACAACATTCCCCGTGCCATTCGATTGACTGCGATCATTGTCTTTGTCACTCTCGCGGCGGTGGTGATTGTGGCGGTGTTGTTCTTCGTGCTTGGTAACAGTAAAGGCGGGTCGAGTTCATCGTCGAAATCATCAAAGTCATCCTCGAAATCCTCGGGGTTGGCCAAACCTTCAGCGAGCAAGAGCGCATTTGGCGGGGCGCTCGGCGGCGCGATTGCGAATAAATCATCTTCAAGTTCTTCATCGGGGAGTAGTTCTCACCATTCAGGCGGCCCTATATTTATCGGCGGCGGAGGGACTCGCGTGGAAACCCGCGAAGTGACAAAGGAAGTGGTGAAGGAAGTTCCGAAAGAACCCATGCCCATCACCTGTTCATTTTGTACGAGGTCTTATGTGCCGATTGAGCATAATTATATCTGTCCCAGTTGCGGCGCGGCCACGCCGAAAGATTTGATCGAAGAGTCGCAGATACCGAAGGAATAAGAAAAAAGAGACAGTCCCGTTGGCGCCAACGGGACTGTCTCTTTTAACCAAACCTGCCCATGATGTAATCTTCGGTTTTCTTTTGTTTCGGCACAGTGAAAAGAGACTTGCCTTCACCATACTCAATCAGTTCACCCTGCAAAAAGAAGGCGGCGTAATCGGCGGTGCGCGCGGCTTGTTGAATGGAATGCGGGACAAGGATGATGGTGTATTCTTTTTTCAACTCCAGCAGGGCGGCTTCCACTTTGCCTGTGGAGATGGGGTCAAGGCCTGAGGTGGGTTCGTCGAGCAAAATAATTTCAGGCTGAAGCGCGATCACGCGCGCGAGACAGACGCGCTGCTGCTGTCCGCCGGAGAGGGCAATGGCGGGGTCATTCAAGCGGTCTTTCACTTCATCCCAAACTGCAGAGAGTTTCAAACTGCGTTCCACCGCTTCATCCAATTTGGATTTTCGTTTTTCACCCGCAAGCTCCAAACCATAAGTCACATTTTCGCGGATGCTCATCGGCAGGGGGACGGGGCGCGCAAAGACCATGCCCACTTTGCGGCGCAGGGCAATCACATCTGTTTTCGCGTCGAGGATATTTTCCTCGTCGATGAGGATGCGGCCCGCACTGGCTTTGATCTCGGTCAGATCGTTCAAGCGATTGAGACAGCGCAGCAGTGTGGATTTTCCGCCTCCTGCTGGACCGAAGAGCACGGTCACGGCATTCTGACGAATTCCCATGCTGACGCCGCGCAAGGACTCGGTGCCGTCGGAGTATTGGAGGGAGAGGTTTTCAATAAGGATTTTATTTGTCATTTTATAAATACTCGGTGGTCGAGTAGGGCGAACGTTTTTCTCGCCCGTATCGAGACCACCATGTCAGAGAAATTATCCTTGAAATAGGTGGTCTCGATATGCTCGCAAAGTGCGCTCGCTACTCGACCACCAGAAGTAGCTTACCACTGTCTTCTTGCCCTTGCCCTTGAACGAATCACAGTCGCAATAAGGTTCATGGTTAGGACGAAAACGAGCAGTACAAGCGCTGTGCCGTATTGGATTTGGATGGGCATTTCAGGGACTTGAGTGGAGATCACAAAAAGATGATAGGGCAATGCCATGGTTGCATCAAAAGGGGATTGGGGCAGGCGTGGAAGGAAGAAGGCCGCACCCGTGAAAAGGATGGGGGCCGTTTCCCCTGCGGCGCGTTCGAGGCCAAGGATGACGCCCGTCAAAATGCCAGGCAAGGCTTCCTTCAACACAATTTTACGGATGGTCTGCCAGCGGGTGGCGCCGAGGGAAATGCTCACGGTACGGAAGGCTTGCGGCACAGCCCGTAATGATTCTTCCGCGGTGCTGATGATGACAGGCAGGGTCATGATCGAAAGCGTGAGGGACGCGGCCAGAATGGATGTGCCGAATTTTAGGAACAACACGAATAATCCCAACCCGAACAGGCCATACACCACCGAGGGAATTCCCGCGAGGTTGATGATCGCGAGGCGGATGAGGCGAGTCCACTGGTTGTCTTTGGCGTATTCAGAAAGATAAATGGCGGCGGCGATTCCCAGCGGAACGGAAAAGATGGCTGTGCCAATCGTAAGATACAACGTCCCAATGATGGCAGGCAGGATGCCGCCCGCGCGCATTCCGTCATGCGGGAAGCCTGTGATGAAATCCCATGAAATGGCGGAGCCGCCTTGAAACAGAATGTAAATGATCGTGCCGACGATGGGAAGCACTGTCATCACAGCCATGAGAGTGATGAAGCTAAACCCAAGCCGTTGGACGGTGTGACGATTGCGGGAGAGGAATTTGGTCATCATGAGAGAATTCTCTCCGCGCGTTTCTTTGAGCGGAAGACCACCGAAGAAGCAATCACATTCACGACTAACGAGATCAGGAACAGCACCATGCCGATGAAGAAGAGCACATGATAATGAGTGCTTCCGTTGGCGACCTCGCCCATTTCTGCGGCGATGGTGGCCGTCATGGTGCGGACGGGGGAGAAGAGGCTGCCCAATTTGGTCGCCATGACAGGCGCGTTACCTGTCACCATCATCACGGTCATGGTTTCGCCGATGGCGCGTCCCACGCCGAGCATGACAGCGGTCAGCACGCCTGACTTTGCGGCAGGTAATGTCACGCGCCAGATGGTCTGCCATTTGGTTGCGCCCAGTGCCCATGCGCCTTCACGATACGCACGCGGGACAGAGTCTAGCGCATCCTCGGCCACGGACACGACCGTTGGAACGGCGATCCCTCCCAACAGCAGGGACCCTGTAAAAGCGGTCAGACCAGTTGGCAGGTCCAGCAAGATGCGCAGGTATGGCGAGAGCACGAGTATGCCAAGAAATCCCAACACTACGGAGGGAAGTCCGCCAAGCAATTCAACCAGTGGTTTGAGAATTTCCCGCATCCAGCGCGGAGCAATCTCAGAGATGTAGACCGCGGTGCCGATCCCAAATGGGACGGCGATCAATGCCGCGCCAAAGGTGATGATGATCGAACCCGTGATAAGCGGCAGAATGCCGAAGTGATCTTCGATGGGATACCAGCGGATGTTGAGGAGCGAGGAGGCGTCCACTTCGCCGAGCGCGGGCAGGCCTTCGCGCAGAAGAAAAAAGAAAATGAGCAGCACAAAGACAACAGCCGAATAGCCGCTGGCTTTGATGGCTCTTGTGATGATGAACTCACGCCAGTTTAAAGATTTTTCCATAACTCTCCACATGTCATTGCGAGGAGGGCTGGTGGTTGAGTAGGGCGAGCGCTTTTTTCGCCCGTATCGAAACCCAGCCCGACGAAGCAATCTCATACACGGTGACTGAGATTGCTTCGTCGCGAAGAGCAAGTGCGCTCCTCGCAATGACATCACTTTGCAGGTACAAAACCCAAATCAGCAACGATCTGCTGCGCTTCTTCAGAAAGGATCCAATCAAGATAATCCTTCACAATTCCCGTTGGCTCGCCGTTGGTGTACATATATAAATCGCGTGCGATTGCATACGTTTTATCGTTCACGGTTTCGATCGAAGGCAGAACATACGCGCCGCCTGCTTCCTTTGCAATTGCGATCATTTTCAAATCATCGGGCACATAGCCGAGGCCGTCATATCCAATTGCGTTCGGGTTCTGACGCACTTCCGAAATGATGCCTTCGGAGGATGGCAGCAGCAACGTGTCCATTGAAAATAGAGTTTTATCTTCCTTGTTTCCCAATCTCAAAACAGTTTCCAGAAAATACACATGCGTGCCGGAGTTGGTCTCGCGCGAGAGCTTCACAATCGGTCGGTCTTCGCCGCCCACTTCGCTCCAGTTGGTGATTTCGCCGCTATAAATATCCGAGATTTGTTGCAGCGTCAATTCGCTGACGGGGTTTTCCGCATTCACGATCACGGCAATCGCATCACGCGCAATGATATGTTCAACTGGTTCCACCCCTTTTGCTCTTGCCTCTTCAATTTCCTCGGCCTTGATCTGCCGTGAAGCATTTGCTAAATCCACCGTGTTGTTGATCAGCGCTGCAATGCCCGTGCCTGAGCCGCCGCCCGTTACCGAGATGCGCACATCAGGATGTTCCACCTGATACGCTTCGGCCCAGGCCAGCGCCAGGTTGACGATGGTATCCGAGCCTTTGTTTTCGATGTATTGAGCGGGGGAATTAGATGCGCTGTTTGCCGATGAACCGGCAGAACCACATGATGAGAGGATGAAAGATGAAAGAAGAAAGATGATCAGAATACGTTTCATTGACGCGAATTATACCGCCTCGGACTTGCTGAGGGCTGATTCTGTTTCGAGGGATATTCACCTGTCATTGCGAGGGCGAGCCTCAAACGGCGAAGCCCGAAGCAATCTAGCGCAGCGTATTGGAGATTGCTTACCCATACGGGTACGATGTCGGGCAAAGGACAAGAACGCCCTCGCAATGACGAGACATTTATTTGATACAATCACCCCATGAACACAATGCAACCTGCATTCTTCGTCCAGCAATTGGACTTTTACTACGGTAACTCAAAAGCCCTCTCAGGCATTAAT
>CAKKRM010000235.1 GCA_919902735.1 Anaerolineales bacterium | reverse complement strand
ATCGCTCAGGGCGACATGACCCTAAAACACGCAAAACTGCGTAAGGTGAGTTATTCATTCAATTTTATCAGCCTCATTTTCATGGCCGCAAGCGCCGCCTGCGCGCGATTGGGCTGTTTCATTTTTTCAAGAATATTTTTTGCATGGCTGCGGACAGTCTCTTCGCTGACACTCAACTGGACCGCAATCTGTTTATACGTATTGGGGGAAGCCATCCATTCGAGAACTTCAAGTTCGCGCGGGGTCAGCGTAACAATTGGAGCGTGCTGTGGCTGCATTCGGCTGACGATTTTTTTCATCACATCCGGGTGGAGGTAGGCTTCCCCGTGTACCACCGCATGGATCGCGCGCACCAACTCGGCAGGTTCGACGTTTTTCAGCACATAGCCTTCGATGCCCGCCGCCACAAGATCGAACACGCGGTCGTCCACTTCGGTGCCGGTCAACATCATGATCTTTATTTTTGGGTTGGATTTTCGCAGCGCAAGCGCCATCTCCTGCCCGTCCATCTCAGGCATGACGAGGTCAACGAGAACGATTCCTGGATTTAGCTTTTTCGCCGCTTCCAAACCGACTCTTCCATTTTCCGCTTCGCCCACAACCTCCAGGTCTGGTTCCAGACGAAGGACCATTGCCAACCCTTTGCGGACTACCGCGTGGTCGTCTACGATGAGGATGCGAATCGAATCAGGCATGATGATGCCCATTGATTGGCAGGTTGACCATAATGCGCGCGCCTGCATTGGGTTGGCTGACGATCTCACAATCGCCGCCCATGGCGCGGGCGCGTTCATGAATTCCATGCAGGCCGAAATGCTCGCGGTTGAGGCTGCGCGAAAGTGCGACGGATGGATCGAAACCTTTGCCTTCATCTGAAATAACAAGATAGACTTCATCATCTGTAACCGTTAAACACAGGCGCGCCGATTGTGCGTCTGAATGCCGCGCAGAATTGGCCAGGGCTTCCTGCGCCATGCGATAGACCGTCCGCCTCATGCCCGACGACAGGGAATTGAAATCGCCGTTGTTGCTGAAGATGATGCTGAAAGGCCGCGGGCGGCAGCAACTGCTGATGTAATTTGTCAGGTCTGCCATGAAAAGTTCGATGGTCAGGGCGGAGGGCCACAAGTCAAAGATGGAGCGGCGCACTTCGTCGTGTGCGGTATTGGCAAGGGAGCGTAATTCAATGAGTTCGTTCTTCACGTCATCGGCTTTTTGAGGGAGCATGGTAATGCAGGCATCCAGGGAATAGACAATGCCAAAGAGCGATTGCGCGACTGTGTCGTGAATGTCGCGGGCGATGCGGTTGCGTTCGGTTTCGACGGCGAGGCGTCGGGCGCGGTCAATGCACAGGATCGTAGTACCAAGCGCCAGGGCAGCTTGATTCGCGACCGTCATCAGCGTGGATTCCATCTCTTTGGTGAGTCCAGATTCTTCGACGAGTAAAATGCCGACGGGGTGCTCCCTCAAATAAAGCGGCACGATAAACCATTGGTTTCGATTGAGCCAGGTATTGAGTTGGAAATCCTGAATGAGGGGGTGATCGTTCGTGGTGAAGTTGCTGCGGTTGAGCAGGGCTTTGATGACTTCGCCGTTTTCAGATTTGAGCGGAAGCGATTTTGTTTGCGGGAAAGACTCTTCGGGTGGGTAGACCATCCAGCCGCCGAGTTCTTCGCGGGCGGGGTCTACCAATGCGACGACGGCTTTTGAAAAACCAAGGTCGGTTGTCACTGCGCCAAGCACACGCTCTTGCACGGAGATCAAATCAGGCGCGGCCTGCAACAACACGGTGAGGTCGTGAATGATCCCCAGTTGACGGTGCGCGGTTTCAAGGTTTTCATGTTTTTGCGCAAGTTCATCGCGGGCGCTGGATAGTTCTTCGCGCGCTCGATTAATATCCCTGAGCAGGGTGGATGGGTACGCAAAGAGGATCGGGAACAGCCATATTCCAGCGAGCTGAGTCATTAATAGGATGTTGTCTGAAAGTTCTGCGGGAGAAAAAATATTGCCGATTAAATAAAGCGGCGTAAAGGCAAGGGAGGCAACCAGCGCGCCGCGCACTTGAAAGAAAAACGCGCCTGCCAGCAACGGGCTGAGCACATAAAGATAATATGGGCTGTGAATTCCCCCGCTCAACGCGAGAATGAGGGCGGAGAAGAGAAAATCAAAGCTCATCACATAAGGGCGGTCTACAACGAGCTGATTAAGGTGGCGGTTGAAAATCGAAACGATCCCATTGGCGAGGACGACAATACCCAGCACAGCCAAAGGGGATAATACGCCCTGGCTATTTTCGTGGTTCAGGGTCAACACGGCGGGGAATAGCGAAGCCCAGCGAAAGATGACAAGAAACAGGAAAATGCGATTGGTGCGAAAAATGGATTTAATGTTTCTGACCATGACGGCTAAAACCTGGAGTTGAAAACGGAGGAATACGTTGTAGAATTATTATATCCGAATAATCGCGTTGCTCCCCCGCGCGGGGGAGAAAACTCCCCCTGTGCGCGGGATGGTCAACCCCAGGGCGAATCGGTATCATAGTCACGTTCAAAGGAGACAGTTATGACAGACGTAGTTATTAAAGAAGATCAAGTGTTGGATTGCTCTGGAATGCTTTGTCCCATGCCTGTTGTGAAGACATCCAAGGCGATGAAGGAACTTCAATCCGGGCAGATCCTGAAAATGGTCGCCACCGACCCAGGCGCGCCGCCTGATATGGAAGCATGGAGCCGCCAAACGGGCAATGAATTGCTTCGCTCGATGGTGGATGATGGAAAGTTTATCTTCTACTTGAAGAAGAAATAAAATATCAACGTCACTGCGAGGAACGAAGCAGTCCCCTAACGATGTGGAGATTGCTTCGCCGCCAAAGTGCAAGAGCGGCGGCTCGCAATGACATCCAACTTTAATACGGAGAAATATCATGTCAAAGTCTGACCCGAACGCCCCAAAGAGACTGGCTCTCATCGCCAGCAAAGGAACCCTTGACTGGGCCTACCCCCCGTTCATTCTTGCCAGCGCTGCTGGCGCCATGGGCTGGGAGGTGGGCATTTTCTTTACCTTTTACGGATTGACTCTCCTCAAAAATGACCTGACCGCTTCGGTTTCCCCTTTGGGCAACCCTGCCATGCCAATGAAAATGCCCTTCGGCCCCGAAGGATTCCAGAATATCAACTGGGCCATGCCCAACATCTTGATGGCAAATGTGCCTGGCTTTGAAAGTGTGGCAACTGGCTTGATGAAGCAGACCTTCAAAAACAAAGGCGTTGCTTCCATCGATGAATTGCGTCAGGTGTGTGTTGATATGGATGTAAAAATGATCGGCTGCCAGATGACCATGGATGTCTTTGGTTTCAAGCGCGAAGACTTCATCAAAGAATGTGAAGTGGGCGGCGCGGCCATGTTCCTTGAATATGCCGCAGACGCGGAAGTGCAGTTGTTTGTGTAGCGTGTAAAAATGTAAACACGTAAACACGGACCCTGTCTACTTGTTTTATTTGTGTACTTGTAGACTTTATCGGAAATAACACACATGCACCGTCCCGACACTTGCGCCGCGCGCTAGTACCCGAACAACATGAAGATGTAGGGTAAAAGCGGCGAAATTCAGCCGCTTTTACCCATCAATTTTAAGTTGTTCGGGCACTAGTGCGGTGAGGTTTTTTTCGAGGAATTTGAACGCCTGGCGGCAACCCTTCGACAGGCTCAGGACAATGCCTTCGGGACGTTTTTTCTAATTACCGATAAAGTCTATTTACTAATTCACCCCGGAGGGCAGTTATGCTGTGGAAGACGAACGATGCTGATACCAAAAAAATTTTGTACGTTCAGACTCATGGGGAAAAAGACCCTGAACGCACCGCAACTCCATTTTTTTTAGCTACGGCTGGGGCGGCGATGGATAATGAAGTGTGCATTTACTTCACGATGAATGGTCCGCAATGCCTGGCAAAAGGCAACGGCGAGAAAATCTTCATCCCGCGCAAGGGCGGTAATGGAAAGGAACTCAAGTATTTTATTGGCCAGGCGCAGGAGATCGGGGTGCGTTTGCTTGTCTGCCAGCCCTCACTCGATTTGCATGGCTACACCATGGACG
>CAKKRM010000234.1 GCA_919902735.1 Anaerolineales bacterium | reverse complement strand
CGCTCAGGGCGACATGACCCTAAAACACGCAAAACTGCGTAAGGTGAGTTTTTAATTCTTTCTTGGTGAACTCCGTGTTCTGATATGAAAATAGGCGTAAACGTCCCGAAGGGTTCTTAGTATTTGTGTAAAAATAACTTCCTTGTTTTGAACTTCGGGCTATCCTTGCGCTCGGTGCGGGATAAATCCCTGCCTCAGTTCGTAAAAGTCGGCTAAAGCCGACTTAGCCCCGAAGGGGCTTCCATGTACTGAGGCAGGACTTTAGTCCGCCGATTCCCACGAGAAAAACGGAAGTTGTTATTGCACGACTCCTTAGAAAACCATGATTCTGTCCGTCAACCTTCGGGACGGTGTTTTCATCCTTCTGGATGAACTTCGTTCATGAATACTTCGTGGTAAGAAGAGTTATTTACTCACCTTACGCACCAGACATGATTCCCTGAGCGGAGCGAAGGGTCTCTGAGACAGTCGTAGTGACCCTTCGCTGTCGCTCAGGGCGACATGCCCTAAAACACGCAAAAATGCATAAGGTGAGTTATTTATGGAATGGGATGCCAGAGCATGGAGAGGAGGATGGCGAGCATAACGAGGGCTGCGCCGAGGGCTGCGAAGATGACGCTGACCTCTGTCGTTTCGGTGACGGTCATCAACTGCACGGGCAGGTTGCGGAAGACATCTTCCAACTCGCCTGTGCTGGATGCGGCGAAGTATGCGCCGCCCGTCATGGCGGCCACCTGTTTCAAGGTCTCTTCATCGATGCCCCTGCGGAAGTTGCCGCCGCCCCCACCGCCCCCGCCACCAAAGAAAAATTGATTGGCATCGTTTGGGTCGCCGCTTTGGAAGCTGCCGCAATTCATGGGCGAGTCGTTTTGCGCTGTGCCAAACCCAATGGTGTAGACACGGACGCCGCGTGTTTTTGCGAACTCTGCGGCGAAGAGCGGTTCAGGGCCTGTGGTGTTGACGCCATCCGTCAGCAGGACAACGATATAGGGCGCATACTGTCCTTCGGGCATGGGTTCGGGTTCCACGCCTGAGAATGGACTTGGGATGCTATCGTCTATTTCTGAAAGCGCTTCAAGGGAGGTGAGCAAGCCAGAGCCTATGGCTGTCCTGCGCGCGGTGGTAATATTTTGAACGGCATTCTCCAATAAATTTCTGTCGGTGGTGGGTTCCTGAATAACGACGGCGTAGCCTGCAAATGCGACAAGGCCGATCTGCACATTGGCTTCCTGCGCTTCGATAAAATCCAGCGCGGCAGATTTGGCGGCTTCGAGGCGGTTGGGTTGAATGTCTGTGGAGCACATGCTTCGGGACACGTCAATGGCAAGGATGATGGTGGCGTTCGCGGCGGGCAGGGTGACGGTTGTGACGGGGCGTCCCATTGCCAGCACAAGGCTGGACATGGCCAGCAGGAACAACACAAATGGAAGATGACGCCGCACCTGCGATTGTTTTCCAACGGCCGCGCGCACAAGTGACAAGCTCGAAAAGCGCACCGCGTAAGGCCGCCTGCGGCGCAGAATGAAAATATAAACAAGCACTAGAATGGGAATCAGTGCCAATGCGTAAAGGAATCCAGGCCAGAGCAATTCCATGTCAGCCTCCGATTATTCGTGTCACCCTGAGGGAGCGCTCTCCCTGGCACCGTGCGGCTTAAGCCGTACCAGGGCAGGGTCAGCGACCGAAGGGTCTCTTTGCCGTGAAAGAGATGCTTCGCCGCAAAGCGGCTCAGCATGACATACAATTGAAAAGTTACGGCACATGACTAAACCACAGCAGGGAGATCATCCCTGCGACCAATAAAATAAGGATGCTCACGCCCGCAAAAATGGCGGTGACTTCTGTTTTCTCTTCCACCATCACCAATTGCGGGTCAATGTTTTCGTAGATGACTTGCAGGTCTTCCTCGGTTTGGGCGTTGTAATAATTGCCGTCGGTGATCTCTGCAATTTGTTGAAGGGTGGCTTCATCCAATTGGGTGAAGACGGTAAAGCCGTTGACTTCGAGAACCGTCCCTGCGCTGCTGCCGACCCCAATGGTGTGAATGCGGACTCCACGATCTGCGGCGAATTGGGCGGCTTGCAATGGGTCGGGGTCCATGTTGTTTTCGCCGTCAGTGATGAGGACGATGACAGCGGAGTCGCCTGCGTCAGAGACAGGAGCAGGTGCGGGCGCAGATGAAGAGGCGTCAAGCGGGACATCCATGCCGATGATGGGCGGTTGTCCCGTCGCGTTGGCAATCGTGTTCAAAGAGATGATAATCCCATTTGCAAGCGATGTGCCGCGTTCGGGATGCAGGCGGTCAATTGAGGAAAGTATGGCTTCCTGATCGTTCGTGGGCAACTGCATCGAAAAGCCGTTGTCGCTGAACGAAACAATGCCGACCTTGACCGTGCTGGGCTGGCGTTTCACGAATTCGCGGCCCACTTCTTTTGCGGCTTCCATGCGCGTGGGTTCAAAATCAGTTGCAGACATGCTGCCAGAAACATCAAAGGCAAGAATGACGATGCCTTCGACCTTTGGCAAGCTGACCGACATTTGCGGACGAGCCAGCGCAAAAAATAAAATGGCAAGCCCGAGCAAAAAAAGAAGCGCGGGAAGATGACGGCGCGAACCGAGCGCGCGTCCGTTTGCGGCTTGCTGTACCAAACCCAAACTGCCATAGCGCACGGCAAATTGCTTGCGGCGATTCTGCATCCGAAGATACAACAAGACCAGCAACGGGATCGCGAACAAAGATAAGAACGAGATAGGCCAGAGAAAAGACATGACTACCTTTTGCGTTGACGCCGCAGCATCACAAAGCGCGCGATGGCCTGCATCAAATCCTCTTCGGTGGAAAGCGGCAGAACATCCACGCCTGCGCGTTTGAACGAATCATTCAAGGCAAGTTCGCGCTGCTGCGCCGCGTCCTGAAAACGCTTGCGGAATTTTTTATCGTGCGTATCCACATACAACTGCTCGCCCGTTTCGGCATCTTCCATCACAATCGGGCCGATGTCTGGCAAATCCATTTCGCGCGGGTCCCACAAACGGATGGCGATGACTTCGTGGCGCTGGTTCAACAAATTCAATGTGCGCTCCCAGCCAGGGGCGCTGATGAAATCGGAGACTACAAAAACCAGCGAACGTTTTTTGATGGCGTGCAAACCGCCTTTGAGCAATACGCTGAGATCGGTCATGGATGAATGTGAAAGACGCGGCTGATTCAGCAAGTCATTGATGATTCGCAACACTTGCAACTTTCCGCTTCTTGCTGGGACCGTGCGCTGGATAGCGCTCCCATACATCATCGCCCCGACGCGATTCCCGTGACGGGTTAATAGCCTCGCAAGCGTCGCCACAAAATCAATCAGCACGTTGCGCTTCTGGTTTTCGAGCGCGCCAAAATCCACCGAGGGACTCAGGTCAAGGAGAAACCATGCAATGACTTCGCGGTCTTCCATATACACACGCACGTAGGGCGTATCCATGCGCGCGCTGACGTTCCAGTCAATATAACGGATGTCGTCCTCCGCCTGATATTCGCGCAGGTCGGCAAAGTCCATGCCGAAGCCGCGGAAGAGACTGCGATAGTCGCCTTGCAGATACCCATCCAACCTGCGGATGACCTGCCAATCGAGCCGATGCAGAATCCGCTCAGGCGTTGGCGTGGATGTTGAAGTGTTCATGCAATGGAACCACAGGGAGCGGGATACGATCAAGTATTTTAGTTAATAGCTCATCGCTGGTGATGTTATCTGAAAGGGCTTCATACGAAAGCACCAGTCTGTGACGGATGACATCCAACGCCATATCAAGCACATCCTGCGGGAGAACGTAACTGCGTCCGCGCACGAAGGCGAGGGCTTTGGCGGTGAGAATCAAATTGATGGATGCGCGCGGGCTGGCTCCAAACATGATATATCGCTGAAGGTCGGCCAAGCCAACATCCTTTGGATTGCGTGTCGCTCCCACCATCTTGACCGAGTATTCAATGAGGGATGGGTCAACATATACTTGATCTGTCAATTTTTGCAGTTCGATCAACTGGTCGGTGGTTAATACCTTTTGCACATCCGTCCACGCGCCTGTCATGCGTTCCACAATAACAAACTCTTCATTCGGGCTTGGGTAGCCAACCAAGACTTTGAGCATGAAACGGTCCACTTGCGCTTCGGGGAGTGCGTATGTGCCTTCGGTTTCAATGGGGTTTTGAGTCGCCAACACTAAAAACGGATTCGGAACTTTGTGAGTCTCGCGGCCAATGGTCACCTGTTTTTCCTGCATCACTTCAAGCAGCGCGCTTTGCACTTTGGCAGGCGCGCGATTGATTTCGTCCGCAAGCAATAAATTGGTAAACACAGGCCCAAGCGAAGTATTGAACTCACCATTCTTCTGGTTATAGATGCGCGTGCCTATTAAGTCAGCGGGGACAAGGTCTGGCGTGAATTGGATGCGTTTGAACTCACCGCCAATCGAATCGGCAAGGGTCTTGATCGCCATCGTCTTCGCCAACCCGGGCACACCTTCCACGAGGATATGTCCACGGGCGAGCAGGGCTACGATCAATCGTTCGAGCAGGTGATCCTGCCCCACAATGATCTTTTTTACCTCGTACAACACACGTTCCATCGGAAGTTTGTTTTCACGGTTTGAGGTTTGTTCCATGCTTGTTCTCCTTTTTGTTTTCTCAACGTCCAGTGTGTCGCACCAGACAGGTAGCCGAGTCTCATTAATCAGCAGAATCTACTCTTTTGAAAAATCTCATTAACTCACCTTATGCACCGCGCATGATTCCCTGAGCGGAGCGAAGGGTCTCTGAGATAGTCGTAGAGACCCTTCGCTCCGCTCAGGGCGACATGGCACTAAAACACACAAACTGCGTAAGGTGAGTCATTAAGTAAGGTGCGACGCACTCACAAGGTAACGACTAATACGGCGGCGAACCCATGCCGCCGACAGCCACGTTGATCGGCACGGCAAAAGCAATGCCAATGAAAAAAGTATCATCGGTGGGATTGATAAGTCCCGTAATAATGCCGATGACATGTCCGCTGCGGTTGAGCAACGGGCCGCCTGAATTACCGGGGTTAACCGCTGCGTCAATTTGGATCATGCCTGGGATTTCCAGATCAGTTCCCGATACGCGAAAGACGCGGTCAAAACCTGAGATGACACCCGAACTCATCGAGCTGTACAATCCAAATGGGTTGCCCACCACATAAGCCTCATCCCCCACCCGCATGGAATTGGGGTTGCCCAAAACAGCAGGCACAACGAACAACGGCGTATCCAACGCCTGCAACACGGCAAGGTCCATTTCGGGAATCGAATTAACGATCTGCGCCTGCGATTCCGTGCCATCCGCAAATGTGACTTTGATAACGGTCGCGCCGTTGACGACATGCAGACTGGTGAGGATGTTGCCGAAGTTGTCGACAACCACGCCGCTTCCCAAACCGAAATCTGATTCGGCTTGCTGATGCTTTTCCTCCACCTGAATCCAAACCAGCGAGGGCTGAATGACCTGATACACCAGCGCGGAATTCGCGGGCGCGGGCGTGGCGGACGCCATGGCGATTGCCACAGATGCGTTGACATCTTCCAGCGTCAGTTGATTTGGTTTAACGATGAGGAGGTTGTAGAAAAATAAAACAAGCAGGGCGGCAAACACACCCGAGGCAAAAGGCAATCCGCGCCGCAGACGTGTGAACATCTCTTTGATACGCCCCCTGAATACTTCCATTTTCGACCCAGACGATTCGTTCATGCAGCGTTCCTTTTTGAAAGAGAGCGTACACGACAGGTTCGATCAGTGATTCAAATTGGTTAAAAATAAATATAAGGCCGTCATCTTAGATAAAGATGAGAATGATTGTCCATTTCTTACAAAACAGGTAAACACCCTCATCTTTTTAGTATACTTTCCCTGCAATGACATAAATGGAGAAACCCATGAACGTATCTGACGCCATTCGATTAAAGCGCGCGGTGAGAAAATTTCAAGACAAGCCCCTGCCCGATGACGTGGTCCACGCCATTCTCAACTCAGGGCGCAGGTCGCAGTCTTCGAAAAATAATCAAGCCTGGCAATTCATTGCGATACGGGACAAAACTATTTTGAAAGAACTGTCGCAATGCGGCGAGTGGGCGTCGCATATCGCAGGCGCGGCGTTGTGTGTTGCCATTTTGACTCCCGACCCTGACAGCAAATTTCAGATCATGTTCGATGCAGGTCAAGCCGCGGCATTTATGCAGCTCGCCGCATGGGAGCTGGGAGTCGGCTCGTGCCCCGCCTCGCTCTATGACTTTGAGCTGTCTCGAAAAATCCTGGCATTCCCTCCCGAATGGCATTTGCGAATTGCGCTTTCGTTTGGGTATGCATTGGATGAGGAGAAATTGTCCACACCGCCGAAGAAGGGCGGAAGGGCGGCTTTTGAGGTTGTGGTGCATTGGGAGAAGTGGTAGCAAAATTCCAATTTTTACGCTAAAATAGCGGCATCGTATATGACATCATATACGATGCCGCTTTAATGACAAGAAAGGATAAAAAAATGACACGCTATGCTCTTAACCTACCTGTTGATCTGAAACAGGAAGCCGAGGCGCTTGCCAAAAAGCAAGGCGTCTCTTTGAACCAATTCATCATGTGGTCGGTGGCGGAAAAAGTCGTCTCCATGAGGAATCAATTGGATGACCCGAAGTTTCCGCTTATCACTTATGTGCGCGGCGGCGCGTCAGACTATCCACTACCTGTCCTGCGTGGAACTCGAATCCGCGTGCAGACGGTGGCTGTGGCGGTCAATGAACACAAGGAAAAGCCCGAAAAGTTTGCCGAAAATTATGGGGTGGAAGTTTCTCAAGTCCGCGAGGCGCTGGGTTTTTATGATGCGCACAAATGGGAAATTGACCAAAACATAGAATACGAAAATAATCTGGAAAAACAATACAAGAAAGAAAAGGCGAAGAAAAATGGCAAAGCCGCGCTTGCATCTTGACGCTGACGTATCAGACGCAAATCTTGAAAAGGAATTGCTCAAGCGCGGGCATGATGTCATGCGCACGCCCAACGAATGGGCGGCTTCGGATGCCGATGACGAAACGCAATTGCTAGGCGCAGCCAAGCGCGGACGCACCATTCTTACATTCAATGCGCGTCATTTTATGTTGCTTGCAAAAAAATACCAGAAGCATGCAGGCATTCTCCTGTCAAAACAAGTTGGATTATCAAGAATATTCAAAGCGCTTGACCGATTCTTCAATGAGTCTTCCACCGAAGAGATGGAAGATCAGGTGAGATGGTTGAGTGATTGGGAGAAGCGGGACGATTGATGATCTTTGTGGCTCTTTTCGATCTCAAAACAAACACACCCCGAACTTAATCTTTTTCGGGGTGTGTTTGTTTTTACAGCGGCTGATATGCTTTTACGGCAGGGTGTATTTAATGATGAGCTGGGGTTGTGTGCTGGCGGCGGAATTGCCGCTTAGGAATCTCATGAAGTTGGCAATGGCGTCGTTGTTGGCGCTCTTTGAAAAGTACAGGCGGAACTGGGTGAGACCCATGGTATTGATATTGTTCCTGCCGGAGAGGTTGAGCGTGACGCTATACCAACCCTCAGCTGGGGTCTTGCCGAACGTCCCTACTTGAGAGGCCGAGGATGCCGCCTGAAAATCTGTAACAGCCACGGCCGAAGTTCCAAAGGGTCCTTTGCGAACATCAACCATTAGCTTGCCAAGCACGTTGAAGGGATTGGCTCCCACGGGCGCGCCGCTCTGCTTGATCTTGATCACTGCGGATTTAATCACTGCGCCATCGGGGAGGCTGCCCGTGTTGAAGGAAAGAATGCCGCGATATTGACGTTTGGCAGAATCATCGCCAAGTTGGAAGGTGGCATCGGTGGAGTTTTTCGTCCCGCCCAGGCCGGAGGCCTGTGTGCGTTCCAGTATCCAGCCATCGTTTGCGCCCTGGGATTTGAAAGTGAGGATGGGGGTGATCGTCAGATTCGCGCTGATGTAAGTCAGATCGTAATTGGCTGAGGCGGGGAAAGTGTTGATCGAGACGGCATACAGGCCGGGGGTTTCGCCAGAGGCGCGTATCAGTGTCAGGATATCTCCAGTGACCAATGATCCGCTGGTTGCGCGGTAGGTGAGGATGGGGTCGGGTGATCCAAATGGCTTGCTTTTTGCATCCGCTTGAATGGTGACAGGGCGAAGGGTGATCACGCCGGTTGTATCGGGAGTATAGGTATAGGAGTAATTGTTCCCCGCGTTACCATCGTTGACCAGGCCGGCCGGTGTGAGGGTTTTGCCAGCGCCCACATTTTTGGTATCGAAGGTTTGAGTCCAAATGGGTTCGGTATCGCCTGCCGCAAGCGGAGTGAGGGCGTTCAGCAGGGGGAGGCCGCTCGAAGCTATGGCGCCATCATAGATTTTCGAATCCGTCACCGCGTTGACTGTGATCGGCAATTGGGTGATTGCGCCAGTGGTGTTGGAAATGAAATTATATGCATAATTGAGTCCGCCGTTCCCATCGTCCACTGCGCCGGCTGGGATGAGGGATTTGCCAGCGCCTACATTCTTGTTGTTGAAGGTCTGGGTCCAGGCGGGTTCAACATCTGGGGCGATGAGCGGCGTGCCTGGTGAAAGGGTTGGAACGCCAATGGAGCTTGTGTTTCCATCATACATCTTGGAATCGGCGGCCGCGGTGACTGTGATTGATAAAGGAGTAATGTTGGCTGTGCGGGTGGGGGCAACGAGGGTGTAATAGCTTGCATTTGCACCGGATAAACCCAGGCCGCTAATAGCGACTGTTTTCCCTGTGCCGGCATTCCGATCTGCGAAGCTGGCAGTGATGGGACCGCTGGTGTCGAGGGAAACAACATCGCCAGAGACGATGTCGGCTGCGGTGAGGGATGGGCTTCCGAGGGTGGTTGTTGCCGTGGTATTGCCATCATAGGCTTTGTTATTTGGGGTCAGGCCAGCCGCGGAAACGGTGATTGGCTTCGGGGAAACTGTCACTAGCGGGGAGCCTGAAAATATTTCATACAGTCCATCGCCGCCGGGAATGTCCGTCTTCGTTGTGAATGAGTAGGGGGAAACGGAAGGCGCGGGAATTGTCACCCCGGAATAGGTGATCGTAAAAGATTGCCCCGAGAGACAACTGTTGATGTCCACTTTGATGATGGAGCCAGTGATGGCAAAGAGCGGATCGCCAATCAAAGTGCAGGCGCCGGCATCCACGCTGACTCTTCCCGCCCCGACTGTGCTGATGGGAGGGGTCCAGCCTGCGGGGATGGTCAACTGCACCTGTGAGCCGTTGGGGAAGTCGTTATCGGCTGTGAATGTAAATAGGAAGGTGTTGCCGCTGCTGCCGTACGCTGCGCTTGTCGGGCTGACAGACATCAACCCATCCCCGTTACCGGCCCCCGCGGCATAGACCGGTGTGACTGCCTGGGTTAACAGGAGGCCAACACAAATCAGAATATAAGACCACTTTGCTCTCATTGCTCTCATTTTTTTACTCCTTGCAAATCGTATGATTGGGAAAATTGAATCATCGATTCCCACCAGGATCGATATTCCATTTAGTAGTCGTAAGGTGCGGGGGAAAGTTATGGGAGTTTGAAGAAGACTACCAGGAATTAATCATGTGATTAATCCTTTTTGGCACACAGGAGGGCGCGCTGAAAGAAGTTAAATTTTTAAC
>CAKKRM010000233.1 GCA_919902735.1 Anaerolineales bacterium | reverse complement strand
CGGGCATGATCTTGATCATGTCCACTTCTTTGGGGCAGACGCGCAGGCAGTTTTTGCAGGTGGTGCAAAGCCACAGTTCGGGGGCTTCGGTTAAGTCCATGCCAGTTTGGGCATAGCGATAAAGTTTACGCGGACCATAATTGCCGACAATATCCACTGGGCAGACGGCGATACATTTGGCGCACTGGTAACAATTTGCAAATGATTCCGCATTTGGCAGGTCTGCGATCTTCTCGATCAGTTCGGGCGTATATTCTGTAATTACACGCTGTTCGAACATGCGGTTCCAGTGACCCGAAATATCCACACCGTCTACTACGGCATGTTCTTTTTCTATTGATTTTACTTTTTCAAACTTAGCGGCCATAAGTCTCCTGGTTGCAAGTTGCAAGTTGCAGGTTACAAGTTACAGGTTACAAGTTGCAGGTTACGAATTATTTTTACCTGTTTACTTAATCCTAATTCCTAATCACCTAATTCCTAATTTTTTCAATCCCAGCAACTTCCTCGCCATATTTGGCAGGGAAGGTAACAAGTTGTTGAACTCACGGCTTAATCTCCAACTTGTTGAGCCATAAAGATAAACACTATAAGCACATGCCAGAAATGCGCTGTTGGCAAATTGCGCGCGCTTCGCATTGTTGATTAACTCAGGTGTGAACAAATCTGTGCCTTCGGCGAATTTCATGCTCATGGCTGTGACCAAGCCCACTCGCGCATATCCATCTGCAAAATTCTCTGCAAGCAGGTTGTGCGTGCTGCCTGCTAATAATGGAAGAATGCCAGTGGCTGTGGTTGGATCCCACAACCAGCGAGTCCACAGCCAATTGTCTTTGGGAGAGGTGTAATGTAAAAGACCAGTGGCGAGTTCCATTGCAAGGCGAGTGTCGAGTGCGTTTAGTTTTTCAACGAAAACCGCCACGCGGACAGGCGCTGGCAATTCAGTAATTAGTAATTCGGTAATTAGTTTGTAGTCGCCGTGATTAAAGTAATTGGTAATTGTTCGCGCGTTCGCTCGTGTGTGGGTGACAGCGGCGGCGATGTCAGCGAAGGAAGATGTCCACGAAGCAGAGTCAGATTGAAAGTTAAGAAAGATGCGTTCTTGTCGAGCAGATAATTCGTCAGCGATGGAATTCACATCAGCAGATGAGACTTGCGCGAGCGCGTCCTGCAATGTCTCTTGCAAAACGGGATCGTCAGGTCCCGTTCTTTGTTTGAGGATGTGACTTGGTTGTTGTGGCTGCATGTTCACCTGTACCGCAACATTCATGTTGCGAAGACGCAAGATAAATCTTGCGGTACGTTAC
>CAKKRM010000232.1 GCA_919902735.1 Anaerolineales bacterium | reverse complement strand
TTTCCTGCGTGCCGTCTTCCGCTTCGTCGGGGTCGTCGAGAATGGAGAGCGCCAGGCGGTACACATCCCATTGATAGGTATGCACCATTTTTTCGATGGCGAGTGCATCTCCCTCCCGGCATTGTTCAAGCCAGTGGCTGTTCATGACGATCATTCTAATGGATTAGATACGGCCCGGGGTGAAAACCTTCATTTTCGGAAGGATGAAAAACGTTCCAACGTTGAAACGTTATAACGTTCAAACGTTCATAATCTCGGTTATACTTCCGTCGCTTATGACCGACCACATCCGCAACTTCTGTATCATCGCCCATGTTGACCATGGCAAATCCACGCTTGCAGACCGCCTGCTTCAATTAACAGGCGCCATCTCTGAGCGCGACATGACCGAGCAGGCGCTCGACAGCATGGACCTCGAACGCGAAAAAGGCGTCACCATCAAGTCCTCCGCTGTCCGCATGTTTTACACTGCACAGGACAATCAAAGATATGAGATGAACTTGATCGACACCCCCGGCCACGTAGACTTTGGTTACGAAGTCAGCCGTGCGCTCAAAGCCTGTGAAGGTGCGATTTTGGTTGTGGATGCGACTCAGGGAATCGAAGCCCAGACATTAGCCAATCTCTATCAGGCGCTCGATGCCGACCTGACAATTGTTCCTGTTATCAACAAAATTGACCTCCCCTCCGCCCGTCCCGACGAAGTGGCTGAAGATGTAGGTTCCCTGCTCGGGGTCGACCCTGACGCGGTTTTGCGCGTCTCGGCGAAAGAAGGCATCAACGTCGAGGCAATTCTCGAAGCGGTTGTCCAGCGCATTCCGCCCCCCCAAGATGTGGATGACAAACCTGTCCGCGCGCTGATCTTCGACGCGCATTATGATTCCTATAAAGGCGTCATCGCCTATGTTCGTATCGTGGAAGGCAAGATCAAATCCACCGATGTGCTGCGTATGATCGTCACCAAAACAGACCTGCGCCCGGTGGAAATTGGCATCTTCGTCCCCGGCATGAAACCTGTGGATACACTTGGCTCAGGCGAAGTCGGTTACATTGCCACGGGATTCAAAACTGTGCATGAGTGCCGCGTGGGTGACACGATTACGCTCGCGTCCGCGCCTGCGCTTGAGCCTTTGCCCGGTTACCACGTTCCCAAACCGATGGTCTTTGCGGGCATCTATCCCGTGGAAGCGGATGATTACACCACCCTGCGTGAGTCGCTGGATAAATTGCAATTGAACGACGCTTCATTGACATTCCAACCTGAGACCTCGCAAGCCCTGGGCTTTGGTTTCCGTGCAGGCTTCCTTGGTTTGTTTCACATGGAAATTATTCAGGAACGCATCGAACGCGAATATGATTTGGATGTGCTCTTCACCGCGCCTTCGGTGGAATATGAAGTATTGATGATCGGCGATCAAGTTGTGAAAGTGGATTCGCCCGCGGAATTGCCCGACCCCAGCAAGATCATCGAAGTCCGCGAACCGTGGATGAACATCGAGATCATCACGCCCACCGATTATTACGGCCCGATCATGGAGTTGGTCACCAAACGCCGCGGCATTTTCAAACAGCAGGAATACCCCGCGCCTCACCGCGTTCAGCTTGATTTTGAAATTCCGCTTGCAGAAATTATCATAGATTTCTTCGATCTATTAAAGTCACGCACCAAAGGCTATGCCTCGCTCGATTATCAATTCCTCGAATATCGCGCCGATAAATTACAGAAGTTGGAAATCCTCGTCAACAGCGAACCGGTAGATGCGCTGGCGGCCATCGTCCATGAGAAGGATGCATTCCATAAAGGACAGCGTCTCATCACCAAGCTCAAGGAATTGATTCCGCGCCAGTTGTTCGATGTTGCCGTTCAGGCTTCTTCGGGCGGCCGCATCATTTCGCGCGCGAACGTCAAAGCCACGCGCAAGGATGTGCTTGCAAAATGTTACGGCGGCGATATCTCGCGTAAGAAGAAATTGCTCGAGAAACAGAAGAAGGGCAAGAAACGCATGAAGATGGTCGGCAGTGTGGAGATCCCGCAGGACGCATTCATGGCTGTGTTGAAATTGGATGATGATTAAAGAGCAGGAATCAGTAATCAGTAATCAGTGAACAGTAATCAGTGAACAGTAATCAGTAATCAGTGAGCAGTGAGCAGCCTACTTGACCGCCAATCGTAAATCGCCAACCGTGGTCTCGATACGGCCTCGAAGAGCGCTCGGCCTACTCGACCAACAATCGTAAATCGTAAATCAAAATGTCCCAATTCCTCAAAAACTCAAAACGCTGGCTGCCCGGCGCGCTGATCAGCATTGCGATCATCGCCGCCATTCTGTATTTTGTCGATTTCCAAACCATGTGGAATTCCATCCGCGCGGCAGACTATCGTATTCTGGCTGGCTCTGCGGTCTTATCCTTCGTTTGGATGTTTAACCGCGCCAAAGTCTGGCAGACCTTGCTGCGCGATAAACCCAAATATATGGATGTCTTGTTTGCCGCAAGCGAAGGATATTTGCTGAACGCATTTCTTCCGTTTCGTCTTGGAGAGTTGGGACGCGCTTTTCTTCTCAGCCGCAAATCAGGCATGACCTTCAGCGAGATATTGCCGACCATTGTCATCGAGCGCGTGGTGGACTTGGTGTTTTCTGCCGCATTTTTGATCATCGGGCTGACGTACGTGTCTGATACTCAAGGCTCGGAGAAGATCGGTTATATCATCGGCGGCATCATGATCTTCGGAATAGCCATGATGTATATGCTGGCGCGCAACCGTCAATGGGCGTTGGATGTATTTCACAAATTCAGCAAACGCTGGACTGCCGTGCAAAAATTTGGCGGCAGTTTTCTCGAATCATTTCTAAGCGGTCTTGGGGTATTAACCGATGGCTGGCTTTTCCTGCGCTTTATGTTCTGGATGACGCTCAACTGGTTTGTGGCGCTGGTGGCTTATTATCTGATTACGCTTGCGTTCTTCCCCCAGGCGCAGCCGTATTGGATGTTCTTCGTTCTTGGCGCGGCGGCGTTTGGCGGAGCCGTTCCCGCTTTGCCCGGAGGCGTCGGAACATTTGAAGGCGCAGTGAGTGCGGCTCTGTTCGTTTTTACAAAGGATCAATCCACATCCCTGGCGGTAGCGTTGACTGCCCGTTTATACAATTACCTCAACAGTGGCGTCATCGGCGGCATTGGCCTCATGCGTGAAGGGCAGACCCTTTCCGGGATTTATCAGCAACTGATGGATTTAAGAAATAAAGAGCAAGTGGAAGACAAGGAAAGGTAATTATTCGATGGACAGGCAATATCTAATCACCGGTGGAGCAGGGTTTATCGGTTCGAATTATGTGTACCGCCTGCTGAAGCGCGGTGAGAAGGTGACGATCTACGATAACCTGTCCCGTGCGGGGGCGCCGCGCAACCTGGAGTGGTTGAAGCAGGAATTCGGCGATAAGGCCTTCAACGTAATTGTTGGGGATGTGCGTGATGCCGATAGCATAACAGAAGCAGGCCGGGGCGCGGATGTGATCGTGCATTTGGCGGGTCAGGTTGCAGTGACCACGTCGGTCATTAATCCGCGTGATGATTTTGAATCCAATGCGTTTGGCACATTCAACGTGATGGAGGCGGCGCGGCTTTCGGGGAAAAATCCAATTGTGATCTATGCCTCCACGAATAAAGTGTACGGCGGCATGGACGATGTGGAGTTGTTCGAGGAGCCGACCCGCTGGCGTTACAAGGATTTGATTCACGGCTGCCCCGAAACCCAACCGCTGGATTTTCATTCTCCGTATGGCTGTTCAAAAGGGACGGGCGATCAGTACGTGCGTGATTACGCGCGCATGTATGATTTGCCGACAGTGGTTTTCCGACAAAGTTGCATTTATGGCCCGCGCCAGTTTGGCATCGAAGACCAGGGTTGGGTGGCGTGGTTCATCATCGCCGCAGTGATGGAAAGACCGATCACCATTTACGGCGATGGCAAACAAGTCCGCGATATTTTACATGTGGATGATTTGATGAATGCCTATGACCTTGCAATTGAAAAAAATGACATGGCTCGTGGAAAAGTTTATAACCTGGGTGGCGGGCCTGATAACGTCATGTCGGTTTGGGCGGAGTTTAGCCCGAAGCTCGAAAAATATATTGGCACATCCATTGAAGTGGCGCGCGGCGATTGGCGCCCCGGCGACCAGCGTGTATTCTACGCCGATATTTCGAAGGCCGAAAAAGAATTAGGCTGGAAACCAAAGATCGGCGTGGAAGAGGGCGTGCAGAAGTTGTTTGAGTGGGTGAGGGAAAATAGGAATTTGTTTTGATTAGGTCTTGC
The DNA here is from genome assembly GCA_919902735.1 of Anaerolineales bacterium. GTDB lineage: Bacteria > Chloroflexota > Anaerolineae > Anaerolineales > Villigracilaceae > Villigracilis. The sequence goes on along the minus strand of CAKKRM010000232.1, from coordinate 16,647 downwards.
GGTGTTATCGGAGAAAACCATGCAGGAATATTTTTCTACCCTTGCTGAAAATATTGTCGCTTCCATTCCGAATATTGTCACTGCGCTGCTCATTTTTCTTGTCAGCCTGTATGTTGCCAAATGGCTGAGCAATGGAGTGAAGCGGGTCTTGTTACGCCGCGATGCGGCCTCCGGGGTCACCCACCTGCTGGCAGACATTTTGCGCTGGACGATCATCGTCTTTGGCGCGATCACAGCCCTGCAAAAATTCTTCAATGTGACCGCCTTCCTGACGGGGTTGGGTATCCTTGGCTTTACAATCGGTTTCGCGCTTCAAAGCGTTACCCAAAACTTTGTTTCGGGCATCATCCTGCTGATTCAACAGCCGTTCAAGGTGGGAGACGAGATTAGTGTCATCGGCTTTGAGGGCGTGGCGTTGCAGATCGACCTGCGGACTACCGAATTACAGACGCTTGATGGGCGGATTGTTATCCTTCCGAATGCGGAGGCGCTGGCCCATCCCATCGTCAACTACACCCGCGCCCACCGCCGCCGCGTGGATCTGCCGATGGCGGTCTCGCACGGGAAAAATCCCGAGAAAATCCGCGCCGCTCTTTTGGAGGCGATGAAGGATGTTCCCGGTTTTGTAACCGCACCCGCGCCTGTGGTAACTTTTACCAATTTTGGAGTCACTACTATTGAACTGCTTGCTTCATTCTGGGTGGATACATCCCTGACCACCGTCCACCTCGCAAAAGACGCCGCCCTGCTTGGTGTGAAGGAAACCTTTGTCTCCAAAAAACTGGGGATTCCAAATCCCATTGCAAAAATAAAAGAATAAAAAAGCCACAGGTTTATATAAAAAATTTAACGCAAAGACGCTGCGACGCAAAGAAAAAGTTTAAATCCTGGCGTTTTGGCGGCTTTGCGTTAAAAGCCTCAGCGCTGGCGGCTTGAAGACAATGGCGGCAGCTTGAGTTTGGGTAATTTACTTGCTCAGAATATATTTCTTTACAAAATAAATTACCGCCATGGTAAGTACGATCGGTCCCAAATAGAACGAAAAGCCCATGAAGAAGGCTGTGGCATAGGCCACAAATTCCGATTCGCCGGGCAGCGAGCGGGCGGCGGCGCTGAAGATCATAAAACGCAAGCCGACGTTGATCAGGTCATCTGAGCTGAAGTAGAAAATGCCAACGATAACGCCAATGACAACCGACGCCCAGATTAAATTACCGGGGATTTTGAAATCCGGGTTGATGGCAAGCGCATTCACCGCGCCTGTGGCAATGCCGCCAACGATGAAAAGCCATTTGAAAATAAAATTCCAGTTGGTTGCCGCGAGGGCATCCGGTGTTGCCTCAGATTGGACTTTCTTTTTTTGTGCCATGATTATTCCTTTTTGAGAATTGATTTTTTCCTGCAAATTATTTCCCCAATTAAACCACAAAGTTTCTTCAAAGCGCTCTGTGGGAAAAGCCCGTTTTGCCTGCGGTATAATTTTCCCCGCTCATGAAAATACTCACCGTATTAACCTACTACCGTCCGCACACCAGCGGACTGACCATCTATGCCGAGCGCCTCGCGCGCGCCTTCGCCAAACGCGGGCATCAAGTGACCGTGATGACAAATCAATACGACCCGTCCCTTCCACGTGAAGAGATGATGGACGGGGTCAGGGTCATTCGCATTCCCGTTGCGGCGCGGGTCAGCAAGGGCGTGCTTGCGCCAACCTTTGGCCTCGTTGCCACGAAACTAGTCGCTCAACACGATGTCGTTCAATTGCATCTTCCGCAATTCGATGCGCCCGGCGTTGCCCTCCGCGCGCGCCTTTTCGGCAAGCCTGTCATCCTCACCTATCATTGCGATGTGCAACTGCCGCAGGGATGGTTCAACCGCTTCGTCAATTTCGTGCTGGATTTTCAAAACAACATGGCGGGACTTTTGGCGAGTCACATCGTCACCTACACTCGGGACTACGCCGATCATTCGCCCTTGCTCTCCCGCTACGCCTCAAAACTGACCCCGATCCTGCCTCCCGTCGAAATGCCTCTTCCTACGCCTCAAGCTGTTTCCGCCTTCGCAGACAGACACCGCACAAAGGAACGCAAGCCCGTCATTGGCATGGTCACTCGTTTTGCTTCTGAAAAAGGCGTGGAAATTTTGCTGGAAGCATTGCCGATAATTTTGAAAAAATATCCCAAGGCGCAAGTCTTGTACGCAGGCCAGTACCAAAACGTGATGGGTGAACAGGCCTACTTTGACCGCCTCGCTCCTCAAATTCGCGAATACGAAAACTCCGGACATTGGACATTCCTCGGCAACCTAGACCCCATTCAACTGGCAGCGGTCTATCCCAACCTCGATGTGATCACCGTTCCCTCCCTCAACTCCACCGAAGCCTTTGGCCTCGTACAAATCGAAGCGATGAAGAATGGCGTGCCGTCGGTTCCATCTGCTTTGCCGGGCGTGCGCCAACCCGTCAAAATGCATGGCATGGGCGAAGTCTCCGAGATCGGGGACTCCGTAAGCCTTGCCGCCGCCATTTTGAAAGTGCTGGACAACCCCGAAAAATATCGCGGCGATGTCGAAGCCATCTACACGGCGTACAACCCCGACTCCATCGCGCAGGAATACGAAAAATTATTTGCCAAACTCATGAGGAAGAAGTGACCAACCCAAAATCGTCAATACCCTTCGGGTACGATGTTGTCAATCGTCAATCAAAGGATTTTCTTTTTCTCCAACTACAAGACCTGCCCTACTTCCGCGCGTTTTTGCGCGCGATTGAATCTTCCTATTATCAAGACCTGCCCATGCCCGCGCCTATTTACGATGTGGGCTGTGGTGACGGGCATTTCGCTTCCCTCACATTTGATAACAAGCTGGATGTGGGCCTCGACCCCTGGCATGGACCGATCCACGAGGCGCAGAAATTAGGCGCGTACAAATCTCTCGTGGAAGCAGATGGCGCGCAAACGCCTTTTTCCTCGAATCATTTCTCCAGCGGATTCAGCAACTCGGTACTGGAGCATATTCCGCACATTGACGATGTCTTGAAGGAAACCGCGCGCGTGCTCAAGCCGAATGCGCCTTTCTATTTCTGTGTGCCGAACACGAGATATTTCAGTGAGCTTTCCATTTCCAAAATTCTTGGCAAGCCGTACGAGAATTGGTTCCGCAAAATATCGCGCGTTTCTCACGCGGATGAACCCGATGTGTGGGAGCAGCGCCTCGAACGCGCAGGCTTCAAGCTCGAACGCTGGTGGCATTACTTTTCGCCCTCTGCAATGCGCGTGTTAGAATGGGGACATTATTTTGGGCTTCCATCTGTGGTGGCGCGGGTATTAACAGGCAAATGGATCATCTCACGCACAAAGTGGAATTTGGCTCTCACGGAAAGCTACGTGAAGAAATACTCCTCGCCTGACCCAATCGAGAATGGGACGTTCACTTTTTATATCGCTAGAAAGAGACCATAGACGATAGACCGTTGACCACGGTCCATCGTTCATTGTTCGTTGTCTAAATATGCCCTTCGACGAAAAATACTTCTCCACACACACATACGCAACCATCACCTTCGCCAAATACAGCATGTATTGGTGGTCGAACCGATTCTTCGGCATGTTGGCGCGCAGGTATGGCCGGCGCGGAGCGCGTCTGCTGGAGGTGGGATCAGGCATGGGGCATTTGGTGGGGCAATTGTCGGCTGGGTTTGAAGCGTACGGCATGGACTTGAATCATTGGGCGGTCAATCAATCCAAAAAGTTTGCTGAAGCCGCATCCCTGCAAACCGCATCGGCGCAGGAACTTCCTTATGACGATGGCGTCTTTAATGTCGTGATCATCAAACATATTGTGGAGCATTTGCCCGACCCTGCGAAAGCGATTCGTGAAATTGGGCGCGTAACTGAAAAGGATGGCATTCTCATCCTTGCCACGCCGAACCTCGGTTCTTGGCTCAAGCCGTGGAAGGGTGACAAGTGGATTGGCTACCAGGACCCGACGCATATTTCATTGAAGCCGCCGCAGGAATGGCTTGATCTGATCAGGAGTGCGGACTTCAGTCCGCTAAAAGTTTTTTCAGATGGCTTTTGGGATGTGCCCTACATTCGTTTTATGCCGAAGCAATTGCAAAAATTATTTTTTGGTTCGCTCGGCGGTTTGCAAGCCATCAGTGGGATCGTCTTTTTACCGATGACATGGGGCGAGAGCATCGTCATAATTGCAAGGAAGAAATAACGAAAATCGTATAGAATTGCCGTTACGAATTACGGATGACGTCATCCGTAATTCGTAAAATACCTTGCCGAGAAATTAATGGAACAAGACACAAACACTCCCCCCGATCATGAACCCACCGTTCTCGACCTGTACAAGTCTGTAACCAAAGACTGGCTTTCTTTTTTTAATTTCATCCGCTCGTTGTGGGACGCAAGAAGACGTGCAGAACTCAACAGCGCGCTTGTGATGGAAGTGGCTCAGCCTGTGGAGGAAAAAGTTATCGAGCCGCCGCGCGCAGGAACCTTCCCGTGGCGTTCGATGCTTGCCTTGCTGATGGCGCTTGCCGCACAGGGATTCGTGGAGCCTCCGAATCGCCAGGGCGAGTTTGCTTTTGCGCTTTATCTGCTGGCGGCAGGCGTGACGGTTTGGGCGTATTTCAAGGATGAATGGCATTTGCCAGCCCTGCCTGCCATGCGGCAAACCGCAGACCCGCTTTCCACCCGCCTTTTGCCAATGATCCTTGCTGTCATTTTTGCATTGATCGCTTTTGTTGATTTTGGCGAGGGGAAATTCACCATGATCAACACCCTGTTATGGACATTGTCCATCGGTCTGCTGGCTTATAGTTTGTGGCTGCCCATGCCAATGGGGATTACTCCAGCCGACCCTGATGCCCGCCGTAAAGCATGGATCAGGAACGGGTTGATTCTCGTTGTGCTGGGGATTTCCATTTTTTACCGCTTGAATAAAATCGATACCGTGCCCATTGAGCCGTTCAGCGACCATGCCGAAAAAATATTGGATGTGTACGAGATCACAGAAGGGGATACCCTCATCTTTTTTGAGCGCAACACCGGCCGTGAAGCCTTTCAAATGTATTGGACTTTGCTGGTGATCTATGTATTCAACACGGGCTTTTCGTTTTTGAGCCTCAAACTCGGCACGGTGCTGCTCGGTTTGTTCACACTCCCCTATGTGTATTTGCTGGGCAGGGAATACGGGAACGAACGCGCCGCCCTCTTTGCGCTCTTCCTTTTTGGAATTGCTTCCTGGCCCAATATCATCTCGCGGGTTGGATTGCGCTTTCCGCTCTATCCGCTTTTTCTTGCGCCCACGTTCTTTTACTTGATCCGCGGCCTGCGTACCCGTACCCGCAACGATTTTATCCTCTGCGGCATTTTTCTCGGACTCGGCTTGCATGGGTACAGTCCTTTCCGTATTGTGCCTATTTTTGTGGTGGCGGCGTTCTTCATTTATTTCCTGCATCTGAAATCAAAAGAGACCCGCCAGCAGGCGCTTTGGTGGCTCTGCATCATTGTGGTGGTTTCCATTTTTGTGTTCTCGCCGCTGATGCGCTACTGGATCTCCCGCCCGGACCTGTTTGGGTATCGCGCCTTTTCGAGATTGAGCAGCCTCGAAACGCCTTTGCCCGGACCCGCATGGCAGATTTTCCTGTCCAATTTGTATAACGGGCTGTTGTTATTCAACTGGGATGACGGAGTCATCGGCGCGCATTCGGTGACGCACCGCCCCGCACTGGACCTGGTGACTGCCGCGCTCTTTGTGCCTGGGATTCTTCTGTTGGTTGTTCGTTACATCCGCCAGCGGGATTGGCGTGATATGCTCCTGCTGGTGTCCATTCCCGTTCTAATTATGCCATCCGTGCTTTCGCTGGCATTTCCCAATGAGAACCCGGCGCTAAATCGCGCGGGCGGCGCGGCTGTGCCGGCGATCCTCGTCAGCGCGTTGGCGCTTGAAGGATTTGTATCAGGCTTCGGCGTGGAGAAGAAGCGGCAGTTTATCGCCTACGGATTGACGGGGCTGCTGTTTGCCGCATCGGCTTATTCCAATTATGATCTTGTCTTCCATAAATTTGCAGATACATACGCCCTGGCTTCATGGAATACTTCGGAGATGGGCAAGGTGATAAGCGAATTCGAGGATACCTACGGACAGACCGATTCGGTCTGGATCGTGCCGTTCCCGTATTGGGTGGATACGCGCCTGCCGGGCGTGTGGGCGGGCATTCCCAACCGCAATTTTGCGCTCTTCCCCGACAAGCTGGCGGAGACGTTGACCATCCCTGCGCCAAAGATGTTTCTCTACTGGAATGTGGATGTTGAAACTGAGAAGATTCTTAAGGAACTCTACCCGAACGGCAAACTTAGCCGATATACTTCGGCGTTTGCAGGCAAGGACTTCTTTATTTTTATGGTTGAGGAATGATCGTCATTGCGAGGGCGCTCTTGTTCTTCGCCCGAAGCAATCTCTTATATAGTGCCAGGGATTGCTTCGTCGGGAACAGCGCCCTACTCGCAATGACGTGAGGTGATATGAACGAAAAACGCTCATGGCTGTATGACCTGCTTTTTATTCTCGTCCTGCTGATGGCGGGATATTTGCGTTTGGCTGGATTCAATTGGGGCGAAGGCTATCACCAGCACCCGGACGAATTGTTTCTGACAGGCGTGCTGGATAATTTGCGCGCGCATGTTTGCGAAGACCCGCTCATCCCTGTGGATGTGTGTCCGCTGGAGCAGCAGCGCTGGATGACTCTCGGCGAATATTTTGATTCGGATACATCCACGCTCAGCCCGTACAACCGCGGACACGCCTTCTTTGTGTATGGCAACCTGCCCATGACTCTGGTGCGTGTTGGCATGGAATGGACCGCCAATGAAGATATTGGTAACTCCAAGTTTTTTGCGCGGCAGATGTCTGCGCTGGCGGATCTGTTCACGATATTCCTGCTTTACTTGATGGTCTCCAGCTTATACGGGCGCAAGGCCGCCCTCTTTGCAGCGGCTTTTTCCTCGTTGACCGTGATGCAGATCCAGCAGTCGCACTTCTTCACCTCGGATTTGTTCGTGAACCTGTTCATGTTTCTGGCTTTGGCTTTTGCGGTGAAGATTGTGGGGCAGGGAGTAGAGACTGGGGAACAGAGACTGGAGACTGGAGAACAGAAATTGGGGGAACAGGCGAATCCTGAGGAACGAATTACGAACAGCGGAGTGGGCGCAACACGCAACACGCAACACGCAACACACATCATCCGCAATCCGCTATTCTGGTTAAGCATCGGCTTTGGTCTTGCCCTGGGTATGGCCATGGCATCCAAGATCAACGCCGCGGCGCTGGCAATCGTCTTACCGGGCGCGTTCGCAATTCGCTATCTCATGTATGACCGCAAGAAATCACTGACTACTGACTACTGGACACTGATCACTATAGTACTGGCAGCCGGCGGCCTCGCCACAATTATCTCCTTCCGCATCTTTCAGCCCTACGCCTTCGATGGCCTTGGCTTGAACGAACAATGGGTGAAGAATATTTCCGAGCAGCGCGCGCAGGCTTCCGGCGAAGCCGACCTGCCGTGGAATTTGCAATGGGCGCGGCGCACGCATTTATATTCCTTTGTCAACTTAACTGTTTGGGGGCTTGGGCTTCCACTTGGTATTCTTGCATGGGCGGGCTTCCTGCTCATGGGCTGGCGCATCCTCAAAGGCGAGTACAAGCATTTGTTATTGTGGGGCTGGACGGCGTTTTACTTCCTTTGGCAGTCGCTTCAATTCAACCCGACCATGCGTTATCAATTGCCGGTCTATCCGCTTTTGGCAATGATGGCGGCCTGGGTGATTTTTGAACTGCCGCAAATTAAAAAAGCCACAGACGACAGACCGCAGACCGTGGTCAATCGTCCATTGTCCACCGTCGCAGCTATCAGTGGCGTTATCGTTCTCATTCTCACCGCCGTCTGGGCTTTCGCCTTCCAGAGCATTTATCTGCGTGACGAAACACGCATGGCCGCCTCGCGCTGGATTTTTCAAAACGCTGCGGGGCCTGTAAACATTAAAATAGAAACAACTGATACAGGTATGTACAGCCAGCCGCTGCCTATTCTCATCGATACGGTCATTCAAGCAGGCACGCCATACACCCTCTCTTTTGTCCCTAATGTGGATGGACAAATTTTGGAAGTGACGCTCGGCCACGCCATAGACTCTGTCCCCGGCGCGGTTGTGGTATCCATCTCTTCCGCCTCACAACCGGACCTGATACTTGCCCGGGCTTCCAAACTGCTTGACCCCACGCTGACAACGGACCCGCGCGGCCCTTCACTCACGTTGACATTAGACAAGACCGTGCCAGTCGCCAAAGGCCAGTTGTATGTTTTGAAAATTGAAACTCTTGGCAGCGCGCTGACATTGAGCGGTTCCAGCCTTGCCAACGAAACGGATTACGACTGGGGCCTGCCCTTCCGCATTGACGGCTACGACGCGTTCGGCGGCATCTATCGCGGCGATATGAACCTGCAAGTCTATTGGGCAGACGATGCCGCCAAGCTGACCCGCTTTGTGGATACACTCAGCGCAGCGGATTACATCATCATCCCAACCAACCACCAGTACGCGCAGATCACCCGCCTGCCGGAACGCTATCCGCTCACGACCCTGTATTACCGCGAACTGCTCGGCTGTCCTGCGGATGAAAATATCATCGAGTGTTATCGCGTGGCGCAGCCAGGTCAATACAAAGGCAGTTTGGGTTTTGAGTTGGTGGAGGTTTTTGAATCCTACCCAACGCTGGGGCCGTTGGTCATCAACGACCAGGCGGCGGAAGAGGCTTTCACTTTTTACGATCATTCCAAGGTGTTGATCTTCAAAAAGACGGATGCGTTCCGTTCTGCGGACGTGTTCGGCATATTAAGCTCTGTGGATTTGACCAGCGTCGTTTCGCTCACGCCGAAGCAGGCAAGTGATTTCAAGGATTTGATGCTGCCCGATACGCGACTTGCGGCACAACGCGCAGGCGGCACATGGTCTGAGTTGTTCGATTACGACTGGGTCCAGAATAAATATCCGTTCGCCGGTGTGCTGGTTTGGTATGGGTTTATCTTTGTGCTTGGGTTGTTCGCCTACCCGATTGCGAGATTTGCCTTGCCGGGATTAAAGCAATACGTTTATCCATTGGGCAGGATTGTTGGTTTGGTTTTGCTGGCGTGGCTTTCGTGGATGGGCGGCTCGGTGGGAATTCCGTACACGCGGGTCTCCATCAGCGTGGCGTTTGTTATGGTTGTAGTGGCAGGCGTCGGGTTGTGGATGAAGCGCAGAGACCAGTTCAAAGAGGAGTGGAATGCCAACCGCAGATTCTTCGTCATTGTGGAGATTCTATTTTTCGTCTTCTTCCTGATCGATCTGCTCATTCGTTTGGGCAACTCGGATATGTGGCATCCCGCCAAGGGCGGCGAGCGGCCGATGGATTTTTCGTATTTCAATGCGGTTTTGCGGAGCGAGAGTTTCCCGCCGTATGACCCGTGGTTTGCGGGCGGTTATATCAATTATTACTATTACGGTTTTGTGCTGGCGGGCACGCCCGTGAAACTACTCGGCATTGTGCCTTCGATTGCCTACAATTTTATTTTGCCCACCTGGTTTGCGCTGGTGGCCGTGGGCGCGTTTGCGATTGGTTGGAATTTGGTTGAAAGTTACAAGTTGAAGGTTGAAGATGACCAACCTTCAATTTTCAACCTTCAACTTGTAACTGGCTTGGCCGCTGCTTTCATGACCGTTCTGCTCGGCAACCTCGGCACGATCCGCACGGTGTTTTGGGGATTCCAACGCATGGCTGCGCCGGGCGGGGTTATCCCTGTGGACGCCACTTTTGTTCAAAAATGGATCTGGGGGGCGCAGGGATTGTTCATGTCGTTCAGCGGATCGCTTCTGCCGATTGGCCGCGGCGACTGGTACTGGTTCCCCAGCCGCGTCATCCCTGCGCCGAATGATGTGGAACCGATCACGGAATTTCCTTTGTTCACGTTCCTGTACAGCGACATGCACGCGCACATGCTGGTGATGCCGATCACCCTGTTTATCATTGCCTGGGCAATATCGTTTATCAAATCGCGCGCGCAGTTATCGCGCAGTGAGTGGATCGCCGCCTTCGGCATCGGCGCGTTGATGGTCGGGGCATTGAAGCCGACGAACACCTGGGACTTGTATACCTACTTCCCGCTCGCTGCCATTGCTGTGGCTTACACCTTGTATAAAAATCCCCTCATCCCCAGCTCCTTCGACACGCTTCGCGTCAGGACCCTGCCTTCCCCCGAAGGGGGAAGGCAGGGTGAGGGTTGGTTGTGGCGCGCCGTTGTTGCACTTGGCGCAGTTGTGCTTTTATACCTTCTCGGCTCGCTTTTGTATTACCCGTTCGATCATTGGTACGGACAATCCTACGGCGCAGTGGATTCGTGGAAGGGTTCGCACACGCCCATTTCATCCTACTTTACGCAATGGGGTTTGTTCCTCTTTATCATCGTTGCCTGGCTGGCATGGGAAACCCGCGAGTGGATGGCATCCACGCCTGTTTCGCATTTGAGCAAACTGCGCAATTATGTGCTCGCCATCGAAATTTCAATTGCGGTATTTATTTCCCTGTTGGCCTTCTTCGCTGTGAAGGGCGTGCGCGTCGAATGGATGGCCTTGCCGCTTGCCGCCTGGGCAGGGACATTGATCCTGCGCCCGAACATGCCCGACGTCAAACGCGGCGTGTTGTTGATGATCGGCACCGCGCTCGCGCTCACCCTGGCCGTGGAAGTGGTTGTGCTGGTCGGCGATATTGGCCGCATGAACACAGTCTTCAAACTTTATCTGCAGGCGTGGATGCTGCTGGCCGTCAGCGCCGCCGCATCGGCTGGCTGGCTGTTGAATGTCTTTCCCTTCTGGCGTTTGCGCTGGCGCGCGATCTTCCAGGGCGGGGTTTATATTTTGCTGGCGGGCGCGTTCATGTTCACCCTCACCGCCACCAGCGACAAAATCGCCGACCGCATGACCCCATCCGCGCCGCATACGTTGGACAGTTTGGAATATATGAAATATTCCTACTATTCAAGTTATGGGAATGATTATCCATTGGATGAAGATTATTACGCAATCCATTGGATGCAGGAAAATATTGAAGGTTCGCCTGTGATCGTGGAGGCCGCTCCTGCCGGCAGACAGTACGAATGGCACTCGCGCTTTACCATTTACACAGGGTTACCCGGCGTTGTCGGCTGGCAGTATCACCAACAACAACAGCGCGTTACATTTTCAAATCAAGTCATCCAACGCGGTGTGGACGTGGATAATTTTTATAATTCTCCAGATAAAGATGCAGCAGTGAATTTCATCCGCAAGTACGATGTGCGTTATATCGTTGTCGGAAAGTTGGAGTTCGCCAAATACACGCCAGTTGACCCGGGCATCCCCGATGGTTTGTTGAAATTCAATCAGTTCAACGGCATTCTCTGGAAGGAAGTATATCGTTACGGCGAAACGGTGATCTACGAGGTCTTGCCATAGTGTACGGATCACGCATTACGTAATCCGTATTGCGTAATGCGTAAGGAGAAGGATTTGATTCTGCACATTACTTCAAAACAGGAATGGCTCGCGGCGCATCAACGCGGCGAATACATCGCGCCAAGTTTGGCAACGGAAGGCTTCGTCCATTGCTCCACGGAAAAGCAGGTTCTGCATGTTGCCAACGCTTTCTATCGCGGGAAAAATGACCTGGTGTTGCTCATGCTCGACGAAGCACAACTCAAGCCCCAGCTTAAGTGGGAAGCGCCTGCGGGACTCCCTGCCCCGGGCATTTCCGACTCCGATTCATTTCCCCACATCTACGGCCCCATCAACTTAACCGCAGTCGCCTCCGTCGTGGACTTTGTGCCTGATCCCGTTTCTGGAACATTCACCCTCCCCCCACTGACAACTGATCACTGACAACTGATTACTGACTACTGATCACTGATTACTGACTACTGATCACTGACTACTGATTACTGGAATCTGATGACTGCCTTCCTCACCTGGTACATCCTCCTCACCCTGCTCGGCTGGCTGACCTTCCCGCTGACCTATACCCTTTTCCCCGCGCTGGCAGATCGCGGCTACACCCTCGCCCGCGCTGCTGGCCTGTTGATCTGGGGATATGCTTTCTGGCTGCTCGCCTCCCTCGGCATTGCCCAAAATGACATCGGCGGCATCTTATTTGCCCTTGTTATTTTGATTGGTTTGAGTATTTTTTCAGTCGCCAATCGTGGTCTCGATACGGGCTGGGAAAAGCGCCCAACCCTACTCGACCACCAACAAACGCAACACGCAACACACAACACAATTTCAGACTTCTTAAAGGAGAATAAGTCTCTCATCCTCACCACCGAAATTCTATTCTTCGTTGCCTTTGCATTCCTGGCCTTTGTCCGCTCTGCCAACCCCGACCTGACCGGCACCGAACGCCCAATGGAATTGGCTTTCATTAATGGAATCTTACGCTCGCCCACCTTCCCCCCGCAGGACCCGTGGCTTTCAGGCTATGCCATTTCCTATTATTACTTCGGCTATGTGATGACCGCCATGCTCGCGCGCCTTTCAGGAATTAATGGCAGCGCCGCGCACAACCTGATGACCTCGCTTATCTTCGCGCTCGGCGCGATCGGTTCGTATGGCATTCTCTACAACCTGCTCAGTGTAGACCACGGACGACAGACCACAGACCGTGATGAAGAATCGTCTACTGTCCACCGTCCACGGTTCACTGCCGCTGCCCTCCTCGCCCCCCTTTTACTGCTCCTCGTTTCCAACTTTGGTACACTGCTTGAAATTATGCATCAGGGCGGATTATTTTGGGTGAAAGACCCTAAAACGGGTGAATACTCCAGTCGGTTTTGGACATGGATGGATATGAGAGAACTTTCCCAGCCGCCTGCGATTCCATTTCACTGGATTCCCCTGGATCGTTACTTGTGGTGGTGGCGTTCCTCTCGTATTGTTCAAGATTATGACATGCTTGGTAAATGGACGGGCGATGTCATTGACGAATTTCCCTTCTTTTCCTTTCTGCTCGGCGACTTGCACCCGCATGTGCTGGCGATTCCCTTTAGCCTGCTTGCCATATCCGTGGCGTTGAATCTCTTCCTCGGCGGCTGGCGCGGAACAATCAATTTATTTGGCGCAAAGTTACACATCAACTTCCAAGGCTTTTTATTCTCCGCCCTTGTCATCGGTGGACTCGCCTTCCTCAACACCTGGGACATTCTCGTCGCCGCGGCATTGATCGTCTTTGCCTATGTCTTCTGGCGCGCACATGAAGATGGCTGGAATTGGGTTCGCCTCGAAGATGTGTTTGTGCTTGCCGTCCCGCTTGGCCTTCTTTCCGTGCTCATGTATTTCCCGTTCTACCTTGGCTTTTCATCCCAGGCGGGCGGCCTTTTGCCGAACTTCATGTACCCCACCCGCGGAGTCCATCTCTGGGTGATGTGGGGCACGCTGCTTATTCCCATCTTTGCCTGGCTTCTTTATTATTCTGGAGTGAAGCAGTTAGATGCTTCACAAACGGACAGCTTGCTGTCCGACTCCAGAGTTGTAAAACCCAATTGGAAACTCGGCTTCTCCCTTGGGCTTGGCTTCACCCTCCTCCTTTTCCTAACCACCTTCATCATCGGCTGGCTCGGAACATTCGTAGAAAAGGAATTTGTAGAATACTTCCTCTCTTCCCAGGGAATGACCGCCCCCCAATACATCGCCGCCACGACCCTGCGAAGGTTAACATCCATCGCCAGCCTCGTCACTTTGCTTGCAATTCTGATTCCAGCCCTGACTTTCCTTTTCCCTCGTCACGAATTACGAATTACGGGTCTCGATACAGCGGACGAACACCGCCTACTCGACCACCAAATACGCAATACGCAACACGCATTAACCAATTCCTCAACCTTCGCCTCCCGCCTCGCGAAGCGGCCTTCTGCTTTTGTCCTTCTCCTCATCACCCTCGCCTCCATCCTCGTCCTCGCCCCCGAATTCGTCTACCTGCGTGACCAGTTCGGCTACCGCATCAACACCGTCTTCAAGTTTTATTATCAAGCGTGGATGTTGTGGAGTCTTGCCGCGGCCTTTGGCGTGGCTGTCCTTTTGCAAAATTTGCGCGGAGTAGTCAACATCCTCTTCCGTGTCTTGATCGGCATCGTCATTTTCGCAGGCTTGTTGTATCCCGTCTTTGGCCTGATGACCAAGACCAACAACTTCAAACCTTTCTACGGCTACACCCTCGATGATTTTGACCGCGTTCAACGGGACACTCCCGAGGAAGCCGCCGCCATCCAATTCCTGCTCACCGCCCCGGATGGAATCGTCGCCGAAGCCATCGGCGATGGATACAGCGGCTATGCCCGCATTTCCATGTTCACCGGCTTGCAGACCGTCCTCGGCTGGCCCGGTCACGAAGCCCAATGGCGCGGAACATCCGAACCGCAAGGCTCCCGCCGCGAAGACATCGAGAGACTCTACACCACCCCCCGCTGGGATGAAGCCCAGTCCATTATTGAACAATACAACATTCGTTACATTTATATCGGCGTGCTCGAACGCGTGTCCATGCCGGTGAATGAAGAGAAATTCCAATTGCACCTCACGCCTGTATTTCAGCAGGGTGGCACGGTCATTTACGAAGCGCCGTAAATTATCAGTAGGGGCGGGTCGCCCCTACTCAATTTAAACCGATTACAATTGCCCTCATGACCCACCGACATTTCAAATACGAAGGCTGGCTCTACGCGCTGGCCTTCCTCCTCGCCCTCGGCTTGCGCCTCACCCAACTCGGCGCCATGCCCCTCTCCGATGCCGAAGCCGCGCCCGCCCTGCAAGCCCTGCACATCGCACAAGGCCTCAAGCCTGCGCTCGCCCCCCATCCCTTTTACATTTTATCCACCTCGATCCTTTTCTTCCTCTACGGCGGCGGGACAAATTTCCTCGCCCGACTCATCCCCGCCCTCATCGGAAGCCTCTTCGTTTTTACCCCTCTTCTCTTCGATGAAAAACGCCTCCGCCCCCGCCCCGGCTTGCTCCTCGCCTTTTTCATCGCCCTCGACCCCGGCCTGACAGCGCTATCAAGACAAGCCGCCAGCTCCATTTTTGCAATCGTATTTTTAACTTTCACGTTTGCATCTTTCCACAAAGACAAACCCAGCCTCACAGGCTTCTTCGCCGCCCTCTTTCTCCTCAGCGGACCCTCCATCTGGCCCGGCCTGCTCGGTCTTGGAATCACCTGGGCCATCTTCCAAGCCTTCAACTCCCGCCGCAACTCGCAGCCCTCAACCGATGATCTACTTTCAACCACCAACCTTCAACCTTCAACCTTCAACCTTCAACCTTCAACCACCAACCTTCAACCTTCAACCTTCAACCACCAACCTTCAACCTTCAACCTTCAACCTTCAACCTTTCTCCCCTTCCTCATCACCCTCCTCACCGCAGGCACCCTCTTCTTCATCGCCCCCAAAGGACTCAGCGCCGCGCTCGCATCCATCCCTGCATTTATTAATTCCTGGCTCACATCTTCGGACGTCCCTGCTACAAGAGTTTTCTTTTCACTACTTGCCTATCAGCCGCTTGCATTCTTACTTGCATCCATCGCCATCGTCCGCGGCTGGGTCAATGGTGGGCGGCGCATCATCTTCCTCAGCATTTGGTTTCTCGTCTCCCTGCTTCTCGTTGTCTTCCTTCCCTCCCGCCAAATCACAGACCTTGCGTGGGCTCTCATTCCACTGCTTGTGCTTGCTTCAATCGAGCTTGCGCGCAACTTCAACATCTTCCCCGAAGAACGCAGTGAAGTCGCTGGCGTGATCTTCCTGACGGCTTTCATCTGGGTCTTTGCCTGGCTGGATTTCTCAAGCATGGTCTGGTTCCCATCCGATTCGCAGGAGTATGTTATCCGCTTCTGGCTGTTGATCGGCTCATTGTTCCTGCTGGTGTTGAGTCTCATCCTGGTTGCCGCGGGCTGGTCGATTCGCACAGCGCGGCTCGGCGGTGTTTGGGGACTCGTGCTTGCCCTGGGTGCGCTTGGCTTCAGCGGCGTGCTTGGCTCCGCCGGCTTGCGCGGGCTGACTCACCCCGAGCTATGGTGGTCTCCTTCCATCCCCATGCAGGCGCATCTTTTGGAAGCCACGGTCAATGAAATTTCAAATTTGGGCGTCGGGGATGACACCTCCGCCCCGGTGATCATCGTCGGCCTGGATTCCCCCGCCCTCGAATGGGCTCTGCGCGAGCATCAAGTGCAGGTTGTGGACACGTTGGATGCCAGCAGTTCCCCGTATTTTGTCGTCACATCTTTTGAATCAGACCCCGTCCTCATCGCCGCCTACCGTGGACAGGATTTCTCGTGGCGGCTCACTCCCATGTGGGATACCACCCTGCCCGCAGATTGGATCCGCTGGATTACCCTGCGTGAAATGCCGCAGGCTGGCGAGACCATCATCCTCTGGGCACGCGACGACCTTTTTCTCGATAAATAAAATGACAAAACAATCCCCTCCTTCCATCATCGCCTTCAGTAAATGCTCCTTGCGCCATCCTCGGCGCAAGGTCATGCTTGCCGCCGCCGGGGACGGCGGCTTGAGCTTTTGAGTGA
>CAKKRM010000231.1 GCA_919902735.1 Anaerolineales bacterium | reverse complement strand
AAACTGACTTGACCAAAAAATACGCCGAATAATTACAAGCGACAATTAACCAAAATTTTGACCAACGGCAAAAACGAAAATTGAAAAGACAAAACAAAATTTACAAACCCGATAATTGAAAATCAGAACCAAAGTGAACCCAAAATAAAAACCCGCCAAAGCCACCGCTAAAAAAATAACCAACCCATAAAAACGAATTTGCTTTTTGAGACAAACGAAAAACGAAACTTGCGATTCAAAGACGGTTTTGCATTTGCTCTTTGCCTTGCCTTCCAACGGTTTGCGTTACCTGCGTGTGGGCGGGCTGGGAAAATGTTCGAGATGTAGGAAAAACTCGAAGCCAGAAAAATGCTTGAAAATGCCGCAGAATCCCACACGTCAGGTGCACGCTTTGTTCGGCGGCTTTCTGGTGAACGTGTCCTATAACCCGAGTCAATGTCTGTATTCATGGCTTGTCCAAGAAAGTGAACGACGAGGTCAAGGTTGAGTATAGCGGCTGGAGTCTCTGGAACTCATCAGTTCCCTCCACCCATGGAACGAAGGTGAAAACATAAATACGGTTGTTGTGCATAACCACCAACTGCAACAGAATATCATAGCTATAAATGTTTTTCAGCAAGATTGCATTCTCACCGTTCTCACCGCCAATCTTCAAATTAGTACGCGTGATTTCAACACTTGAAATCCCGTTGGCGGCTAACTCATCTGCGGCGTTGGCAAGCGTTCGCCCCTCTGCGTCGCTGACGTCGAGAATCGCGTTTGCGGCATGGCAACCATCTGTCTGCGCGAGAGTGAAGCAGACGGATCTGCCAAAAAAGACGACATGATATTCAGCGGGGTAGCGAAGCGCATAGCCCTCATTCTCATTAGTAAGGAGCGGTATCGAAAGAAGTGCGGACGCCAGGGCAGTGGATAAAGACTGATCGGAAGGCGACAAAGTCGCTGCCTGAGAGGTCAAAAAATATCGCATGGCTGTGGCATCAATCTCGAGCGCAATTTTTGTTGGGTCAATTGCAGGGGTGGGAAAGGGCGGCTGTTGCCTAAATTTATTAAGAGTACCAAATGCAATCAAACCAAATATTATGATAAAGGCTACCACTACACCCAAAATGAATTTTGGTTGCGGGTTGGTTTTATTATTTTTAGAACCTTGATTCAATTGTTTTGCCATAATGGTCTCCAAGTGCAATACCAGCCGCAGTGGCTTAAACAAGAATTATACGGAGATTGTAAACTGCTTACAGGCTGCCGCCGAACGGTTTGCGTTACCTGCGCTGGGGCGGGGACGGCGAAGCCGTCCAACTGGAAAAATGCTAAGGCGTAGAAAAATGCTTGGGATGTGCGCAGACTCCCCAGCGTCAGGTGCACGCTTTGTTGGGCAGTGGCTTGGAGACTCTCGCTTCTTAAGAAATAATTTTGTTGATTTCATAAATCGAGAACTTTACTGAAATACCATTTTCTGAATTTCGTTTATGGTGGATTTCCCATAAATAAAATTAATCAACGCAATTTTTTGCCCGTTTCTTGAACACAGTGTGTGAATACCTAAAATGTTCTCAAATAGAGACTGTTTGTAGACGCTAGATCTGTCGAGGTCGGAAATAAAAAATGTTTCGCTGTGCCATGTTATTCCCGTGCCGCGTATTCCGCTAATGCTGTCCTTGGAAATTGTAACAATAAACTTCTGTCCAAAAATAACCGAATCGAGTGCAGCCACGACCAGAATCACGCTAGCCATTATCAATAAGGATTCGTAGTTCCAATTTTGTGAAAAATAGCCGATTACATATCCTAATAATAATGGAGCAGTTCTCCACATTATTAAACGCCAAAATATTGGTTTGAACGTAATAGGTTTTTCCATAGTGATAGACTCGTTTGTTGATTTACTGCCCAACGGTTTGCGTTACCCGCGCTGGGGCGGGCGGCGGAGCGCCGTCCGACTGGGAAAATGCTGAGGCGTAGGAAAATGCTTGAAAATGCGGCAGAATCCCCAGCGTCGGGTGCACGCTTTGTTAGGCGCGATTTTGCAATAACGCACCTTCTGGCAAATATTGTGCGAGTATTGATTCCATTTGTTCTTTCTTTTCTATAGGAACAGGAATTGCACCATTGCGTAAAAATGATGGCACATTTCCTTTGACTCTAATCTTGAGAGTGTGTACTTTTTTGTTGTCGCTAATCCAAGAGAACGATTCGATTTTGCTCCATTTTATCAAGTCTACATAAGCCAAAATGCCATTTTCGTGAATTCGTATATGGCTAAAGTACATGAGTATGAAATATGTTCCAGCGGATAAACCAACAGCGATAGAAATTAGCCATGAATATTCTGTGTTTTCCCAAACAAAATCCCAGAAGCCACCAAAGCCTGCGATTATAGAAATAATGCCGAATACGAGGAATAACCACCTGTTTGGGAGAGAGATAACATGTAGTAGCATTCGTCCCGATTTTTTTCCACGAGAAATCCAAGTGAAGATAAGCCATACATATATTGCAGCCCATATTGCGCCAAAAGAAATTATGAAGCCATTCTTAATTGATTGTCCAAATCCGAAAATTGGAATAATTGCTATTCCCCCAATAACTGCACCCATAATTAACATTGTAAAAAAAGCATTTTTTAGCCCTTGGAGCCAAGCGGTCTTGGGAAGCCCACCAGAGATGTTTACGCCGAATTTTTGTAGAGCAAATAGCACCAATGCAATGATGCCAACTTCAACTATAACAATCGTTCCAATCATTAGCGGAGTAGGTAATTCAATTAACCAATCCATAAAATATTTCCCTTTGCAAATATTGGAGCCAGCGCCTAACGGTTTGCGTTACCTGCGCTGGGGCGGGGACGGCGAAGCCGTCCAACTG
>CAKKRM010000230.1 GCA_919902735.1 Anaerolineales bacterium | reverse complement strand
AACCGCGCACATCGCCAAATGCTTTTCAAGGACTGGGACTCGAAGGGTTGAAAATCTTAAGACAAGTTGCGGATGAATTTGGCTTGCTCGTCATCTCCGAAGCGCTGGGGGTCGAGCAATTGCCGCTCGTCGCCGAATATAGCGACATCATCCAAATCGGCAGCCGTAACATGCAGCATTTTCCGTTGCTCTGGGCAGCGGGCGAACAACCGAAACCGATCCTGCTCAAACGCGGATTCATGTCCACGATTCAAGAATGGCTCGCGGCGGTGGAACACATCACATCACGCGGTAACCAACAAATTATTTTATGTGAACGCGGCATTCGCGGCTTCGACCCGTCCACACGAAATGTTTTGGATGTGAATGCCATCGCGCAGATCAAAGCATCCACACATTTTCCGATCATCGCGGACCCCAGCCACGCCACAGGCCGCGCAGATTTAGTCCCAGCCGCGGCGCGCGCCGCACTTGCCGCAGGCGCAGACGGATTGCTTGTTGAGGTTCATCCCAACCCCGCCGCCGCGCTTTCGGATGGCGAACAATCCCTTCCACTTGAATCCCTGCCCGCCTTCGTTGAAGATATGCGCCGCATCGCATCTGCAATGGGACGCACGTTGGACTCGAAAGTCTCCTGACTTTCGAGCCAAAAGTCAGGAGACTTTCAAGTCCGATGCTCACCCTCGGCAGTTCCAAAAATCCGCCGCTTGTTTTTTTGCACGGCTTTCTTGGCAGTGGGCAAAGTTGGCGCAACATAAATGTTGCGTTACAGGAAAATTATTTTTGCATCCTGCCCGACCTGCCCGGGCATGGCGAAAACACAAAATTGGATATTAACTCCCCGCTCAATTTTGATATTTTGACTGAATGGCTTTTGCAATTGCTGGATGAAATCCCCGCACTGAAAATTCATCTCGTCGGATATTCACTCGGCGGTCGCGCCGCGCTGACATTTGCCAGCCGTTATCCTGAAAGGATTCTCACGCTGACGCTCGAATCCGCCAGCCCCGGCATCGTGGACAAATCCGAACGCGCGCGCCGCCTCGTGGAAGATGCCACCCGCGCCGAATCCATTCTGGAAGGCGGCATGTCTGCATTCGTCGAGCAATGGTATCGAATGCCGCTCTTCGCCAGCCTGAATTCCCATCCCCAGAAATTATCCGCAATCAAAGAATCGGCCTCGCACAACGATCCGCGCTGGATGGCAAAAGTTATCCGCGAACTCAGCCCCGGCGCGCAGACTCCGCTCTGGGATTCTTTGCCAACTCTTTCTTTTCCAGTTTTATTGATCGCAGGAGGGAAGGATGAAAAATATGTTCAGGTGATTCATAAAATGGCGGAACAGATTCCAAACTGCAAACACATCATCGTGCCAGAGGCTGGGCATAATGTCCATGCGGAGCAGAGTGAGAAATATATTGAGTTGATTCGTAGCGCGGCACATTGTCCCCACACGGGATAATGTGCCGCGCTACAGGGCTGCCCCAATCCAAAACAAAACGCCATACGCCAGCGCGCTCTGACCCGTCGCAGCGAGCGCGGCATTGAGCGGGTGACCTGTTTGAGTTAATACAACCTTCGTCGCTTTATATGCAATTGGCAAAGAGAGCCAGGCAAGCAAAGTTGTTGACGGAAGAACCTTGAAGGCGATCAGCGCGGGCAATAACAAATAAGCAATTGCGAGGAACAAAACATATTCAACCTTCGTGGCTTTCGCCCCCATCCGGACTGCCAGCGTGTACTTGCCGGCCTTGCGGTCATTTTCCAGGTCGCGCAAATTGTTAACCACCAAAATCGCAGTGACGATCAATCCCACGGGCACAGACATCCACCACGCCGCGGCGCTGACCGTGCCGACTTGCACGAAATATGTCCCGGCTACGGCGGCGAGGCCGAAGAAGATAAAGACGAACAGATCGCCGAGTCCGTAATAGCCAAGTGGAAATGGGCCACCAGTGTATGCCACAGCCGAGACAATGGCCGCGACGCCGATCAGGATCACGGTCCAGCCGCGAAGCGAGGCGAGGTATAAACCGCAAAGCGCTGCCAATCCAAAGATAATATACATCCCGCGTTTGACCTGTGCAGGCGAAAGCAATCCTGCCTGCGTCACGCGCAACGGGCCTTGTCTCTCAGCAGTATCCGCGCCGCGCTCGAAATCGAAAACGTCATTCGCTACGTTGCTGCCAATTTGCAAAAGCAACGCAACCAGCAGCGCCGTGAATGCAGTCGCGAATTGAAACGAGCCATCGTGCCACGCCAGCGCACTGCCCATCACTACGCCTGATGCAGCGGCGGGCAATGTGCGGGGACGAATGGCCAGCCACCAGATTTGAAAAAGAGACGGTTTATTATCCATAGAAGCCGCAGTATAACATGCGTTTATAGATGCCCAATGGGTATAATAGCTCTCACGAAATAAATTCAGGAGAACCCATGACCCAGCTAACAGGACAGGAACGTGCGCTATATGTGCAATCCATGTTTACGAAGATCGCGCATCGCTACGATTTGATGAACCGACTCATGACAGGCGGACAGGACATCCGCTGGCGCAGGGATGTGATTCGCCGCGCGCGATTAACCCCCAACGCCTCTTTGCTGGACCTGGGAACTGGCACTGGCGATCTGGCACGCGAGGCGCTGACGCAGGAGCCGCGGGCCAAAGTGACTGCCGCAGATTTTACAATCGAGATGATGCGCGTCGGAAATAAAAATGGAAATTTGGAATGGTCAGCCGCAGATGCGTTGAACCTGCCATTCAAAGACAAGATATTCGATGCAGTCGTTTCTGGATTTTTGATGCGCAATGTGATCGACATCCAGCAGGCGTTGAAGGAACAATACCGCGCGCTCAAACCTGGCGGGCGAATTGTCATCCTCGACACCACGCGCCCAAAGAAAAACATCCTCTCCCCGTTTATCTGGATTCACATGCATGTCATCATCCCAACCGTTGGCGGTTTGCTTTCAGGCGAACGGGATGCCTACAACTATTTACCCGACACCACCGAAGGGTTTCTCACTGCCGAACAACTCGCTGCTCGCATGACTGCGGCAGGATTCAAAAATGTGGATTTCAAGAGATTCATGTTTGGGACGATTGCGATACATTGGGGGGAGAAGTAGTTTTCACACAATTGCTTGTGAAAAAATTTTAACGCAAAGACGCGAAGGCGCAAAGAAAAAATATTAACTCACCTTACGCACCAGGCATGATTCCCTGAGCGGAGCGAAGGGTCTCTGAGACGGTCGTAGAGACCCTTCGCTGTCGCTCAGGGCGACACGCCCTAAAACACGCAAAACTGCGTAAGGTGAGATATTAAATCTTAGCGACTTGGCGTCTTTGCGTTAAAAACGCTTGGATTACTTATACACTTCAGGATTTACACAATTCGGCAGGCGCTCACCCTTCAACCCAGCGATCAGATTCTCCGCCGCAAGTTGGGACATCAAATCCCGCGCGCGTTGGCTGGCGCTCCCAAGGTGCGGGACGATGAGACAGTTCTCCAGCTCAAGCAATGGACTGTCCATTGGCAACGGTTCAGGGTCGGTGACATCGAGCGCGGCGGCGAAGATTTGTTTGGATTTCAGAACATCGTACAAGGCAACTTGATCCACAACTCCGCCGCGTGCGGTGTTGACCAAAATTGCATTCGGCTTCATCTTTGCCAGAAAATCCGCGTTGACCAAGTGTTTTGTTTTTGTAGTCAGCGGGACATGCAAAGAGACAAAATCCGATTGATGCAAAAGCGTATCCAAATCAACAGATTGTGCGCCGTAGGCTGGTTCTGCGGTCGGGTCGTAAAAAATCACGCGCATGTCAAAGCCTTGTGCGCGCTTCGCCACAGCTTCGCCAATTCTCCCAAAGCCAACAATCCCCAAGGTTGCGCCGACAAAATCCTTGCCGAGTAAAAGTTGTGGATGCCATGTCTTCCACTTCCCTGCGCGGATATATTTCTCGCCTTCCACTACGCGGCGGGCAGCGGAAAATAACAAAGCAAAAGCCATGTCTGCGGTGGCGTCTGTCAGCACGCCAGGCGTGTTGCCAATGGGAATTCCGCGCGCGGTTGCGGCGGCCACATCCACATGATCCACGCCAACAGACATGCTGCTGATAACTTTCAGTTGCGAGCCAGCCGCGTCCATGAGTTCGGCATCTATTTTTTCAGTGAGCAGGCAGAGCAGACCATCCACGCCGCGGACTTTTTCCAACAGTTGCTCGCGGGTCGGCGGCATTTCATGGGGCCAAATTTCAAAGGTGGGAAAACGCTCTTCGACGAGAATCAACCCTCGGCTGGGAATGAGGCGGGTGATGAAAATTTTTGGATGAGTCATGTCCAGAGTATAATCCGCATCATGACAAAAATAAAACAACCGAACTCACTTCACTGTTTCATTTGTGGAATGGAAAATCCAATTGGTTTGCATTTGCATATTTATGAAACCGAGCCTGGCGTTGTTGAAACGCAATACATCGCGCCCGAACATTTTCAGGGATACCCCGGTGTTTTGCACGGCGGCATTGTGGCGGCCATCATCGATGAAGTGAGCGGACGCGCGCACATGGGCAGCGCATCAGACAATCCGCGTTTTATGTTTACGGGCAAGCTGGAAGTGAAGTATCGCAAAAATGTACCCATCGGAAAAATGTTGAAGATCATCGGCAAGGCTGGCAAGAGCAAAGGCAAGATCGCCGAAGCATGGGCGGGCATTTACGACGCCGAAACGAATGAACTGCTGGCCGAAGGCACGACCATGCACATCGATGTGCCGAACGATCAATTCGATACATCCCGCCTCGCAGAACTGGGTTGGAAGATTTACCCTGAAACAACAGCCTCACAATAATTTATACGGAGATTCAAAATGATAACTGCCTATCACAGACCCCAGACACTAGACGAAGCCTTAGCGCTTCTGACTCAACCAAATACCCTGCCCCTCGGCGGCGGCACGCTTCTCTCCCAGCCGACAACTGATCCCGTCTCCGTTGTGGATCTACAACGCCTCGGCCTGGATACGCTCCGCATGAACGGAAATGAATTAACCATCGGCGCAACTTGCACACTGCAAGCATTACTCGAATCCGAACATTGTTTTGATGTTTTGAAGACGGCCATCAAACTCGAAGCCCCCATCAACATCCGCAATTCGGCGACGGTGGCAGGAACTTTGGTGGCGAGCGATGGACGCTCCACTTTTGCAACGATGCTGCTGGCATTGGATTCGAGACTGGAGATTAGAGACTCGATGAATAAGTCTCAAGTCTCAAGTCTCAGCGAATTCCTTCTCACCCATCCCAAGGGACTTATCACCTCCATCACCATTCCGCTCCACACCAAGATCGC
Source organism: Anaerolineales bacterium (assembly GCA_919902735.1). Taxonomy (GTDB): domain Bacteria; phylum Chloroflexota; class Anaerolineae; order Anaerolineales; family Villigracilaceae; genus Villigracilis. The sequence continues at coordinate 17,991 of CAKKRM010000230.1, read as the reverse complement.
CTTTGAGTTTGTCTCCCGCACTCCAGCGGATAAGCCCATCATCTGCGCCGCGCTCGCCCAATGGAACTCCGGCCGCACACGGTTGACTCTCGGCGGCTATGGGAAAAGTCCCATGCTGGCGATGGACGGCACCGAAGCGGATGGCATCGAAATCGCCGCAAGCAACGCCTATCACGAAGCCAACGACGAATGGGCATCCGCAGAATACAGAACGGATGTGGCGGCGACTCTGGCAAAGCGCTGTTTGGAAAGTTTAAAGTAGTCAAAATGGATAAGATTAAGCCTTTTGAAAAGATCGCCGCACAATTTCAGATATCAAAGGAAAGCGCAAAATATTTTCTAAACCATGTTCAGAAAAGTTTCAAAAAGGAAAAACCGTCTCATCAATTGATCGTTGAATTTGTGGAAAAGCAAAGCTATGAATTCACCCCCACTCCGTATGATGTGGCGTCCGCGATGAAGGAAAGCGGCGCGTGGGCGTATGACTTGAACTTTCCGCCGCCTGCGGTGGTGGATGAGGAGGATATTTATAAGTAGTTCATGTCATTGCGAGGAGCCTGTAAGGCGACGAAGCAATCTCCCCATCAGCATGGAGATTGCTTCGGGCACACCTGCCCTGGCGGGCGGTGCCAGGGAAGAACAAGAGCGCCCTCGCAATGACATGTTCTACCCTTCCAATTCCGACCAGCGGTGGTAGGCGCGGGATAGCTCTTCGTGAATTTCCTGCAAACGATTAACCGCCTGTGTGATGATTGTGCCTTCCTGTTGATAAAAGGAGGGCGCTTCCATCTTAACGTTGAGCTGGTGCTGTTCTGCTTCGAGCATTTGAATCCGCTTTGGCAGTTCTTCCAACTCGCGTTTCTCGTTGTAGCTTAATTTGCGGACGACGGGCTTTGAATCAGCTTTGGATTCTGTTTGGGTGGTTGAGGCAGGCTTCGGCGGTTTCCCCTGCGAAGCAGGGACAGGTGAAGCGGGAATCAATTCCACTTGTTTTTGCCAGTCATCATATCCACCGACATATTCCTTCACATCCCCGCTTCCATCCATAATTAAAGTACTGGCGACGAGGTTGTTGAGAAAAGCGCGGTCGTGGCTGACAAGCAATAACGTGCCTTCGTAATCAAGCAGAAGGTCTTCGAGCACTTCAAGGGTTTCGATGTCGAGATCGTTGGTGGGCTCATCAAGAATGAGCAGATTGGCAGGGCGGGCAAAAAGACGCGCGAGCAAAAGACGATTGCGTTCGCCGCCAGAAAGCGCGCTAATCGGCGCACGGACGCGGTCTCGTGTAAAAAGAAAATCTTCGAGATAGCCCATCAAATTGCGAGAGCGTCCATTGATCGTGATCGTATCGCGCCCCTCCCCGACATTATCCAAAACAGATTTGCTTTCATCGAGCTGCGAACGCAGCTGATCGAAATACACAATATCGAGATTCGTGCCGTGGCGCACCTCGCCCTGCTGAGGCTGTATCTCGCCGATGAGAACGCGAAGCAGCGTAGTCTTACCCGAACCATTTGGCCCGATGATGCCGATCTTATCGCCGCGTTGAATGGTAGTTGAAAAATCACGCACGATGGTTTTATCGTCATAGGAATAAAAATTGCTCTCGCCGCCGTCCCCGGCGGCGAGGACGCCGCCTTGAGCAGAATAGCTGTAGGAATAGCTGATGTTCTCCGCTTCAAGCACCAGCCTGCCTGAACGATTTTCCGTTCCGATCTGCATTTTCACTTTGCCGAGCAATTCGCGCCGCTCGCTGCGTGCCTGACGCAGTTTCTTCAAGGCACGGACACGCCCTTCATTGCGCGTTCGGCGCGCTTCAATGCCCTGACGAATCCACGCCTCTTCCTGCGCGAGCTTTTTATCAAAGGTGGCATTCTGCGCCTGCTCCGCTGAAAGGATGGCGTCCTTGCGCTGCAAGAAAGTGGAATAATCGCAATCCCAATCGTACAGATTCCCGCGATCCAACTCCACGATGCGCGTGGTGAGCTTCTGCAAAAAGACACGGTCATGCGTAACGAAGACCAACGTGCCGTCCCAGCGTTTGAGAAAATCTTCGAGCCAGTCAATGGCTTGGATGTCCAAATGATTGGTGGGTTCATCGAGTAGCAAAAGGTCAGGGTCGTAGACCAATCCACGGGCAAGAAAGACGCGGCGCTTCAATCCCGCAGACAACACCTCGAAGCGGGCATCGGGATCCAAATCCATAAGCGAGATGACCTTGTCCACTTGATGCTGACGCTGCCATCGCTGCTCATCATCCAGCTTGGACGAATCCACTGCTTCAAGACCCGTTGCGAGGATGTCCGCGATGCGCCCGCTCAGGCCTTGCGGCACTTCCTGTGGAAGATAAGCCGCGCGCGTATTTTGCTGGCGGGCAACATTTCCTTCGTGCGGCAGAATGTCACCATTGAGCAATTTCAATAAAGTGGATTTCCCCATGCCGTTGCGCCCCAGCAAGCCGATCCGATCTCCACGCTCGATTTGTAAATTAACATCATCAAAAAGACGCGGCCCGCCAAAACCAAGGCTCACGTCCTGCAAACTGATCAACGCCATGTAAAGAAATTCCTTTGCTGTAAAAGTTTCATCGAGGCCGAATTGTAGCCGATTAATTGGGATGCTGCCCCGAGTCTGGGGAGGGTATAATTTGGGCAATCATGCAGCCAATCCCCTTGTCTCTCAGCCCATTTTTTCAGGAATATGACTTTTCAAAACTAAATCCGCAAAAGGATTCCTTTACCATCATCGAACGCGTGTTGCAATTCGGTAACCGCTCGGAAATCCGCTGGCTATTTATGGCTTATTCGCAGGATGAAGTCAAAAAATGGGTCAAGCGCTTTGGGAAAGACAGGCTGCCACAGCCACACCGCGCATTTTGGCAGGTTGTTTTGGAAATCGCTGAATGAGTAAATTGCATTGGAACACAATTACCGAAAACATGCGCCAAATCCTGGTTGGATTCTTTCAAAGCGAATCAGGAAGTCGATTTTACCTTGCAGGCGGTACAGCTCTTTCTCTTCAAATTGGTCATCGTCTTTCAGTTGACCTTGATTTCTTTTCTCCAACGGAGGATATTCCATCCATCCGTGGACAGTTGGAAAAATCGTTGAGCTTATTTCAAAGCACACTTGCAGACTCTTCGTGGGGCAACCTTGTCTTTCTTGCAAATGATGTTCGTGTTGGCTTTTACGGTTATGGCTTTCCACTTGTTGCTCCAATGATTGAGCATGAAGGGATACGGCTTGCGTCCATCGAAGATATTGCCTTGATGAAGCTCGATGCCATGCTCTCCCGCGCGGCGCGAAAAGATTTCTACGATCTTTATTTTATTTGTCAAACCATCGACTTAAGACAACTGTTTGACAAATCGCTAAAAAAATTTCCATCCGTCCGCGACTTTGAGGCACAAACCACCAAACGGCTGGTTTACTTTGAAAATGCAGAAAACGAAAGCGAGCCATCACTACTAGACAATGTCTCATGGGAAATTGTAAAAGAGTATTTTGTTACACAAGCTAAAGAAATTGAACAGAGTTGGCTAAAATAATACTCCCCCCTCAACCAGATCGTGCTTGAGAACCTGGCGATAATAAGAAACTTGTATTTTTTAGGTTTGTCTTGTAAAATACGATTATGTCTTGCTTTACGGAGGCGACATGAATATGGAAACTGTTGTATCGCGGCGCGGACAAACTGTCGTACCTGCCGCAATTCGCGCAAAATATAATATCAAGGACGGCGATCAACTGGTCTGGATTGACGATGGACAAACGATTCGCGTGATCCCTGTTCCTGCCGATCCAGTTGCGGCTTTGTATGGGCGCGGAAAAGGGCAAGGCTTAACCCGTAAACTCATGGATGATCGCGCAAAATACAGGAAAAAAGAAAATGGCGGGTAAATCCTTTGTACTGGATACATCCGCATTATTGGCTTTCATTGAAAAAGAAGATGGCGCTGAACGCGTTCGAGATATTCTGCTAAGCGAATCAATCATCATCCCCTGGCTCTCCATCCTCGAAATAGTCTATATTTCACAACGCGAACTGGGCGAAGAAGAAGCCCTGACGCGCTATGCCCTGCTGAAAAAGCTCAATGCAAATATCATCTGGGATGCAGATGAAGCGCTCCTGCTCAATGCCGCTCGAATCAAATCTACACACAGTCTATCCCTCGCAGACTCAGTTATAGCCGCGCTCGCAACTCAACATAATGCGGTACTGCTTCACAAAGACCCTGAATATGAACAACTTCAAGGCGCTGTTGAAATGGAAATATTACCGTATAAAAAATAGCCGAGCAATGCCCACCACCCTCCCTCTCAACCAAATCCTCAACGGCAATTGCATCGAGATTCTCAACACCCTCCCTGAGAACTCGGTCGATTTGGTGTTCGCCGACCCCCCCTACAACCTGCAATTGCAAAACGATCTCTACCGCCCCAACATGTCCAAAGTGGATGCGGTCAATAATAAATGGGATAAGTTTTCCAGTTTCGAGAGTTATGATATTTTTACGCACGAGTGGCTATCCGCAACGCGGCGAGTCTTGAAAGAGACGGGTACGATCTGGGTCATCGGCTCATATCACAACATCTATCGCGTTGGTGCGATCATGCAAGACCTGGGATTTTGGATTTTGAATGATGTGATCTGGCTGAAAACCAATCCCATGCCAAATTTCCGCGGCGTGCGATTTACGAATGCACACGAAACGATGATCTGGGCACAAAAGCAAAAGGGAACAAAATACACTTTCAATCATAAGGCGATGAAAGCCCTGAACGATGATTTGCAAATGCGCAGCGATTGGGTCATCCCATTGGCAACGGGAAAGGAACGCCTCAAATCCAACGGGACGAAGGCTCATCCAACCCAAAAACCAGAGGGACTACTCTATCGGGTTTTACTCTCCAGCACGAACGTGGGTGATGTGGTGCTCGATCCCTTTTTCGGTTCAGGCACAACGGGCGCGGTTGCAAAGAAATTGGGGCGTAACTTTATCGGCATCGAACGCGACAAGAAATATATCAAGGTCGCGCAGAAGCGCATTGACGCGGTGACCCAGTCCCCGGCTGAGGCGTTGGAACTGCCTGAGAAGCGCAATCAGGTACGGGTCCCGTTTGGGGCGCTGCTCGAGAGCGGACTCCTCAAGGCGGGGCAAATCTTATATTTCGCGAAAGGCAAGCGCGAAGCAGTCATCCTCGCGAATGGGCATCTCAAATGCGGAAAAGTTATCGGTTCGATCCATTCGCTGGCGAAGGAACTGACGAACACTCCCGCCAATGGCTGGGATATGTGGTTTTATAAAGAGAATGGCAAGTTGAAAGTGATCGATGAATTGCGAGAGAAAGGTAGAAAGTTGAAGGTTGCAAAAGGTTACAAGTTGAAGGTTCCAAAAGGTTACAAGTTGAAGGTTGCAGGTTGAAGGTTTCAACCTGCCAACTTTCAACCTGCAACCTAATTTAGGAGAATCATGTCTAAATCATTTACCCTTATCAAAGAACAAACTATCCCCGAATTGAATTGCGCCGCAAAACTATACGAGCACAAGCGGACAGGCGCGCGTTTGCTTTCCATCATTAATGAAGATGAGAATAAAGTATTCTCGATTAACTTCCGCACCACACCGAAAGATTCAACAGGTGTGGCGCATATTTTGGAACATTCCGTTTTGGGCGGCTCGGAGAAGTATCCTGTCAAAGAACCCTTTGTGGAATTACTCAAAGGCTCGCTCGCGACCTTCGTCAATGCGTTCACGTATCCTGATAAGACTTGCTACCCCGTTGCCAGCCAGAACGAAAAAGATTTTTACAATTTGATCGATGTGTACATGGATGCAGTTTTACATCCACGCATTACCGAGCAGACATTGATGCAAGAAGGCTGGCATTACGAAATTGGCGATGTCAAAGAACCGCTGACCTACAAAGGCGTGGTCTTCAATGAGATGAAGGGCGCGTATTCTTCGCCAGAGAATTTGCTGGCGAAAGTCATTCAGCAATCGTTTTTCCCAAAGCACATCTACGGCGTGGACTCTGGCGGTGACCCTGCCAACATCCCCGACCTCACTTACGAAAACTTTAGAGTCTTTTGGGAAACGTATTACCACCCATCAAACGCCTTTATTTTCTTCTATGGCAACGATGACCCCGACAAGCGCTTGAAGTTGATGGAAGGGTATCTCAAATCGTACAAGCGGAAGAAGGTCAAATCTGTTGTGCCGCTGGTCAAGCCGTTCAAGCGCGCCAGGAAAATTGAATATTCATACGATGCTGGCGCAGACGCGGATGACATTGAAAAGAAGCACTATCTCACGGTCAACTGGAAACTGCCAGACACGTCTGACCCTGTGATGAATTTCAGCTTCCACATTTTGGAACATGCGCTCATTGGCACGCCGGCTTCGCTGCTTCGCAAAGTATTGTTGGATTCTGGTCTCGGTGAAGACCTGGCTGGCATCGGTCTTGAATCTGATTTGCGCGAGATGATTTTCTCGACGGGCCTCAAAGGCACGCGCGCCCGCCATGCAAAAAAGATCGAAAATCTGATCATCGAAACTCTGCAAAATCTTGTCCGCGATGGAATTGACACAGAAATGATCGCCGCATCAATGAACACGCTCGAATTCCAATTGCGCGAATACAACACAGGTGCATTCCCGCGCGGCATAGCTGTGATGTTATCGGCGCTCACCACCTGGCTGCACGAAGGCGACCCGTTCGGTCTGCTCACTTTTGAAGCGCCACTCAACGAGATCAAAACCAGAATGGCGAATGACAGCCGCTACTTTGAGAAAATGATCCAGACTTATTTACTAGATAACATCCACAAGACAGTCATTCGCTTCAAGCCCGACCCTGAGCTTGGTCGCCGTTTCGAGGAAGAGGAGCAAGCCCGATTAAAGTCCGCGCGCGAGGCGATGACCGAAGGCAAACTTAGCGAACTGGTTGAAAACGCAAAGCAACTCAAACTCAAGCAGGAGACTCCCGATACTGCTGAGGCGTTGGAAACCCTGCCCGTGTTGGATTTGAAGGATTTAGATAAACAAGTGCAAACCATTCCCATCGAAGAGATTCAGGTGCAGGATGCGAAAGTTTTGTATCACGACATCTTCACGAATGGCATCGTCTATCTCGACCTCGGCTTTGACTTGCGTGCTATGCCGCAGGAACTTCTGCCGCTCACCGAGATCTTTGCACGCGCCTTGTTCGAGTTGGGAACTGAGACTGAAGATTACGTCAAACTCTCGCAGCGGATCGGGAAAAGCACGGGCGGAATCCACGGCTCGTCAGTCAGCGTGACAACTCAAAAGTCCAGAGAGAGCTTGGCAATGCTGATGATCAGGGGCAAGTCTACGGTGGGAAAATCTACAGAGATGTTCAACATCCTGAGGGACGTCCTCCTCACCACGAAATTCGATAACAAGGAACGACTCAAGCAAATGGTGCTCGAAGAAAAAGCAGGCATGGAATCGGGCCTTGCGCCTAGCGGACACCGCTTCGCGAACATGCGTCTGCGCGCGCAATTCGGCGGCGCGGGCTGGGTCAACGACCAGACCAAAGGCATTGGCTATCTCTTCGCTCTCCGCGAACTGGCAAATGACATCGATAAAAAATGGCCGAAGGTTTTGAAGAAACTCGAAGACATGCGCGATGCGTTGATCAACAGCAAGACCATGCTGTGCAACGTGACACTTGATTCTGCAAATTGGAAAACCGTGCGCCCACATTTGGAAAATTTCATTTTTGCGATGCCTGTGAAGGAAGTTAAACTTTCAACCTTCAACATTCAACCTGCAACCCAAAAGGAAGGCCTTGCCATTCCCGCGCAGGTCAATTACGTGGGCAAAGGTGCGGACTTGTATCAGCTGGGCTACGAGTTCGATGGTTCTGCCGAAGTCATCACAGGCTATTTGCGTATGACGCATTTATGGGAAAAAATCCGCGTGCTGGGCGGCGCGTACGGCGCGTTCGTGCAATTTGACGATAGCACTGGCGTGCTAACCTTCCTTTCGTACCGCGACCCGAACATCACTGCGACGATCAAAAACTACGATGATGCCGCCGCCTTCCTAAAGGGACTGGATGCTTCGCGCCTTTCGGACAATGAATTAAAGAAATCCATCATCGCCGCCATCGGCGACCTGGACGCGTATCAACTGCCCGACGCAAAGGGATATACTTCGATGATGCGCTACATCACAGGCCGTACCGACGAGATACGCCAGAAGATCCGCGATGAAGTGCTATCTACCAACGGCGAGGATTTCATTGCCTTCGGTGAAGTGTTGGAAAAAGCGGCGCAGTCGAATGCGGTGGTTGTGGTCGGCTCACAGGCGGCGCTTGAAGGGGCGAAGGCGGGTTTGAAAGTGACGAAGGTTTTGTAGAAAGTCAAAAGTTGAAGGTTGAAGGTTGAAGGTCAGGCTTTAGATTTGTGACCTTCGACTTTTGATAAGCTAAGGAATTCATATGAACACCCCGTCGTTTGAAGACAGATTGGTTTCCGAACTCTGGGCATGGGATGTGCGGTTTATTTTGGGTTCCAAACCCGACCATCCGCCATCACTCCCACCCGCCAACTTAATTGCCGCTCTTACTGAGAGCCGTGAAGCACGGTTGCAGTTGAGTTTGATTCCGCTCTTCTTGCGCCATCCTGAATTCGCTGTCCATGTCAACCTAGTTGCAAAAGAAATAAATCCAGAATATCAACTGATTTTGAAATGCTTCTACAGCGCAGCGGTATGGCTCGAACAAAAACACCTTTCGCGAAAAATACTGCCTGACTTGTTTTCGAAAGAGCTGGGGTTCTCCCCCAATTCCAACCCGGAAGAAAATCTTCGTGTGCTCGCAAAACGCCAGCGGGAGTTGAGCGGATTGCAGATCAACTGGCTTGGCACATACCAGCACGCGGCAGATATTTGGTTGAAAGAAATGGAGTTGCAACAGGCGTAAATATGGATATAGAAAAACTTCATTCCATCCTAACTGCCCTGGGAGAGCAAGTCCCACCTGCTTCTCGAATATTTCTAATTGGCGGAAGCGCATTGACACTGCTTGGAAGCCCGCGCCCGTCTCTTGATATTGATTTCGTCGGCGACGATGTTCACCCAAACGAGTTACATCGTACGATTATGGGCAAAGCCAAGGAAATGAAATTACAGGTTGATATCGTTCCTCTTGAACGCTTTATCCCCTTGCCAGACGGAAATGACCAACGCAGTATACGCATTGGTCAATTTGGAAACCTGGAAGTATACGTTGTTGACCCTTACAGCATTGCTCTCAGCAAATTAGATCGCGGCCTGTTCACAGATTTTGACGACATTATCTTTCTAATCAAGAACGATTACATCATCCTTGAAGAGCTATTGCAAATCACAAAGAATGCCATATCGAAAGCAGGCAAATTTGACCTTCACCCCGATATACTTGAGCATCTGCAAGAGTTAAAGTCACGGATGTAGCACAAGATGTAGCACAAGTCTATAGACTTGTGCTAAAAACATTGCACAAACTCATGAGTGAATTCTTTCAGCGCAACCTCCCCCACTATCATTTGTCTAACGCCACCTATTTCATCACATTTCGGTTGGCGGGGAGCTTGCCTGTGGAAGTATGGAAAAAACTGAAGGAGGAATATGAGCTGGAAAAACGCCTGCTGTCCAGCAAATTCAAAGGGAACGAACTGCACGAAGAACGCTATAAAGCGCAAAAACGTCACTTCGCCCGCTTTGATGCTCTGCTCGACCATCCCAAAGACGGTCCGCGTTGGCTTGCAGAACCGCGATTTGCAGAGATCGTTACACGCGAACTTCACGCTCTGCATCCAAACAACTACCACTTGCGCGCCTATTGCCTGATGAGCAATCACTGCCACCTGCTGATAGACCAGCAAGACATCCCCCAACCGCCGCCACTTATTGACGGAAAACACTACACCGCAGTAAGCCACGCCATGCGTCTTCTCAAAGGGCGAACGGGGTACGCCTGCGCCGCGCTGCTGGGCCGCAAAGGTGCGTTCTGGCAACATGAAAGTTACGACCATGTCGTGCGGAATGAAAAAGAGTTTATGCGAATCCTGGAGTACATCGTCAAAAATCCAGTAAAGGCCGGATTGGTCGAGAACTGGCAGGACTGGTCGTATACTTACATCAATCCCAATTTACTGTAGAACAAGTCTGTAGAACAAGTCTATAGACTTGTTCTACAAGGAGCTCCCATGAACATCACACTCAAGATCAACGGCATCGAACACCCGATAGACACAGCGCCATCCACCACCCTGCTCGGCGCGTTGCGCGGGCTTGGGTATCACGGAGTCAAATTCGGCGATGAGGGCGGGCTCTCTGGCGCGGATACGGTTTTGCTGAACGGCAAGCCTGTCAACGCGGGGTCGCTGCTTGCCGCGCAAGCGGAAGGCCACAACATCGCCACCATCGAGGCGCTTGGCGAACATCCCGAACAAGGCTGGAAGAAAACCGACGGCCTGCATCCGCTGCAAAAGGCTTTCGTTGAGTCGGGCGCCATTCAATGCGGTTACTGCACGCCCGCGCAAATTCTCGCAGCCAAGAGTCTGCTTGAGAAAAATCCGAACCCATCCGAGGCGGAAGTCCGCGAGGCGATCTCTGGCGTCCTTTGTCGCTGCACGGGCTATCTCAAACCAGTCCAGGCCGTGTTGAAAGCCGCTGCGGAATTAAGAGGAGATTTGAGATTTGAGATTGGGGATTCGGGACTCGTTGACTTTCACTCCCCATCAAACGATTCCCAATCCTCGCTTCACGACTTAACGACGAGCCTGCTCACAAAAACTAAAATCATTCTCACACCCGAAAGCCAGACCTGGCAAACCGTCGGCAAGCCAGAGATCAAAGTGGACGCGATTAAGCTCGTGCAAGGCAAGCCCGCTTTCACAGGTGACTTTGAAAAGCGAGGACTGCTTCACGCAAAAGTTTTACATTCGCCACATGCCCACGCAAACATCAAGAAGATAGATGCAAGCAAAGCCAAGGCGCTCGAAGGCGTTGCGGCGGTGTTGACATGGCAGGATATCCCGCGAGTTGTGTACTCCACCGCGGGACAATCCGACCCGATCCCTGGGCCGTTGGATGCGTTCTCGCTGGATAATAAAGTCCGCTTTGTCGGGGACCGCGTTGCCTTCATCGCCGCAGAAACGGAAGAAATAGCAGAGAAGGCTTTGTCGTTGATCGAAGTTGAATATGAAGTTTTGCCGATGATCCTGGATTCACGCGAGGCGATGAAGCCAGACGCAGTCAGGATTCATGACGAACCAGAATATGTCAACTTTGCAGATTCCAACCCTGAAAAGAATCTTGCCGCCGAAATTCGCATCGACATCGGCGATGTAGAAAAAGGCTTTCAAGAAGCCGATGAAATTTTCGAAGCGGAATACGAAGTGCCAAAAGTGCAGCAGGCGCACATCGAGCCGCATATCGCTGTCACGTATTGGGACGAGGATGACCGTCTAGTCATTCGCACATCCACGCAGGTTCCGTTCCATGTGAGGAGAATGCTCGCCCCTGTGTTGGGATTGCCCGTCAAAAGAATCCGCGTCATCAAGCCGCGCATCGGCGGCGGCTTCGGCGGCAAACAGGAAGTGTTGATGGAAGACGTGGCGGCGCATCTCACCATTGCCACGAAACGCCCCGTCATTTACGAATACACCCGCGAAGAGGAATTCATCGCCGCGCGCTCGCGCCATCCCATGCGTGTGCGGATGAAGACAGGTGTCAAGAAAGATGGAACCATCACCGCCAACTCGATGTACGCGCTTTCAGACACAGGCGCGTACGGCTGCCATGCGTTGACCGTCACTGGCAACACAGGTCACAAAGCCATGGCGTTGTACGTCGGCGATGGCGAATATCGCAAAGCTCCCAATATCCGCTTTTATGCGGACGTGGTCTACACCAACACCCCACCCGCTGGAGCATTCCGTGGATACGGCGTGCCGCAAGGCTACTGGCCGCTTGACCGTCACATGGAAAAGATCGCCCGCGCCATGGGATTCGACCCAATCGACTTCCGCTTGAAGAACGCCATTCACGCTGGTGAATATCACCCCTTCTCCACCGCATGGAACGAAGGCCGCGAGCCGCGTCCTGAGATCATCCACACGGTTGGCTTGGAGCAATGCGTTGCCCAAGGCCGCGCTGCCATTAACTGGGATGACAAATATGGGAATGAGGAATGGCGGAACGGAACACGCAACACGCAATACGAAAGGAATGTAGCGAGTAGCGTGTTCCGTAAAGGCATCGGCATCGCCATGGTCATGCAAGGGACCGCAATCCCCTACCTCGACATGGGCGGCGCATCCATCAAGATGAATGACGATGGTTCCTTCAATCTGCTAGTCGGCGCCACCGACCTCGGCACTGGTTCAGATACAGTTCTCGCGCAAATGGCGGCAGAAGTATTGGGTGTGCCCATTGAAGACATGATTACCTACTCATCCGATACAGATTTCACGCCATTTGACAAAGGCGCGTATGCGTCATCTACAACATATATTTCTGGCACAGCGGCTGTCAATGCGGCCAAGATCGTGGCAGAGAGAATCAAAATAAGAGCGGTTCAAATGTTCAAAGTTACAGGTTTGAATGTTGAACCTGAAAACCTGCAACTTTCCAACCGCATGGTTATTGCCCCCGATGGTCAAACCATTCCACTCAGCGAAATTGCCCTCGACAGCCTGCATAGAAATAACCAGGAGCAGATCATGGGCGTGGCAAGTTATGTCTCGCCTGTCTCGCCGCCGCCTTTTGCCGCACAATTTGCAGAAGTCACTGTGGATATGGAAACGGGTCAGGTCACGGTGGATAGGCTCGTCATGGCTGTTGACTCGGGCGTCATCATCAATCCGCTCACGGCTTCGGGCCAGATCGAAGGTGGCATGACCCAAGCCCTCGGATACGCCGTCTGCGAGGAAATGAGATATGACGATAAAGGCAACGCCATCGAACGCGATTTCGATCGCTATCATCTCTTCCGCGCCGATGAAATGCCTGAGTTGGAAACCATCTTCGTCGAGACGTTTGAACCGAGTCATCCGTTTGGCGTGAAAGCCGTCGCCGAGATTCCCATGGACGGTGTCGCGCCTGCTGTCGGCAACGCCATTCTGGATGCGGTTGGGGCAAATGTGGACGAGAACCCCGTCACACCTGAAAGAGTTTGGAAAGCGATGAAAAACTAAAGATTCCGAATTGTGAATTTGCAATGAACACAGTCGAAATCCTTCACCTGCTTCCCTATCTGGCATCCCTGGGGCTATCCCTGGTGGCGCTGCTTTACGCGTCAGGCAGGCGCGGTATGCAGGGCACACTTGCATTCATCTGGTACGCTGCTGGCCAAAGCCTGTGGATTTTTGCATTTATCCTGGAAGTGCTGCCATGGGGCTTGCAGGGAAAAATCTTCTGGCATGGGATTCAATGGCTGGGGGAATTAATCTCCATCGTGGCCTTCCCCATCTTTGCGGCACAGTATTCAGAATATCAACTACGCAACGCGCGTTTGCTCTTTCGATTATCTTTGATCGTCCCCGTCCTGTTTGCGCTCCTGCTGGCTACAGATAACCTGCACCACCTGGTTTACGCAAATCCACATGCGCGGGTGGAGAGTTTCTTTGTCGAACTCGAATATGACGAGACGCCAATTTTCTATGCAATTTCAGTGTATCGTTACCTGATCGCCTTCACAGGCGCAGCTTTTCTTACCCAGCGTTTTCGCCGCTCGCACATCCTGTTTCGAACACAGATCACGGTCATCCTGATTGGGTTTCTGATCCCCATTATCGGCAATTTCCTTAACTTGGCAGGCATCCATTTCCCCTCTGAGCTGGATATTCACCCGATAGCAATTGCGCTGGGCAGCCTGGTAATGTCATGGGGATTGTACCGTTTTCGGATATTCGATATCGTACCCGTTGGGCGGGACAAGGTCTTTGAAGACATGCTGGACCCCGTCGTCATCCTCGGCAACGATAACCTGGTCGTTGACATCAACCGCTCCATGCTTGACCTGCTGGGCAGGAATGTAAACGAGGTGATCGGCCAGCCTGCCAAACAGATATTTGCAGATTACTCCATCCCCATACGCCTGTACCTGCACGTTACCCACGCCCGCGCCGATAGCGCCTTTGAGTTAAGTGGCAACACAGTCCATTATGAGTTGACCGTTTCACCCCTCTACAGCCATGACAAAAAACTGGTCGGGCGCATTTATATCCTGCATGACATTACCTCACAAAAGGAATTGGAACATAACCTGCGAAAACTAAACCTGGAATTGGAAGACCGCGTTCTCGCCCGTACCGAAGAACTATCTGCCGCATACGATTACACCCTCGAAGGCTGGGCAAAAGCCCTCGAATTCCGCGATGAAGAGACCGAAGGTCACAGCCGCCGCGTCACCGAAATGACCCTGAAAATCGCTCGCGCGCTTGAAATCCCCCAGGATGAATTGATCCACATCCGCCGCGGCGCGCTCCTGCACGATATTGGAAAAATGAGCATCCCGGACAAAATTTTACACAAGCCTGGAAAATTAACAGATGAAGAACGCGAGATTATCAAAAAACATCCTGATATGGCGTATAAATTACTCTCCCCAATTCCTTTCCTGAAAAAAGCATTAGTGATCCCATACTCCCATCACGAAAAATGGGACGGCACAGGCTACCCGCAAGGATTAAAAGGAGATAGCATTCCCCTCTCCGCGCGGATATTCGCTTTGGCAGATGTTTGGGATGCCCTTAGCTCAGACCGTCCCTACAACAAAGCCTGGCCCCGTGAAAAGATCATTTCCTACTTCGTTGAACAGGCCGGTAAACACTTCGACCCCTATATCGTAAACCTGTTTTTGGGGATGGTTGAAAAAGGCGAGATATAATCAGGGGACTATAAGCAATTTTGAATTTCGCTGGAGAAAATAGAATCAAATGCCTGACCAAATTTACGTAATCGGCCACATCAACCCCGATACAGACTCCATTGCGTCTGCAATGGGCTATGCCTGGCTTCTGCGCGAACGCGATGGATCAAATACAATCGCTGCCCGCGCTGGCGCTCTCAACGCCCAAACCGCCTGGGTACTAAAAACGAATCATCTCGAAGCGCCGATCCTGCTCACCGACGCCTCCCCACGCTTCGGTTCGGTCATGAGGCGGCTCGATACCATCCGCCCGGAATCACAGCTTGGCATCGCATGGACGCTTGCCAGCAAAACAGGCGGCATTGCCCCCGTCGTCAGCGAAGATGGGATTCCCTTTGGCCTCATCAACGGCATGAGCCTTTTCAAATATTTCACCGACACCCTCGGCCCGCGCCCCGGCGATGCCACCGTGCGCGAAATGATGTCTGCAAAATGCAGCGACGCCGCCGACACATCCGTCCCGAAATATCAGGCGAATGCCCACATCCGCGATTCGCTCAACAAATTATTGCGCGATGAATTCAACGATTACTGGGTTGTGGATGAGCATGGCGTTTACATGGGCATCGCACAACAGCGCGAGGCGCTAAATCCGCCGCGCCTGAAAATCATTCTCGTGGATCACAACGAACCGCGTCAGGCCATTGCCGCGCTCGAGGAAGCGGAACTGCTTGAAATTCTCGACCATCACCGCCTTGGGAATCCGTACACCCATCAGCCCATCCGCTTCACGGTGGATACGGTTGGATCAACTTCCACGCTGGTAACGGAACTAACCGCCGAGGCAGGGCTCTCCATGCCGCCGCCGCTGGCAGGCACGCTTCTTGCCGGGCTGGTGTCTGATACTCTTATCCTGACATCTCCCACCACCACACAGCGTGACAAAGACGCCGCCGAACGCCTCGCCCGCTGGGCCTTCGTTGGCGGAAGCCCGCTCAAAGGCGAGACCATCGAATCCTATGGCAAGTCCGTGCTCAGCGCAGGCGCGGGACTCTCCAACCGCAAGCCCGAAGAAATTGTCAGCACAGACATCAAACCCTTTGAAGGCGGCGGATACAAATTCGCGGTTGCCCAGGCCGAAGTGACAGACATCCTGCAACTGACCGAACACCTCACTCCCCTGCAAAACGCCCTCAACGACCTGCGCGACAAACGCGGCCTCGACTTCGCCATGCTTTTGGTGACCGACATTGTGCGCGGCACAAGCCGCCTGCTGATCTCGTCCAATGCACCCATCGTCTTGAACGACCTCCCTTACCCACCGCTCCCCGACAACACCCGCGACGCGCAAGGTGTGGTTTCGAGGAAGAAACAGTTATTGCCTGCCGTGTTGGGTCTGCTGGAGAGTTAGGATAAAATACAGGCAAAGGATAAATGCGATGTTTCAAATTGAAACAAAAATGAACCCAACTGGTTTTCCGCCTGTGGCTGATACTTTGCCAAGGGCGGTTGAACGCATCGTGTCTGTTCTCAAACCTGAGAAAATCATCCTGTTTGGTTCATACGCCAGCGGAGACCCAAACCACGACAGTGACGTGGATTTATTGGTTATCATGAAACTTACTGGAGATTACAAGGAAAAATACCGTGCCATCTCCATGCTGCTTTACCCCAGGCAATTTCCAGTGGACATTATATTAAAAACCCCCAAAGATGTCGCCGATGCATTAAAGGGCGGCAAGGATAACAGCTTCTTCATTCGTGAAATTCTCAAAAAAGGCAAAATTCTTTATGACAGAAATAAGCGAACTTAAGTCCTGGATCGGAAATGCAAAGGAAGATTTTTCCGCCGCCGAAGCATTAATTCAACTAAAAAAGCCTTTGGCGTCAGGTGCATGTTTTCATGCGCAACAATGCACTGAAAAATATTTCAAAACCCTACTCATCCTAAAAGATGTGGATTTCCCAAAGACGCATGATCTGTCGACTTTGGATACGATGTGTAACAATGCAGGCATACTGACAGGTTTCCCCCCGCAACAACTTATAGACTTAACTGAATATGCAGTCCGCAGGCGATATCCAGGTGATCAACCAACTCTGAACGAAGCACAGGAAGCCATTGACATTGCAGCATCTATTCGCCAATTTGCGCGGAAATTTTTAGGCTTGGCCTGATTATTTTAATGACCAACTCCATTTACCAGGCTCTCTCAGAACTCGAAAAAAATAGCGGCTCGGCTGCGCTTTGCACGGTGACGAAGAGCGAAGGCTCCACGCCGCGGCATGTGGGCAGTAAGATGCTCGTCTACCCCGATGGGAAATTCATCGGCACGGTGGGCGGCGGTGACCTTGAGCATCGCGTGCTCGACGAAGCGTGGATGGCAATCAGCGACGGCCAGGCGCGCCTTTTACATTACAACATGGCCGACCCCTCACGCGGCGATCCCGGCGTGTGCGGCGGTCAGGTGGAGGTGTTTGTGGAACCGATCCTTCCTCCCCCGCTGCTCGTCGTCATTGGCGCAGGACACGTGGGCAAGGCAGTTGTTCATTTGGCGAAGTGGCTGGGATTTCGCGTGGCAGTCTGCGATGACCGCGCTGAGTTCTGCACACCCGAAGTCACGCCAGACGCAGATGCCTACTATCCCGTGACGATGGATAAACTCCCCGACCAGATCAAAATTGACAAGCGCGCCATCCTGATTTTGACTACCCGCGGCTCGAGCGTGGATGCCGCTGGAATAGCCCCGCTTCTTGACTCCGCTGCGAGTTATATCGGCGTGATCGGCTCTCGTCGCCGCTGGGCGACTACCGTCAAAGCGTTGAAGGAAAAGGGAATTTCTGAGGAGAAGATCGCGCGAGTCCATTCGCCGATCGGGTTGGAATTACAGGCCGAGACTCCCGAAGAGATTGCAATCAGCATTCTGGCGGAGGTGATGATGGTCAAAGCCAGGGCGACGGGAATGCCGATGAAGGGTAGGGTAGTTGTCAGTGAACAGTGAGCAGTGAGCGGTGAACAGTGATCAGTGATCAGTGAACAGTAATTAGTAACTGATGTTACGCACCGTCCCGAAGGTTTAGACTACAAACAGGCGTATTTTAC
>CAKKRM010000229.1 GCA_919902735.1 Anaerolineales bacterium | reverse complement strand
TCCCGACACTGGCGCCGCGCGCCAGTGCGGTGAGGTTTAGACTACAAACAGGCTTTTTTTACGAGAACCTTTGGGACGTTCCGTGTAAGTGAATTATTAACCCTGGGTTGTTTATAAATTTAATATGGTGAAAAATGAAATTGTTGATAGTAGATGACCATGTTCTTTTTCGCGAAGGTCTGGCATCGATCATTCGCGGAGAACCCGATATGGAAATCGCAGGCCTGGCCGGTACGGTTCGAGACGCTGTTGAGATGGCTGGCAGGATCAAGCCGGACATTATCCTGATGGATTTCACATTGCCGGATGGCACCGGGGCAGAAGCGACACGCCTGATCCTCGGCGCACATTCGATTTGCAATATCATATTCCTGACCATGACCGATGAGGATGAAAACCTGTTCGATGCAATTCGCAGCGGAGCCAGGGGATATTTACTTAAAGACATGCATCCGTCCAAACTTGTCTCTGCCATACGATCGGTTTACAAAGGGGAAAGCGCTCTCTCGAGGGCAATGACCCTGCGCTTGATGAAGGAACTATCCCATACGAAGAAAGCCGATATTGCCCAGGCATCCCCCACGCTGACACGAAGGGAACTGGATGTGCTTCAGTCTATCGCGACCGGGAAAACCAACCAGGAAATCGGGAAAGAACTTTTCCTTTCCGAAAACACGGTCAAATTCCATGTGCATTCCATCCTTGAAAAGCTGCGCCTTAAGGACCGAAGGGAGGCCGTGGCTTTTGCGAGAGAGCGCGGTTTGGTTAAATAGGATTAACCAGGGGATTAATTATTTTCCCCAAAAGACCACCCGAAAAGGGTGGCCTTTTTTATTCCCAATGTTTAGGCGCGGTGGATGTACGGATGCCCGGCGCTGAGATACCCTTGTCGTATCCAGCCGGGTTTGGCTGTGAATACGATTTGGATAAAACGGGAAGCTTGGTTAATGTGGAAAACTTGATGATTTCGGTTAAGCCAAAAGTTGTTGTTATTTCAAGGCGTGAAAGCCTGCTTGGATGCGCGGTGGAATACCTTACAACGGACGAGAAAGAGTGGATGGTTCTTCTGGTATCTGAATGCCATACCATCCCAGACGTGTCTCGAAAAGTGGCAGAGGCGAATCCAAATATCGTTATTCTCTCCCGCAAGGAGCGCGGATATGACGAGCATTTGTCGGCACAATTGTTACAGGATTGCCCGGAGTTGAATAAAGTCATCCTGGTAAGCCTGAGCGAAAATTTTATGGAAGTCTATGGCAGGCAGCGGATTCAAGTCAAAAGTGTGGAAGACATATACGCAGTGGTCGACGATCAATTTTCTATGGCATGACCGGAGGTAAACCAAAGAAACAACAAAAAAATTCATCCTTAATCATCTTTTCATTTTACCCGGAGGATTTCACATGAAAACAAGACTCAGTAAGTTTTTCAATGTTTTATTAATCATCAGCCTTATGTCTGGGGGGTATAGCCAGGTACAGGCACAGGATGTAAAGGCTGATGCAAACCTGGCTCCCGCTGAAATTGATAAGGCCCAGATGCCGGCGGCGGGTGAGGTTCCGCATTATTTTAGTTCGCCAAATTATGCCAACAGCCCTCTTCGCCTGCCTGACGCGATTGTGGAAATCGCAGGCGATGGGACAGGCGCGCTGGCTTCGGCAGTTGTTGACCCGGCGACTGGCACGATCTCAGGCTTAACGCTGGATGCTGGCGGCGTTGGTTATACAACTGCTCCGACCGTTGTAATTTCCAGCGCGGTTGTAACCAGCGGGGCAGGGGCTTCGGCAACTGCCACGATCTCAGGCTCGGTTACAGACTTTGTGCTCGTTGGCGGCGGGTCTGGTTACACTGAACCCGTTTCCGTTGTGTTTTCAGGCGGCGGTGGTTCTGGCGCGGCGGGCACAGCGACTGTATCGCCGATTGGTTTTGTTAGCGGCGCATCCGTTATTGACGGTGGCTCGGGGTATACCACTGCAACGGTGGATATCGCGGGGAATGGAACCGGGGCGTTGGCTACAGCCACCATATCCCCAATCGGCTTTGTCGATGGCGCTTCTATCACGAACGGTGGTTCTGGATATACATCCGCAACCGTTGATATCGTGGGGGATGGGGTCGGCGCGGGGGCTTCAGCCACTGTAACGCCGATTGGCTATGTCAGCGCTGTTACCCTGACCAATAATGGCTCCGGTTATAGCGCGGCTACCGTGATCATTGATGGCGACGGGGTGGGAGCTACTGCCGAAGCGGTGATCGATCCGTCTGGCTTTATCAGCGGCATCAATATCATCGATGGCGGTTCCGGGTATTCCACTGCTACTGTCACCATATCAGGTGATGGCGTGGACGCTGCTGCGGATGCCGTGGTTGATATAACCCATGGCCCCATCACGTCAATTAACATCACGAATGGCGGCTCGGGATATACCGTTCCCCCAACGATCTCCTTTGTTGGCGACGGGGTCGGCGCCACAGCCGACGCCACTGTGAACGCAACCAGCGGTTCGGTTTCTGCAATTAATGTGACAAATGGCGGCGCTGGTTATACTACTGCAACCCTTACGATCACAGGAGATGGCAGCGGGGCGACCGGTTCAGCAGCCGTAGATACAACTAGCGGCGCGGTCACGAGCGTCACTCTCACAAATGCAGGCTCTGGCTATTCATCCGCTCCGGATGTTTCATTCTCTGGAGGGACTGGAGCTTCCGCCGTGACAACCATCGCTGGCTCTGTCAGCGCAATTACATTAGTTAATGGCGGCAGCGGCTACGTTACGCCTGGTATCCGCAAGTTCGTCGATACCCTGCCCGGCTTGGGACCAGATGCTGCGAACAACCTCGGCCAGTACATTCCGGTTGCCACGCCAGATACAACCACCTATCCTGGCTCTGATTATTATGAAATCGAATTGGTGCAATATACCGAACAGATGCATTCGGATATGCCGCCAACTCAACTGCGAGGTTACCGGCAAGCCAATATGGGTGGAACGCTATCTCACTACCTGGGACCGTTGATCTCTGCCACAAAAGACCGGCCCGTGCGTATCCTGTTCCGTAACCTGCTACCAACCGGTGCGGAAGGAAATTTATTCCTTCCGGTTGATACCACGGTCATGGGTTCAGGCATGGGACCAAATATGGCTGAAATGGCAGAACCTGACCCACAGAACCCCATGTGTGGAGCGATTCCCAAACCCGCCGATTGCTACACAGAGAACCGAGCCACATTGCACTTGCATGGCGGCCTCACGCCATGGATCAGCGATGGAACCCCGCATCAATGGATCACTCCTGCAAACGAAAATACTCCTTATCCTCAGGGTGTCAGCGTTAAGAACGTACCGGATATGGATGTTTGCGGCGCGGTTGACGATGGCTGTCAGACTTTCTACTATACCAACCAGCAAAGCGCCCGGCTTATGTTCTATCACGATCATGCCTGGGGCATCACCCGCCTGAATGTTTATGCGGGAGAGGCTGCTGGCTATCTGATCACCGACTCTACAGAGCAGGCGCTCATTAGCAACGGAATCATCCCTGCGGATCAGATCCCGCTTATCATCCAGGATAAAACTTTCGTTCCTAACGATGCGCAGCTTTCCATGCAGGATCCCACCTGGGATACCGCTCGTTGGGGCGGCGAAGGTAACTTATGGGTGCCGCATGTTTATGTGCCGGCGCAGAACCCAGGCGATCCCTCAGGCGTCAATGAGTTTGGCCGCTGGGCTTATGGCCCCTGGTTCTGGCCGCCTACAACCAACGTTGCCTACCCGCCAATTGATAATCCCTACTTTGATCCAAACTGCGATCCAGATGTTCAGTGGTGCGAGCCGCCATTGATGCCCGGTGTGCCGAACGTATCCATGGGTATGGAGGCGTTCAACGATACGCCCCTCGTCAATGGTACGGTTTATCCGACACTTACATTAGACCCGAAATCCTACCGATTGCGTATTCTGAATGCGGCCAATGACCGCTTCTGGAATCTGCAACTCTATAAAGCCATTGATGCAAACGGTGTTGTATGCAATTCTGCCACCAACCCCAACCCAGCGCCAGAATCGACCGGCGTCACATGCACCGAGGTAGCGCTTAACCCTGCTGAGGTAGCGGCTGCGCTGGACGATACAACGATCTTCCCCAACCCCATCATGAGCAATGCAGGGCCAAGCTGGATTCAGATCGGCACCGAGGGCGGCTTCCTGCCGGCGCCGGTGGTAATTCCGAACCAGCCGATCACCTGGGTGACGGATCCAACTGTGTTCAACGCTGGTAATGTCAACAAGCACTCGCTTCTGCTCGGCCCAGCCGAACGAGCGGATGTTGTCATCGACCTCTCACAATATGCCGGTCAAACTCTCATCCTCTATAATGACGCTCCTGCGGCTTTCCCGGCGCGTGACCCACGTTACGATTATTACACCGGAAATGCGGACCTGACAGCAACAGGCGGCGCGCCTTCAACCCTTGCTGGTTATGGGCCCAATACCCGCACCATCATGCAGATCAAGGTGAATGCTGGAACGGGCCAAGGCTTCCAACTTGCTCCTCTTCAGGATGCATTTAGGCACAAGACTGATGGCTCTGGCGTGTTCGAATCATCTCAGAACCCCATCATCGTCGGGCAGAGCGCCTACAACTCAGCCTACGGCACATCGTTCGCGCTTAGCGGCGCAAATGCCGGCACAGTTCAAATTTTCAATACATCGTTCAGTTTCAAAACCCTCTTTGGCGGACCCACCGGACCTTCACTCACTGTCCCGCTCCAACCAAAGATGATTCAGGATGAAATGGGCGAGGCCTTTGAACGGGAATACGGGCGCATGAGCGGTTATTTAGGTCTTGAAGCGCCCAATGCCACCGCTGGTATCCAAAATATGATCTTGTACCCGTATGTCAACCCGGCGAGTGAAATTCTCGATGGAATCGTATTGCCGCCAGGCGTTGAACTAACTCCAATTTCTACAGCAGACGATGGAACGCAGATCTGGAAAATCACTCACAACGGGGTGGACACCCATCCGATCCACTTCCACCTCTTCGATGTGCAGCTTATCAACCGCGTCGGCTGGGATGGCATCATCAGGCGGCCCGACCCGAACGAGTTAGGCTGGAAGGATACGGTTCGCATCAGTCCGCTCGAAGATACGATCGTGGCCTTTAGGCCAGTCCTCCCGAAGATGCCGTTCGGACTCCCGAACAGCGAACGCCTGTTGAACCCAATGATGCCGGAAGGCTCGCAGATTGGTTTCAATCCTACCGATGCGTTCGGTAACCCCATCCCTGGCGGTATTTTCAATATCACCACCAACTTCGGATGGGAGTATGTCTGGCACTGCCATATCCTCAGCCATGAAGAGATGGATATGATGCGGCCGCTTGCCGTCAACCCAAACAATGAACTTCCAGTAGCGTCTGTTTTGGCTGCCGAAGGCGCCCCGGTTCCCGGGTCTCCCATTGCGCTCTCCTGGACAGACGGAACTCCAGTGGATATGCAAAACATAGCAACCTGGGGAGACCCCAGAAATGAGATTGGGTTCAGAATCGAACGGGCTGTTGACGGTGGAGCTTATGCCGTCATTGGAACAACCCAGCCCAATGTAACATCGTTCACCGACTCAAGCACTGCTCCCGTCTTCACATACAGCTATCGCATCATTGCCTTCAACGCGCTGGGTGAGGCTGGGTCGAACGTTATCGTTGTGTCTCCTCCAGCGCCCTCCGCTCCTGCTGATTTGACCGCCACAGCCGTCAGCGCAAGCCAGATCGATCTAAGTTGGACCGACACCGCCGCCACTGAAACCGGCTTCCGAATCGAGCGTGCGCTCGTGACAAACGGAATCCCCGGCCTGTTCACTGCCATTGACGGCGTGGGCGCAAATATCGCAACCTACAGCGACCCATCCGCTGTGGCCAACACCACCTATGCCTACCAGGTATTCGCTTTCAATGTATCTGGCGACTCGCCTCCATCCAATATTGCCACTGCCACAACGCCAGACGTGCCGCCTGCGCCTCCCACGGGGTTGAGCGCAGTATTACAGAACGGTCCGCAAATTGATCTGGCGTGGACCGACAATGCGAACAATGAGGCCAATTTTGTGGTCGAACGGGCTGTGAACGGCGGAGCCTTTGAAGCGCTTGCCATTTTACCTGCTGACACCATTGGCTACGCGGATACCGCACTGATTGCCGGCAACACCTACACCTATCAAGTGATGGCTGTAAATGCGGGAGGCCCCTCAGGCTATTCCAATTCCGTTAGTTTGACGCTTCTTGCCCCACCGCTTGCCCCAACCGACCTGACGGCGACCCTGCTTGCCAACCCGACGCGAATCCGAATGACCTGGCTGGACAACGCCACCAACGAAACCGGCTTTGTGGTTGAACGCTCCATAAACGGCAGCCCCTTCGCCATGGTTACCACCCTCCAAGCCAGGGCTGGCACAGGCAGTATGACCTATACAACGCAAACTCTGGCAAACGGCAATATCTATGCCTACCGCATAGTGGCTATAAATGCGGCAGGCTCATCGGCGCCCTCAAACGTTATTAGCATGGCTATTGGCTCCGCTCCAGTAGCTCCAACCAACCTGGCAGGCACATTATTGGGCAACCCCCTCCGCATCCGCCTGACGTTTACAGACAACGCCACCACCGAAGCCAACTTCGTGCTTGAACGCTCTGAAAACGGTGGGCCATTCGCCCTGCTCGCAACCCTTCCACGCAGGAATAACACAGGCGGCGTAATCTATAATGACACCACCGTGCTGGCGGGCAACACCTATGCCTACAGGGTGATGGCTGTGAACGGAGTAGGTCCATCAACTTACTCAAACACGTTCACAATGGGTGTTCTGGCCCCCGCAGCTCCTTCCAACTTTACGGGCACGGCTGTGATAAACGGAAACAACGCCACCGTCACGTTGACCTGGACAGACAATTCCAACAACGAAGCCAGCTTCGAGATTCAACGCGCCACCAACGCAGCATTCACCACCGGCCTGAATACCAACACGGTGGCGGCCAACATCATCACCCGCGTTGAAACCCGAAATCGGAACAGAAGCTACTATTACCGCATCCGCGCAATCAACGCCGCCGGGGTATCCGAGTGGGTGAATCTCACTCCCTTCCCGCTCGTTACACCATAAATTGAAATACCAACCCATCGCCAGCCTCCAGTTGACGATGGGTTGGCTCTCAGAATAGTTGAAGTCGTCATCCATCTCTGCAAAGGGAAGGATGACGACTTTCATTTTTTATTCCCTTCATTCAAAGAGCTATGGCATGGCTTTTCCAAGGTCGCTTGACATCTTTTTAATTTTGTAGCAAGGCTTAACGCGAAAAGCGCAAATCAGGCAAATTTACGCGAAAATAAATGAAAAATTCGCGTCTTTCGCCTTTTCGCGGAATTCGCGTTAAGATTTTCCTGACCTTGGAATAGCCATGAGAACTATGGCGGGAAGTCCGTTTCGTCCACGCTTTGAGATAAAATCTGGCTATCCCGTTTATAAGGAGAATATCCATGACCGAACAATTCAGCGCCTCGGCTTCGCTCAGTGCAGGCTTCGGCGGCCAGATCGTTTGGAAGCCAGCCCCGCAGCACATCGAACATGCGAACCTGACCGCCTTCATGCGCGCGCATGGCATCAAGAATTTTGACGAACTCATGCACAGGTCAACAACAGAGGTCTCATGGTTTACCGACGCAGTCTTCAAATATCTCGATATTCAATTTTATGAACCATGCACCAGTGTGGTTGATCTCTCCGAGGGAATCCAATTTCCAAAATGGTGCGTCGGTGGAAAGATGAACATTGTCCATAACTGTGTGGATAAATTCCAGTCATCAGTAATCAGTGAACAGTTGGCAGTTGTATTTGAGGGCGAAGAAGGAATTACAAAAACACTCACATACAAAGAACTTTATAAAGAAGTAAATAAAGCCGCGAATGCACTCCGCTCGCTTGGTCTCGGCAAAGGGGATGCCATTGGCATCTTCATGCCGATGACTCCCGAAATTGTCATTGCCCTGCTTGCCATCGCAAAAATTGGCGGAATTATTCTCCCGCTGTTTTCTGGGTATGGCGCGGGCGCAATCGCCTCACGCATGAATGATGCGGACGCGAAAGCCCTCTTCGCCGCAGACGGCGCATTTCGGCGCGGCAAGCCCGTCGAAATGAAATCCATTGCGGATGAAGCCGCTGAACAAATCCCTACTTTGAAACACATGATTGTTTTGAAGCGCACCGGGCAGGATATAAATATGAAAGCGGGACGCGACCACTGGTGGACGCCTCTGACCGCGCCCCAGCCTGATACTGCTTCGACAGAAATTACCTCCGCTGAAGACCCGTTGATGATCATCTACACTTCGGGAACAACAGGCAAACCAAAAGGCGCGCTCCACACCCATTGCGGATTCCCCGTCAAAGCCGCGCAGGATATGGCTTTCGGCACGGACGTGCATCAAGGTGATGTCATTTATTGGATGACCGACATGGGTTGGATGATGGGGCCGTGGCAGGTCTTCGGCAGTCTTTTGCTTGGCGCAACCATGTTCATTTACGATGGCGCGCCAGATTTCCCCACGCCCAGCCGCTTGTGGGGGTTGGTTGAAAAGCACAAAATAAATCAAATGGGCGTCTCGCCAACTTTGATTCGTTCATTAATCCCACAGGGCGATGAGCATTTCAAGAAACATGATCTATCTTCGTTGACGTGTTTTGCATCCACCGGCGAGCCGTGGAATCCCGACCCGTGGATGTGGCTGTTCGAGAAAGTGGGGGGCGGGCGCATTCCGATTATCAACTATTCTGGCGGGACGGAAATCTCCGGCGGCATCGTGATGGGCAACCCACTTCTGCCGTTGAAGCCCTGCGCATTTTCCGCGCCCTGCCCCGGCATGGATGCAGATGTGGTGGATGAAAATGGAAAATCCATCCGCAATGCAGTTGGGGAGCTGGTCATCAAAGCGCCGTGGATCGGCATGACGCGCGGCTTCTGGAAAGACAAAGAACGCTATCTGGATACGTACTGGTCGCGCTGGGAAAATGTTTGGGTGCATGGTGATTTCGCCGCAATCGACGATGACGGCCTGTGGTACATCCTTGGGCGTTCGGATGACACGATAAAGATTGCAGGCAAGCGTTTGGGGCCTGCCGAGGTCGAGTCTATTTTGGTGAGGCATGTAGATATTGTGGAGGCCGCGGCCATCGGGGCGCCGCATGATGTCAAGGGGAGTGAACTGATCCTTTTCGCAGTGACCAGGCCCGGGGTAGAAAGAAGCGAAGCGCTTCGTCTGCAATTGCACGAAATGGTTGTCGCTGAAATGGGCAGGCCGCTCGCGCCTAAATCCATCCTGTTTGTTTCGGATCTGCCGAAGACGCGCAATGCAAAAGTGATGCGACGCATGATCCGCGCCGCGTATTTGGGGTTGGAACTTGGCGACACATCCTCGCTCGTGAATCCGCAGGCGGTGGATGAGATAAAAAAGATAAAATAATTTCAATGCCCCGCTAACGCTCCAGCCGCCGTCCTCGGCGGCGTGTCCCTGGCACCACCCGCCAGGGCAGGTGTGCGAGGGAATCCTGCGCCGGGGACGGCGCAGGGAGCAAACGTTAACCGCAATGCCCCGCAGATTTTCGAAAATTCTCGGGGCATTTTTCTTTTATAATAACAGGGCTTGTTTATGCAAGGAAAAGGAGATTGAATGAAAAAAGCTCGATACGTGATGGCTGCGCGCATTCTGATACTTGCTTTTGTTTTGTCGGCATGTGGCGCAACCCCAACCCCGCAAGTGATTGTGGTGACAGCGACAGCGCTGCCGCCCACGGAAGCGCCAGTTGTTGTGGAGCCGATTCAGACGCTTGTGCCTGTGGCGCTTTCTGGACCTCAAAACGGGTCAACCTTGAAGTGGGTGGATGGCAGTGTGTTGATTTATATTCCCGCTGGCGATTTCACAATGGGCGACGGCGTCAACGCGCTCTCGCATAATGTTACTTTGGATGAATACTGGATTCAACAGACCAAGGTTACCAACCGCATGTACGAACAGTGCGTAAAGGTCGGGGCTTGCTCGACCCCATCTCAGGAATTGGGCGGACTTGTTTTCAGCAATCCGCAATTTGGAAATCATCCCGTTGTAGGTGTGGCGTGGGATCAAGCGCAGGCCTACTGCGCGTGGACTCAGGGCAGCCTGCCGACGGAGGCGCAATGGGAAAAGGCCGCACGCGGGACGAGCGGCAACGACTATCCCTGGGGGAATAATGCCCCCGCATGTAATCTGTTGAACTTTGCCAATTGCTATGAAACCACCAGCAACGTGGAGGCTTTTCTTTCCACAGGCGCAAGCCCTTACGGCCTTTTGGATATGGCAGGCAATACCTTTGAATGGGTGAGTGATTGGTACGATGAAAGCTATTACGGCTCGTCGCCTCTTGCCAACCCGACTGGCCCCGAAAGCGGACAGTACCGTGTGGTGCGCGGCAGTTCATTTGAAACCTCTGCAAACCAGACAGCCTCTGCAATTCGCCGCTTTAATGAAACAGGCGATAGTGAACGCGATACAGGCTTTCGCTGCGCTGTGGCAAATCCCCAGCCAATTGCGCCGTATTGCCAGCTTTCTGCGTTTGTCCCTTCAGCCGTTAATGTCTCTGCCAGTTGTGAATTGCCCGAAGGCACAGTGACGGATCAATACTGCGCCCAGGGTGAAACCTATGCCACTGTTCAGCTTTCCTTCAACTCGACATGGGAGGTGAGTGGAACCCGTTTGATATGCACAGAAGCGGTCAATGGCGGGCTAAGGCAGTTGACCTGCGCCGGCCCGGAGACGATTGAATCGACGAACGAAATCGTAGTGTGCAACACGGCTTGTACAAGTGGGCCATCCTTGCAAGGCGTTACCCCTGTCTGCGATTCTGGATATACCCTCGACCCATCCATGGGGATGTGTAATTACACGCCTATCCTCAGTCAGGTTACTGTGGCGGGCTGTCCGCTGGGATATGCCATGCTTGACAGGGGCGGCCAGCAAATCTGTGCCATCAGCAGGGATGCGAATGGCTATTGCCCGGCTGGCTTGTATTTCGATGAATTGGCAGGGATGTGCGCGCCGCCAAACGGGGAAACCTCCGCGCCCTATGGCATTGATAACTCTTCACTTGCTGCGCAGACCTTTGCCGGGTGCGCTGCTGGCTATGTCTATAATGAAGGATTCCAATGCTGCCAGGCAATGACAGGCGGAACGTACCCCGGCTGTGCCGCTGGATATGTGTACAGCCCGGACTTGAAATCCTGCATTCCCACAAGCGCGGAACTTAGCGGGGAGGGTTGTACCACAGTGAGGGTCACAACTCTCAAATGCAGTGAGCCTGTCAACACCTGCGCGCAATACAGCGCGAGCGAATCCCGTTGTGTGGCGAATTTCTGTAGTTGGAATGAAAAAGACTCGGTTTGCGAAATGCAAACCCCGTAAGTCAAAATCCCGCAGGGTAACTCCTGCGGGATTTTTTATGAATCTGGGGATGATGTCTACTTGTTTGTCAAAATATCAGTTAACAACAAATCCTGCAATTTTATTTGTGAGATACCTCTGGCTTGGATTGTATCCATTGCTGTATCTCATTCGATTGCCGTGAGAGAGAAAACCGTTCGTAAATTTTCATGGCTGTATCTGCCAAATGTCTGGCTTTTGAATGGTTCTTGCGAATTGACGACAGTTTCGCCTGAACAAAGCGAATATCTGCAATCATGATTTTGTGGCCGATTTCCTTTGCGGTCGCGAGAGCCTCGTCCAAAGCGATCCGTGCCTCCTTCAATTGCCCGAGATCCAAATAAAGCAGACCAAGGTAACGCAGAACGATACCTTTCCTTTCCATGTCGCCTGCCATCATAGCCAATTCTTTGCCCTGGTTAAGATGATCCAAAGCGGCGTCATATTTTTTTTGTTTGTAAAGGATGTGTCCCAATTCACCGCGGGCAATGCTTTCCACGCGTGGCGAATTTATCTCCAATGCCAGTTTAATTGCTTCTTCGGAAGATTGTTCGGCTTCAACCCACTGGTTGCGGAGAGCATAAACTTTGGCAATGTTGACTAACAAAGCGACTGTGGCAGCGCGATATTTGCCTGCATGCGCAAGTGGCAGGGCCTCGCGCCAGAAGGCTTCCGCATGTTCCCAATCCCCAAGTTGCCAGGAAAGTTCTCCCAGGTTCATGAGAATTCTGTGAATGGCTTCCCCAGTATTCCGGGTTCGGGATATTTCAAGCGCCTCCAAAAGCATTTTCCTGGCTTCCGCATAGCGGGCTTCAGCAAGAGAGTTGAAGGCCAGATTGTTCAAACTACGGCCGACCATATATGGGTCGTTTAATTTTCGTGCCAAAACCAGACTTTCTTCAAGGTAAATACTCGCCTGTTTTCGATGACCTGTATCATGTTCCAATTTTCCCAGAGCGGATAG
>CAKKRM010000228.1 GCA_919902735.1 Anaerolineales bacterium | reverse complement strand
ATCGGGACGATGTGAGCGGAGCGAAGGGTCTCTGGGATAGTCGTAGAGACCCTTCCCCCTTCGGGGACGATGCGCTATCGCTCAGGGCGACATGACCCTAAAACATGCAAACTGCGTAAGGTGAGTTATTAACTCACCTTACGCGAAACGTCCCGAAGGTTCTCGTAAATCAAGCTGGTTTGTAGCCCAAACCTTCGGGACGGTGCGTAACATCAGCTATGAACACAAACCAAGTAACCTCCCCATCCTTCACCAATAGACACTCCATCATCAGCCTCATTTTGGGTATCTTAACCATCGTCACATTCTGCGGCGGATTTATCATTCCGATTCCATTTTCCAGTTTTGTGTGCGCGCCTGCCAGCTTCCTGCTGGGTATTCTAGCCCTGATCTATGGAATGATCTCTTTAAATCAAATCCGAAAGCACAATGAATCAGGCCGCCCCATGGCGTGGATCGGCATCCTCAGCGGGGGGTTGATCTTCCTGTGCATTTTGTGCATGGTCATTGCCTTGATCTCGTTATTCATGTTCGCTCCGGATGCGGTGCCGCCTTATCTCCAAAACTACAGTATTTAACTCACCTTACGCGAAACGTCCCGAAGGTTCTCGTAATTCAAGCTTATTCTCAAATCAACCCTTCGGGACGGTGATTAACATCAGTGATTAACTCACCTTACGCACCGCCCATGATTCCCTCCCGAAGGACATCGGGACGATGTGAGCGGAGCGAAGGGTCTCTACGATAGTCGTAGAGACCCTTCGCTATCGCTTAGGGCGACATGACCCTAAAATACGCAAAACTGCGTAAGGTGAGTGATTAAGGTGAAAATTTAAGTTAATGTTAACCTGCAACTTGCGCATCCATCTTCTCTCGGTTATCCTTGCGAGTGGGAGTGGTTAGGTCCCGGTGGGCTTCCTGGTCTTCAAAACCTGTGGCGGGTCGCGTTGCGGGTCGCGGTGGGTTCGACTCCCATCCACTCCCGCTCTATTTATGGACGATGGACGATAGACCGTTGACCGTTTTTTTATTGTCCACCGTCCATTGTCCATAGCTCATTAACTACGATCCAAAGGTGTTCCCCAATGTCATTTCCAGAAACCGAAGTTTTTACGAGATTCGTCTCACTCATCTTTCGCATCGAGGATGTCACCAGCGAAGACCCGCGCAAGGGATTTTTCCTGCGTTATCGGGGGGAATTGCTCGGTGAGGACTCCGCGCAAGCCTACGACCAGCTTTCTGAATCGTTGAGCCAATACAACATCACGCCGCTCTTCCGGGTGGAAGAGGGACGCCAGATCATTTACCTTGCGCCGAAACAACCTCAACCGCCTAAAGATAAAATTTCCACGAATATCATTCTTTTTATATTAACCATCCTCAGCGTGATGCTCGCCGGCGCGCAACCGCAAGGCCCCATCCCCAACGACTTTGCGGGGCAGTTGCTGGCGCTTGCCAAAAGTAT
>CAKKRM010000227.1 GCA_919902735.1 Anaerolineales bacterium | reverse complement strand
CGTCCCGATGTCCTTCGGGAGGGAATCATGGGCGGTGCGTAAGGTGAGTTAAAAAACGAAAAAATGGCTGGATATGTTCCAGCCATTTTTGCTAAATTCCGTCAAACAAGTCTTGCCTGCGCTTGAACCCATCCTCCACAGGCGGGTACGCGCGCATGTAATCTTCCCGTTCACCAAAGAATCTGGTGATAAAGCCCATTACGCCGCGCCGCATTTGCATCCCTCCTTGTGAGGCATGGCATTCACTTGCCTTGCGCTTTGCATCCACAGCCGCACGGATGTTCAAACGCACATGGATAGGGAAAGTCACCCCGGCAAGTTCCTTGATATTGATATCGCCATTGCGCCCGAATTTTGTGGGGTCTTTGCCAAAGAGCGGCATCAAACGAACTGCCGCTTTCAGCAAACCTTTCGGAAAAACCTGAAAGTAAAGCGCCTGCGGCTTGAAAGGCTCACCAGCTTCGGGGTAGAAAGAGGCGTTGTCTGCGTTTGCAAAAGCAAACACCGTCGCTTTGTGAATGTGAATGTGGTCGGGATGTTTATATCCACCAATCGGGTCGAAAGTCAAAACAACATCAGGCTTGATCTCGCGGATATATTTCACCACCCGCCCAGCCACCTCTTCGATGGGATGATTGATCTGCGCGTCGGGGTGATTGTTATCTTCCATGCCAGGCATACCCGAATCGCGGTAATCCAAAAAGAAAACATCCTTCAAACCCAAATGTTTTGCAGCGCGCATTAATTCATCGGTACGCATCTCGGCGGTATCTTTGAAGCCCTTCAAATGCTCGGCATCCACCGTACCCGCTTCGCCGCGTGTTGCACAGATATAATACGTTTCTACACCGCGCTGGGTATACAACGCCAGCGTACCGCCCAAGCCAAAGGACTCATCGTCGGGATGTGCAAGAACTGCCAGTATTTTTTTCGTCATCGTTTCCTCGTTTATAATGTTGGTTGAATTTTACTCTTTCAAGACGCATTATGAATGCTGAAATTTACATCTACGTGGATTAATGAAAATCTGTCACAAGGAGCAAAATGAAATTTGAAACTCTCGCCATTCACGCAGGGCAGGAACCCGACCCCAACAACGGCGCGGTGATGACACCCGTCTATCTTACTTCAACTTACAAACAGGATGGGATCGGAAAGCCGCGGCAGGGATATGAATATTCGCGCACGCTCAACCCCACGCGCAAGGCCTTGCAGGATTGTCTCGCCGAACTTGAAAGCGGCCAGTGGGGACTGGCCTTTGCCTCT
Organism: Anaerolineales bacterium; assembly: GCA_919902735.1. Lineage (GTDB taxonomy): Bacteria > Chloroflexota > Anaerolineae > Anaerolineales > Villigracilaceae > Villigracilis. Next base: position 5,781 of record CAKKRM010000227.1, on the reverse strand, counting down.
GGCATGGCGGCCACTGATACCGTTCTGAGAATGCTTGGGCAGGGCGATCATGTGGTCGCGGGCAATGATGTGTACGGCGGCACCTTCCGTCTCTTTGATAAAATACTGCGCCGCTTCGGTCTGGACTTTACATTTGCTGACACAACCGACCCAGAGAATCTAGCTGAGGCATTAAACCCGTCCACGCGAATTGTGTGGCTGGAGACTCCCACAAATCCGTTGCTGGCCGTAACTGATATTCGCGCTGTTGCTGAAATCGTGAAGGCTCACCCGAATAAACCGTTACTGGTCGTGGATAATACCTTCGCAACCCCCTATCTTCAACGCCCGCTTGAATTGGGCGCGGATTTGGTTGTCCATTCGATGACGAAATATCTCGGCGGCCATTCGGATGTGGTCGGCGGCGCGATCATTGGCAAAGACAAGGAACTCGGCGAGAAGCTGGCTTATTTGCAAAATGCCATCGGCGGAATTCAAGGCCCGATGGATTCGTTCCTCGTGCTGCGCGGAATCAAGACCCTGCCCATTCGCATGGATCGTCATGCGCAGAATGCGGAGAAGATTGTGGCATTTCTCGAAGAGCAGAAAAATGTCAAACGGCTGATCTACCCATTTCACGAGAGCCATCCCCAGGTCCAAATAGCGAAGCGGCAAATGCTCAATGGCGGGGGCATGATCTCGTTCATCATGAAGGATGGGAAGGATGCGGCTGTCAAAGTCGCAGAGTCTACAAAACTATTTACGCTGGCAGAATCGCTCGGCGGAGTCGAATCGCTGATCGAAGTGCCCGCCGCGATGACGCATTTATCGGTAGTTGGCTCCGCGCTGGAGGTTGACTCCGGACTGGTGAGGTTATCCGTTGGCATCGAAAATGTAGAAGACCTGCTCGCAGACCTTGAACAGGCGTTGAGATAAAAAAGGCCTCCCGAAATGGGAGGCTTTTTTCTTTATTGTTATTTTTTTAGCCGTATGGTGGATGAAGCGCTGGCGGTGTTGACGGCCACGAGCGTTACATCGTCATCCTGTTTGGAGCCGTCCTGGTATTTTTTCAGCGTCTCCAGTAAATTATCGCAAACCTGCTGGGCGTTGAGATTTGCAAAATCGCTTAATGTATTTTTGATGCGTTCCAGCCCAAAAGGCTCGCCTTTGGGGTCGCGGCAATCTGTCATACCGTCGGTGTATAAAAGCAGGGTATCGCCGGGGAGTAATTCAATGGTTCGTTCATCCAGCGTAATCGTATCCCAAAGTCCGAGAGCCATGCCGGGGCTGTGAGGGATGCGCTCTACACTTCCATCAAGATGCAACAGCAGAGGCGGTTCGTGGCCTGCGCGGGCATAGGAAAAGGCGCGGGTTTTCATATCCAGTATTCCATAAAGTACGGTTACAAACTGGGTGGATTTTTGCAGGCGGGTAATATGGGTGTTGACCAGCCTGAGCGCATCACCGGCCGTCAAACCAATATCCGCTTCGGCCATGATTAATGCGTGGGCGCGCGCCATGAACAAGGCAGAAGGCACGCCCTTATCGGCCACGTCGCCGATCAATACGCCAACCCGTCCATCCTTGAGCACGAAGACATCATAAAAATCGCCGCCCACCTGGCGCGCAGGAAGGATACATGCGCCGAACCCGAACTCATCAAAATCGGGCAGCACATCGGGGAGAATGCTTAATTGAATATCAGCGGCAACCTGTAATTCGCGTTCAAGCCGTTCCTTTTCGATGATCTGAGCCTGCGCGGCTTTCAATTCATCGTATGCGGTTTGCAATTGGCGGTTCTTTTCGGTCAGGTCGCGGAAGGTGGCGGTGTTGGTGGCATCCAGCCGCTGGCTTAGCACCCGCACCATCGAGACGGCCAACTCAGGATGCTTTTTTGTAATATCCATGAATTGGTCGCGGCTCAAGGAAAGCAGTGTGGATTTTCCCCTCGCGCGCACACTTGCCGTGCGGTGGCCGCCGGGCATGAGCAGGCTCATCTCGCCAAGATATTCGCCTTCGTATAAAACGTTGAGCAAAAATTCCTCTGGCGTATTTTCCGCCATCAACACTTCCAACACCCCGTTCAACACCACATAAAAATGCTCGCCGAGATCGCCCTCACGAAAAAGGATATCGCGATCATTCAACTCCTGCACATCCAAGGTGGAGATGATCTCATCCAATTCCTGAACGGGTAAACCGGCAAACAAGGGGATTTTCGATAGCAGATTGATGCTCATATTTATAATTTATTTTTTGCTCAAATCCATGACTTCTCTGCCGGCAAGTTTATCTTGAATTCTACCGACAACCAGGTCGAGGTGGCTCGGGTGATTCACGTAGTCATGGTCGTCTGTCTGGATGGTCAGGACAGGGCAAAGGTCGAACGAGCCGAGCCATTCATCGTAAAACGAATCCAGAAGCGTAAGGTATTCGGGCGTAATGCCAGTCTCCATATTGCGCGCGCGCCTGCGGATGCGGTCCATCAAAACTGAAACGGGCGCTTTCAGGTAGATCAGCAAATCGGGGCGCGGCAAACCATCAACGACCACCTCGAAAAGCCTGCGATAGGCAAGATAATCGCGCTCGCCTAAATTTCCCATGTGATGCAGGGCGCGCGCAAAAATATGAGCATCTTCATAAATGCTTCGATCCAGAACGGCGGAACGCGCATCATGGGAAGCCTCCAAATATTGATCGGCGCGATGGCCCAAAAAAAATATTTGTAAATGGAACGACCAGGCGCGCATATCCCCATAAAAATCGGAAAGGTAGGGGTTATCGGTAACGGATTCGTATCCCGTCCACCAGCCAAGGCGGGCGCCGATGCGTTCGGTCAGCGTTGTCTTGCCCGCGCCAATATTCCCAGCCACCAAAACCAGATGCTTTGCCATGATGGTTCGTATTTTATCATGGCAAAGACTTGCAGGCCCACCCATTAAAATTACCGCCCAATCAGCGGCGGCAAAAGTTGTATACTTGAAGCATGAAATCCAGAATCATATCCATCCTATCCATTGGCATTCTACTTGCCCTGCTTTTTTCATGCGGGACAAATTCCACGGAAGAACAAACGATTGTGGACACGGATGCGCTCCGCACAGAAGCCGTCGCTACCTACGCCTCCTCCCTGACCGAGACACTGGTCGCTGTACCCACTGCATCCCCCACGCCGACGGTTGAACCAACCGTCACACCGCCGCTTGTCACCGTCACACTCGCAATCACAGCCACCGTAAACGCCTGCTACAACCTGCTTTATATCGAAGATGTCACCATCCCCGACGGCGCCCAAATGAAACCTGGAGAAGTCTTCACTAAAACATGGCTCGTGCAAAACATCGGCGGATGCGCGTGGAAAGCAGGCTTCACCTTCCAACACGTGGGCGGGGATGCAATGCGCGGCAGCACGGTCGCGCTTACCGAAGCAATTCAAACCGGCTCGAAGCGTGAAATTTCGGTGCAATTGGTTGTCCCCACCGGGCAAAACGGCTTGATCCAAAGCTCCTGGCGCATGGCGGATGGAAACGGGACTTTCTTCGGAGATACACTTTCGGTTAACATTTTGGTGGGGAGTGTCACCACCCCCGCTGCAACCAACACACCCTGACCCAAATAACGAACAAAAAAGACGGGAATTTCCCGTCTTTTTTTGTTTCCATTCATCAGCAATTATTTTGCAAAAGCCCGCCCAAGAAAGTACCCCAGGCCAATAATAAAGACCGCAGGAGATACGCCCAGTAAAAAGATGCCAATCCCTCCCACCACGCCCCCGAACATCATGCCGAACAATGCAAACGGCAGGCTGATGACAAAGGCGGTCAACACGGCATTAAACACAGGTTTTGCCGCGCTGCGGCGCAAAAAATAAACCAGCGCCACACCAATCAGCGATCCTGCCAGAAAGAACATCACATAATTAGTGGATGGGGCTTCTTCGTTCAAGGAAGCAAAGCGAAACAAAAACGTCAGAAGATTCAAAATAACGAACAAGAGACCCACACCCAGCGCCCAAAGAAAAGAAATTTTTTTGTCCATTAACGCCTCTCCTTCAACCGTCTGGCTAAATTCCCGCGTTGCTCAGAATCGCCATCATCTCTGAAAGCGCCATCGTCAAATTGGGGTGTTCGATCTTGAAATGGTCTATCGTATCTTGAAAACGCTGTAGAACAGAATCATCCGCCTGCATGTCGGCGCCCTCCAACAGGCTGTTTATATCTTCGGTGACATTTTCCAGCAAGGCGCGCCCCTTTTCATCAAGGGAACCCATGCGGCCCAATTCTCCCTGCAACTGCTCGAGGAGTTCACGAATTTTTTGGTTTTTCATCGAACACACTCCTATTAAAGATATGTCGAGCTTCGTTCACAGCCCCATTGTACATCCTTTTGAATTCCCCCGCAGCGGCGTTATCCTAATATTTCACGGTCTGCCTGCTCAAGCTCTTCGAATATCCTTTTCACATCCGCCTTCACCTCGGCGGTTGCGCTTGGCGTCATCGAAATAAATTTGATCATGTCGCGCGCCTGGCGTAGTAGATCTCTGACGCCTGCAATGTAGGCCAGGTCATTTCTGCCCAATGCAACAGGGAGGGGAAACTCCCGTGCTTTTTGAATCAACTGTCGGGCGAGGATGAGGCGTTCTGCGGCTGGGATAAGTTTTGGCATTGTGTTCCTCCATTCAAACAGGAAAGGGATCGCGTCTCTTTATATTTTCCATGGTTGGGTTAATTCCCGCAAGGGGTAAATAACATTAATTCAAAGTAAGAGATTCGTGAAAAGTAGGTCAGGCGTATGGGTATCGTAGGCCATGGGCATCCTCGTACTGGTAGAATAATTAATGTAACCCGTGCAAATGCACGGGAATTTTTTTCAACAAAGGAAAGGAAATTGAATGAAAGTAAAAACAAGCGCCTTGACAATGGCCTTCATGATTCTTAGCTTGCTGAGTAGCGCATGTGGCGGAGGCGAAGCCAAGGTGACAGCAACGCCAACCCTGGACCCAAAGGCAATCGAGACGAATGCCGTGGCGACTTTTGCAAGCGGATTAACCCAAACGGCTCTTGCCGCGCCGACAGAGACTCCTGCGCCTACAAACACAATCGCCCCGTTGCCGACTCTTCGGCTGCTAACAACCATCACCTCGCCTGGGACAATCGTCCCGATAAACCCAACCGCATCCTGCTATGCAATGTCATTCGTGGCAGACATTAGCATCCCCGACAACACACCCATGACGCCAGGACAGGCGTTTACAAAAACATGGAAAGTAAAAAACACAGGCTCCTGCGCGTGGGACGCCGGCTTTAAGTTTGCGTTCACCGGCGGAAACGCCATGAACGGCACAACGTTCACACTTCCGCAAAGTGTGGCCGCAAATGCAGAGACTGAAATTTCAGTTGCGATGACAGCCCCAGCTACCGCAGGCACAGCGCGCGGAAACTGGCGCATGTCTACTGCTGGCGGGCAATTCTTCGGCGACGAAGTGTATGTTGTGATCCTTGTCGGCGGAGCGGCGGCCACCGGCGCTGCCACAAACACCGGCATACCTGCCACAGAAACTCCCACTTCGACGCCAACTCCCTAGTGCCCGAACAACTTAAAATTGTAGGGTACTAGCAGTATTTTCACAAGCAAAAAGCCGTTGAGTTTTTTTTACTCAACGGCTTTTTGCTTTCCTCAACTTCTTTCATGCTTTCCTGAAAAATCTCCAGGTCTCTTTTCACCATTTCTGCAAAGGATTTGCAACCTCAGGGTGTGGTCTAAAGTTTCGGAGGATCATGTCGCTGGTAAAGGGACTTGCCG
>CAKKRM010000226.1 GCA_919902735.1 Anaerolineales bacterium | reverse complement strand
CACAGAAAGAAACCTTTGAAACGATGACTAAATTTTATTTCCGATAACGTCTATTCTTTTGAATTTTATCCGCCTTCTATGCAAGGCAGATAAATTTTCGATGAACAATGCGAAGTCTTGGTCTTTGTTGAAACATGCAGTCAATATTGAGAGAATTTTTTCTGGCGTAACATTGGCGTTTTCCAGATTTTCAAACCAGTCTAAATTGATTTCGTAATAATTCAGCGCTGGAGGAATGATTTGTTCGATTCCCAATTCATCAAATGACCAATTGAGGTCGTAAATTGCCAAAACGATTAATGTGTAAATTTCGTTATCAGAAATGGCAACTTGCGCCTCACCTGCCCCGTGAATTCTGCATTTTGTGTATAGGTTTTTGATAAAAACGGAGTGGCTCATATTCTGCCTTTTAAAACAATGTAAGTTGAAGTTCTTTATTTTTCAATGTGTCCAGCAATTCTTTTGTTCTAAGTAATGCAGGACTCATGCCTTCTGTCTTTGTTAGTGAAAAGTCTATTAGACTACCACTGCCATTCGTTGTGTTTTCACCAGTAAACCCATAATCATTCTTAATATGTTCTGCAAAAATTCTAGCGAGAAGAGGCGGAATAGCATTTCCTATTTGCTGGATTTTTTCAGAATCACCGCCTTCAAAAACAAAGGAATCTGGAAAAGTCTGAATTCTTGCAGATTCTCGAATTGTTAATGGGCGGTCTTGGACAGGATGAATAAACTCCCTTGTAGATGCGCCCGTAATGGTAAGGCTTGGTTCGTCATATACCAATCTTTTGATGCCAGATGGCGCTCCGCCCCTTTTTTCACTTGGCGTACCATCTTGTACTCTTCGATTAGCACGTCTTTGGAAAGATTCATGCTGTAATTCCAAAGGCAAATCTTTCATGGTTTGACCTTGCTTTAAGAGTCTGATACGCTCCAATTGAATTTTGGTTAAATAAACTATAAAATGGTCAGTTACAAATTTTGCGCCATTTCTTAGTTGTTCATCCCACTCACTTATAGGGGCAATTGAATAATTACTTATTTGCTTACTTCCTTTTGTGGGTTCTGGCAAACCTGAAATAGTATGTTTCAGGGTAATGTCAGAATTCCTAAAAATTTTTCCTTTAACTCTTATGGTTGGCTCAGGTAAATCAAAATCAATTCCTAATCTATTCCCGATTACAAATACTCTTTTCCTTCGTTGAGGAACGCCGTACTCATGGGAATATACCTTTTCAATTCTGATTTTGTAACCCAAGTCAATAAAGGCTTTTGTTGCTTCATACAAATAGTTTCCGTTATCTGCTGTTAATAAGCCTTCGACATTTTCCATCAAAAACCATTTTGGTTTAATTTTGTCTAGCGCGTTCACGTAACTTTTGAGCAAGTTATTGCGTGGGTCATCCCAAAATCGTAAGCCTGCGGTTGAAAAGCCCTGACAAGGGGGGCCGCCAATCAAAAAATCCAATTCCCCTACACTTATATTTAAGTCGTTTAATAAATTATCAAAATCAATTTGGTTAATATCAGCCGCTAAGGTTTTTGTTGTCCGAAAGTTTTTTTTGTATGTTTCAAGTGCGGCTTTATCAATATCCGTGGCAAAGATAATGTCATAATCGGCTTTTTCAAAGCCTAATGAACAACCACCTGCGCCACAAAATAAACTTATTGCTTTGGGTTTCATGTCTCTACCAATTCCTAAAAACGGTCTTTATTTTCTCCCAATAATAACGCAGTTTTGCAAGGAAGGTGGCATTGCGGTAGGACTCCTCAATAAAATAGAGCCGAGGGGTCTCGGCTCTACAGGTTACACGTGCGGCGTCACTTTGGCCGCCAGCTTATCTTTTGGCTGGAACCCGGTCATGCGTTCCTTGATCTGGCCGCCTTTGAAGAGCATCAAGGTGGGGATGCCCATCACGCCGTACTGCATCATGATGTTGGGATTTTGGTCCGCATCCAGCTTGACCACTTTGACCTTGCCTTCCCATTCGCCAGCAAGCTGCTTTACGATGGGTTCGATCATTTTGCAGGGCTGGCACCACGCAGCTGTGAAATCCACAAGGACGGGTAATTCTGCGCCGATCACCTCATCTTGAAAGTCTAATTCGGTTACATATTTTACTTCAGTCATTTTTGCCTCCAGCTGGATAGATGTTATGTCAATTCTCTTTATTACGTTGACGCCTGTATTTTGCCGTGATAGAATGCAGTCCGCTTTATGATGGGCGCGTAGCTCAATGGCAGAGCAGTAGCCTTTTAAGCTATTTGTTGAGGGTTCGAGCCCCTCCGCGCTCACAAAAGAGTCCTCCTTCATTGGAGGATTTTTTGTTGAGGGTCCCCACAGGGGGGATGATATACCCTTCAGGTACGATGTTCGAGCCCCTCCGCGCTCACTGAAAGTCCCCCAGTAATGGAGGACTTTTTTTGTTGAGGGTCCCCGCAGGAGGGATGATATACCCTTCAGGTACGATGTTCGAGCCCCTCCGCGCTCACAAAAAAGCATCCTAGTTACGGGATGCTTTTTATTTTATTTATCTTCCTCTTCTTCATCCAATTCTTCAACTTCATCTAAATCCTCCAGGTCGTCTTTATCCAATGTCAGGAGATCGAATTTATCCAACTCTTCGTTGAAGTCCAGGTTTTCGAGGGCGTCTTCAAGGAAGGCGACGAGGTCTTCGTCTTCGGTATTCTCGATCAGGTTGACGATGTAAATGCGCGCATCGTCACCGCCGATCTGCGAGAGTGACCAGATCGCCGCGGAGATGACATCGTCATCCTCTTCTTCGTCTTCGAGCATTTGCAGCATGATGGGAGCGGCGGCTTCAATATTAAGTTCGCCTGCGGCTTCGGCGGCGGAAAAACGGATGCGCGGATCTTCATCCAATAATTTGCTGACCACGTCATCATTCCAGCGGCTGTCGTGGGAACGCCCCATGGCGCGCAGGGCGCAGGCAACCCAGGCTGGGTCTGCACGCTGAACAACGGATTCGATGATGCTGGGCATTTCATCCCGCGAGGAATAACCAAGCGATTCAAGCGCGCGTTTTCGCAAAGACGGGTTATCTTCACTGCGGATGACGGTGATGAGCGCATCTTCGATTTTGGTTTTCAGGTCTGTTTCCAACTCTTCCAATTCGCCGAGCAGGATGAATTCACCGAGCAGTTGTGCCGCCTGCATACGCGGAGCGATATCTGCGTCGTTTAGGAAAATGCCAATTAACTGGCTGGCAAGCTGCGGGTGGTTTGATTCGGCGAGCAATCCAATGGCAGCGGCGCGGACATCTCCATCCGCATCATCCAAAAGCGCTTTGCCGATTTCTTCGTAGTTGACGATGTTGTCTGAGTCGAGGTTTTTTAAAAGCTCGCTGAGCAGGAGCAGTTTTCGTTCAGGTTTGACGCTGGACCAGATATCCATAAACAGGCGCAGGGATTTTGGGTCCAGATCGGAATAGAACTGAAGGTGGCTGTGCGGGATGTCTTTTTTGGAATCCAGCAGGTGATCGAGAACGGATTGGAAGGAAGGAGTTTCGGCCATGTTTTATGGAATGGGGATTTGGGCAGGGTTGACGAAATCCATCACGTTGACAAACAACATGAGGCTGATGAGGATGAGCATGGCAATCCCGTTGACCGTATTTTCCCATTCCGTGGGGACGCGTTTGCGGAAGAGAATTTCGGGAAGCGTAAAGAGAATGCGTCCGCCGTCGAGCGCGGGGATGGGGAAGAGGTTGAGCACGCCGAGCGAGATGCTGAGCACACCGATTAAATTGAGTGTCCAATTTGTGGGTCGCGGGGCGCTTGCGCCTGTGGGTGCGGCGGTAACTTCCTGACGGGTCGAGACATCTTCTTCCACCGCCACATCGAACATATCAAAGATTCCTTTGAAGCCGATGAAGCGCGCATCTTCGGGAGCAATTGCCCCTCGAATCAACGCAATGGGAAGATAGGCAATGGAGGCGGCTTGCAAGCCTGTGATGGTGAATCCGCCGGTGATGCTTTCAACAAATGTGGCGGGGCGGGTTGGATAGCCAAGACTGACGCCCAGCGCGCCTTCGCTTTTCTTTCTGCTGGAGAGCGGCGTGGCAACAATGGTGATCTCTTCGCCGTTGCGGTCGATCAACAACTCAACGGGCTGATCGAGATTTTTTTGAATAATCGCAATCGCTGGCTGTACATCGGTGACCTTTTCGCCGTTGATGGCAAGCAGAATGTCGCCAGATTGAACGTTTGCCAGTTGCGCGGGAGAGTTCTCGGAAACAGAATCGATCTTGATCGAGCCAGGGATCGGGATGCCTTCACTTGCAATCAGAAAAGAAAAAACGATGATGGCAGTGATGAGGTTCATCAACGGGCCTGCGAACAAAACCACCAGTCGCTTCCACGGGTTCGCGGATGCAAGCCCACCGGGCACGTTCGGGTCATTCTCACCCTTTGGGCGAATGAACCCACCCAGCGGCAAGGCGTGGATCGTGAACTCCGTTCCTTTCCACGTGAAGAGCGTGGCAAGTTTATACGAAGGCAGGCCAAAGCCAAACTCTTCCACTTCCACCCCAGCCCAGCGCGCGGCAATAAAGTGACCCAATTCATGCACAAAGATCATCCCGCCCAGTGCGAGCAAAAAGATGATTAACGTAACAAAGCCAGATACCATTTTATATTCCTTCATGCCCGAACTTTTTTTGTTGTTCGGGTATTAGTCTAAGTTGAATGACGAAGCGGATTATATCTTCAATTGGATGGGACATCGTTAAAGGTTTATTAGATAAATTTCCCCGCTTCTTTCTGGCGCAGCCCCCTGTGGGTAACCGACGGTTGATTCTGTTTCTGTACCGCAAGATAAATCTTGCGGTACGTTACATCATCTTTGCCGCGCCGCCAACCCCCGCCACAAGCACATTGCTCACGCCAGGCAACTCTCTTAATCGCTTCTCCACCTCTTTGGCAGAATCTCCCAAACAAATCACGTGGACATTCGCGCCCGCATCCACCGTGTAGCCGACGGGGAGTCCGCCCGCGCGCCACTCGCGCACCTGATGGAATATCTCCACCGTGGCCGATTGCCAGTACATCAGCGGCGGGTTGGAGGTCATCATCACGGAATGCATCATGTCTGAATCATGTTCGATGATATTGGCGAACGCTTCAAAATCCTTGTTGAGTATTGCGTTGCGGCAAATCTCAATGCGGCGCGGAGCATCTGCCACGCGCGCGTTTTGCAGTGGACTCGTCCCCGCGATGGCATGGCCTTCGGTGGAGCCTGTCTTTTTGTGAGCAGAACTGACAATTGCAACGCAATCCACTAGATTCCAATGATCGATGGGCGCGATGGAGAAGGCGAATGAATCTTCTTCGTCGTTTCCCATTTGCCATTCCACAAACCCTGCTGGGATCGAACGGGATGCCGAACCCGATCCGCGCCGTGCCAGGCGAGACAACTGCGCTTCGGACAGAGTCAAGCCTGCGGCGCGGGAGGAAGCGAGAGCCAACGCTGCAAATGCCGCCGCCGAAGAGGCGATCCCTGCGCCTGCGGGGAAGTTGTTCTCGCTCATCACTTCCGCGTTGGTTTTGATCCCCGCCATTTCGCGCACGAGATCGAGAATGTAGGAAATGCGCTCCAACCCTTTGCCCATCACCGCATGTCCGTTGATGATCAGCTCATCATAAGGAAGCGATGGCTGAAAACTAACCGTCGTGCGCGTGAACAGTCCATCGAGATTCATCGAGATGGAACTGTTCGAGGGCAGCCGCAAATTATTATCGCGGTTGCCCCAGTATTTGATGAAGGCGATGTTAGCGCAAGCGACACTGGTTGCGGTTCTAGTAGACATGAGACGTAAACCACCTATTCATTGTTTTCAACGGTCAGTTTACCACGAACGTCAAACATCTCTAACAACTGACGTTCTTTGCCCGAAGCAATAGACATTATCGGAAATAAAATACAGACACCGTCCCGACACTTGCGCCGCGCGCTAGTGCCCGAACAACTTAAAATTGATGGGTAAAAGCGGCGAAATTCAGCCACTTTTACCCTACATCTTCATGTTGTTCGGGTACTAGTGCGGTGAGGTTTATTTCGAGTAATTTAAGCGTTTGACGACAACCCTTCGACAGGCTCAGGACAATGCCTTCGGGACGATTTTTCTAATTACCGATAAAGTCTAATCTCCTCAACAATGCGGGGATTGCTTCGCCGCCCAAGTGCAAGAGCGGCGGCTCGCACATCGTCCCCGAATGGGGAATGACGAAATGACGGAAGTTATTAATTTACGAACCCTTAGTGCAAGGTGAAGGAGCGTATTTGTTTATGAAAGTTCCCTGATAAATTTCTCTTTGTTCGCCGACCTTGCCGTTTTGCCGCTGGAGGTTTTGATGATCCATTTATCGTCAACAACTTTCACATGGCGCAGCGCAATGGCGGAGCTTTTGGTTACATGCTTGCGGATGGCATCTGCGATGGCTTGCTGTTCGGCGGGGTCTTTGCTGTCGGCTTCGGCGATGATGACGACTTCTTCGGTACCTTCTTCTTCGTCATACATGCCGAATGCAACAGTTCGTCCTGCGTGGACGCCAGGGACTTCGCTCGCGAGCGACTCCAAATCCTGCGGGTACACGTTTTTGCCGCCGACGATGATGAGGTCTTTCTTTCTTCCCGAAACGTACAACTCGCCATCTGCGATGTAACCGTAATCGCCCGTCAGATACCAGCCGTTCTTAACAACGCTCCCGCTGCCGTCCTCGGCGGCGGGGACGCCGCCTTGAGCAGGCAGGTTTTTGATGGCGGATTCGGTTGCGTCGGGGCGGTTGAAGTATTCGGTCAACATGCAATCGCTTTGCATAGCGATCTCGCCCACGGAGCGGTTGGGCAGATCGTTGAGGTCTGCATCCACCACGCGGACTTTCGTGTTGGGCAGGGGATGCCCGGACGAAGTCATCTTCATCGAAGGTTGACCAGCTATCGGCGGAGTCGCGAGGCGCTGGGTCATGAAGGTCTCGCGGTCAATCTCATCCACGGCTGGGATTCCATCCAATGGACTTTGAGTCACAGCGAAGACATTTTCTGCCATGGCGTAGCAAGTTTGCAGCGCGGACTTGGCCAAGCCGTATGCGGAAAATTTTTCAAAGAAGAGGTCGTGGCTTTCGACATGCACAGGCTCGGAGCAGTTGATGATGGCACGCCATGATGAAAGGTTCACGCCTTCGAGATTGCGCTCGCGGATTTTGTGGGCGCAGAAGTTGTACGCAAAGTTCGGCAGCCAGGTGAGCGTGCCCTTGTATTGCGAAACGGATTGCATGAGACGGTACGGCGCGCGCACCCAGTCGAAGGGCGACATGTTGACCAGCGGAATGCGCAGCAGCACGGGCAGGAGGAAGCAGGCGATGAAACCCATGTCGTGATAAAGCGGCAGCCACGAAACGATGATGTCGCTGGCGGGGTCGAGGCGAATCGTTTTACCGTAGGCTTCGAGTTGGTTGAGCACGGCGCGATGCGAAAGCGCGACGCCTTTTTGCAAGCCGGTTGTGCCTGAAGAATGTTGTAGCACGGCGATATCTTTGGGCGAAGCGTTGAAACCTTGCAGCGAGTTGAAGTCTGGTTCTGTTTTGGCTTCGATCTGACTCGTGAGTATCACATGGCGAACCGAATCACCTTCCACAAGCGCGCTGCGAACTTCCGCTTCAAATTCAGGATACGTGACGATTGCCGTCGGCTTGGTGATGGAGATGAGCGAAGTGAGGTCGGCGCGGTATTTTTCGGGCGCGAGTTTCTCTGTTAGGAAGGGCATGATGGAGGGGATTGCGCCGTGGAGGATGGCTCCCCAAAAGGCGTAGATAAGATCCTCGCCATGTTGCAGAATCAGAATGATCACCTCGCCAGGTTTGATTCCTTCGCGGGCATAGGTTAACGTAAAACGATTCGCGCCGTGAATGAGGTCGCGATAGGTGAGGGATGTATCAGGTTGTCCTGCGTGCTGGAGGATGATGCTGGTCTTGTCGGGGACTTCCTGATACGAGCGTTGGAGGAGGTTGGGGAGTGTGGTCATTTTTAGACGATGGACGATGGACGGCTGACCACGGTCTGTGGTCTATCGTCCATCGTCGATTTTATTTGCGCGAAGCGATCAACGCAGCGAGTTGAGTGAGGTTATCGAAGGTTTCCGCGTTCAATTCGGTATCTTCGATGCGGACATTGAAGGTGTCTTCGACGAAGAGGGCGAGATCCATCAGGCTGAAGGAGTCGATCAGTCCGCTGGAGATGATGGCTTCATCTGCGGAGATGACCTTGCTCGGCTGCTTGAGTATTTTTTCGGCGATGAATTTTGCGAGGGAGGCGATGATTTCGTTGGACATTCTTGTTCCTTTCCACTGTTTACTGATGACTGTTTACTGATGACTGTTTACTGACTACTGATCACTCTTCACTTAACCCTCTTCTCACCGCATCCAACGCCTGCAAGGCAGTCAGGTTGCGCCAGGGCCAGCCGCTGAGCATGTTCTTGGGCTGGTCGAAGAAATTGCGCGAGAATGAGAGATGGAAGCCATCGTTCAGGTCGGTGTCGTGTCCCTGATTCGGCAGGGGCTGGAGCGCCGCCCATAAATTCCAGAGCGGAATGTCGTATTCTACAGCAATTTCCGCAATTTCGGCATTGATGCTGTTATCGCCTTCGATATTATCGCCTTTGGTGGCGAGGATGGGAACCACGCCCTGCTCGATGGAGTATTCGACGATTAGGCGCATGTACTTGCCGTAATCATCGGCGGGACGATTGTTGAAGTTGGTCTCCAAACTGATCAACGCCACGCTGGGATTATTCAAGCGGAATTCACATGTAATTGGCGTCTCGCCTTTTTTGCATTTCTTGGGGTCGGCGCGCAATGGCGTAAGAATCGCTGCAACATTATACCCGTCGCGCATGGCGAGGCTGGTGCGCGAGTAGGAACCTTCGTAATAATCAATGGTCTCCTGCAAAGGGGCATATTTTTCACCAAGGCTGTACCAATTTTCATGATCGAAATCAACAAGATAAAAACCTGTGTTGGTCTGGCAGTCGCCAATTTTTGAAAATGCGTTCGGATCGTTGCCCATTTCAAGTCCGCGTTTGTACACTTCCTTCATCGCGTCGCTGACCGTTGGCACGATGGGCAGTGACTTCCATTCATCGGGCGCGAGGGTCGGGCGCGGCGTAGCAGCCGAAACTTCAGTTGCAGCATTCACAACTTCAGTGGCGGCTTCAGTCGCATCCACAACGGGTGCGGATACGGCATCTGTTTCAGGTTGAGTTATTGCTGGTGCACTGGCACAGGCGGCCAGCAAAACGATCAGTAATAAAAAGATGGAACGGAACTTCATTCAAACTCCTGTCAAAATAGACCATGGACGACTGACCATGGTCGATGGTCTGTGGTCAGTCGTCCATGGTTATTTGCAATTTTCCAATATATACGGCGCAAGATTTTCCGCGAGCAATTTCTCTCCCGCGGGCGTGAGATGAATTGCGCTGTTGGTGAATTCATTCGCAGGGATCACATCCCACAAATCAACATACGCCCAGCCGTTGCGCTCGCTCAGGTCAAACATTATCTCGCGGTATTCGTCGTATGCCCAGCGCGGGTAGAAAAAATTATAGCGGATGTCGCTGTTCGCGCCCGCGCTAATTAACATCGGCTCATTTACGAGCAGCATGGGCGTCTCACCCGCCACGTGGAAGCCTGCCCCCAGTGCATTGATGGCAAGCACGTCTTCGTTCAAAGGCGACGTGAGGTCGTGATAACTTTCATCCGCGTCGAGATCGGTTTTAGCTTTTTCATATTCAGCGGGATAGAACTGGTCAATGCCTGTGGCAGACCACATCACACCGTAAATTTGAAGACGGATGATATCTGCCCATGAGCGTCTATCTCCCACAAACGTTTTCTCCCAAAAGGATTTTTTCTCGAAATTGGGATCATCCGCTTCGACTCTTAACCCGTAGCTGGTTGCCAGTCCCCGGACATTCGCTTCGTTGTTGGCAACCAGCGGCGTGGACGTTTGCTTCTCATTCGGAAACGCATCGAGCGTGGTCATCCAAATGACAAGGTCAGGGTCATATTGCATCCCGTACGAGAGCATCATCACATCTTTGGTCAGCGAGATGGTGGGATACCCTAAATTATACGCGCGGACATTTTTTTTGCAGGCATTGAGACTCGCTTCATTCAACTGTCCAATCAATGTTTCCTCTGGCTTGAGCAACGTCCCCCACACCGATGAATCGCCGATGACGATGACGCGAAATTCATCGTCCGCTTTTGGCGTGCCAGCGATGACATGCGAGGCGAACATCGCATCCAGGTTAAAGAGGCTGAGGTTGTAGGATTGCTTCGGATTCTCGCCGAAGGGCAGCCTCTCCCGCCCAGGGTAGAGAATGTTGTATAGCGAGAATTGTCCCACCCTCGGCTGCCATGCGGCGATGACGAGGTTGAAGAGCAGGAATAAGAGCAGTCCTTTGACGAGAACGTTGAGGGGTTTAATTTCGTGATTCATGATTTACATTTCAAAGCATAACTCCGAAGGCTTTGTGTTGAGCCTGTCGAAACAAGTGAAATTTTTATAGAGAAAGGACAGCATTGTTTCAACCCCGAAGGGGTGTCATGGGTTTGGCGTGGCTATGTCATCCCTTCGGGATTGTTTTTTGTAGGGCAGGTTTGCAACCCGCCATGTATTGCATTGATAAAGAGCGTCAGGCTAAAAGCCTGACCTACAAGTCCATGTCATGCTGAGCGATAGCGAAGCATCACTACGATTATCTTAGAGACCCTTCGCTTCCGCTCAGGGTGACATGCTTTAGCGTTCAAATAATTTCAAAAGCACCTGCCACGACGCAACAGGTGAAGACAGGGCAAAGAAAATCCAGCCGAAGGCAACGAAGTGGAAGGTGAGCAAGATGCCGCTGATGTTCAACACTGCTTGTTTTGCGGGTGTGCCTGCCCATGTCGCGGCTTTGGCTTTCGTCATATCGCTCCAGCGGTTGTGGATGAAGAGACCAAGTCCGTGCCACAAGCCCCAGAGGGTGAAGTTCCATGTGACGCCGTGCCAGAAGCCGATGAGGAGCATGGTGGCGACTTGGGTTAGCAGGATCATCATGGGCATGGAGAGCGGTTTCTGCCATGACCTGAGCCAGCGGGTGATGGGATTGAAGAAGTAGGCGCGGAACCACTGGGTGAGAGTCATGTGCCAGTTGTTCCAGAACTGGGTCAGGTTGGGTTTGAGATACGGGGAGGCGAAGTTTTCAGGGAGTTTGATTCCTAAAAGGCGGGCAATGCCGAGCGCTATGTCTGTGTAGCCGCTGAAGTCGAAGTAGATCTGGAAGGCGTAGGCGTAGACGATGACCCACATCCAGCCGGTGGATTTGACTTGCAGTGCGTTGGTGTCGTTCAAGGCGATTAAAGCCAGCGCATCCGCGATGACGAATTTTTTGAACAAGCCGAGGAGCAGGCGTTGACTTGCGGGGTAGAACGTGCCGAGAGTCAGACCTGCGAAGGGAGCGCGGAGATCTTTGATGAAGCGTTCAATTCGGTCAATGGGACCGGCAGTGAAGGCGGGGAAGAAGATGACGTAGGTGAGATATTCGCCGAGGTCAACGGATGGAAGCCGTCCCATTTGGCGGTCGCGGATGGTGTGAATGAGACGAAAGGCGACGTAGGAGAAGCCGAGCCAGACGAAGTCCGTGTTGCGTGTTCCGTCGAGAGATTGCCCTGTGAGGGAACGGAGGGCGTAACTCGTCCAGTAGGTGAGGGCGGGAACTTTCAGTGTAAGAAAAAGCCCGATGGTCAGGATCAAGCCGAGGGTTAAGAAAGAAGCGCTGAAACGTGTCAGACGAGATAAAGCTAATAGCGTCAGTCCTGAGATCAAAAAGATGATGAGAGTTGTTTCGAGTTGGGGCGGGCGGGAAGCGGTGAAGATTTGAAGTTGTGGGACGAAGCGGGTGAGGTTGAGGAGAAGAACAACGCTTGCGACGATGAGAAGAACGATTGTGTTTTTACGTTGCTTGCGGGTTTCGTCGTCGGCGGTGAAGTACCAGGTGAGGACGACGAGGACGAGCGTGGCGATGGGAGTCCAGAAGTCGAAGCCGCGGATGGGGAGTGCGGGTTGCAGCCAGAAGATGACGAGCACGCTGGCGATGAGCAGGAACCACGCCCTGCCGCGTTCGCGGAGGAAGATGCCGCAAAGCAGGGAGGCGGCGGCGAGAATCAGGATTCGGTCAAGCGCCATTTAGAAGCCTTGATAGATCCACGTCGGGCTGCTGTCTGCGGTGAAGATGACGAGGGCGATGAGGATCAGGCAGAGCAGGAGGGCGAGGAGGTTTTCGCGGGTGAAGAGATGCATGGGGAGTGGAAAGTGGTGAGTGGAAAGTGAACAGTGAACAGTGAACAGTGAACAGTGAACAGTGAACAGTAATCAGTGAACAGTGAGCAGTGGCGGGGTTTCTGATTACTGATTACTGATTACTGATAACTGATTACTGCCCTACTGTTTACTGCTCTTAACGTACCCCGCAAACAAGCCAATCGCCGTTTTGGTTGACAACTTCGTAGGTGCGGGTCGAGAGGTCGAGGGATTGCGGTTCGCCGTTGTAGCTCATGTTCAACATGCCCGTGCAGTCGACGAGAGTCTTGTCACCATCGGTTCCAGATTGCTGGCAGGACATGCCGTCTACAGTGACTTCGACTAATTGGAAGGAGTCGAGTTCGATGAGGGCGTCATCTTCCCAGTCGGCGCAGGAGTTAGAGATGAGCGCGGCTTGGTCTTTGGCGGCGAGGGCGGTGATGTAGCCTTCGACCGTGACCGTCGCGCCGTTTGAATTGCCGGCACTACAGGCGGAAAGGAGTACGCTCAGGGCGAGCATGAGTACTATAATTTGGTTACGCACAAAAAACCTCCGTGATTTGGGTAAAAGCAATGGCGGATTATAGCCCAGGAATAACCATTCATTCAACTTCGGGTTCTAGTGTGCAAACTAATCCTTTCAGGAGTTTCCCTTGAACAACTACATTGCACTCGTCATTACCTTCGCCCTTTCCCTGATTTTCCTGCGTTCCATGGACTTCATCGCCCATCGCGGCTGGATGGATAGCAAGCTAAGCCGCAAGGTTATTCACATTGGCACGGGTCCGCTGTTTGTGTTGTGCTGGCTGCTTTTCAAAGACACACCCGATGCGCGCTGGTTGGCGGCGTTGGTTCCGTTTGCGATCACCGTGCAGTTCGCGTTGATCGGCTTGGGTGTGATGAAAGATGAAGCTTCGGTCAAAGCCATGTCCCGCACGGGTGACCCGAAGGAGATTCTACGCGGCCCGCTTTATTACGGCATCATGTTCGTAGTGTTGACTCTGGTCTACTGGAAGGATTCCCCCGTTGGCATCATCGCGTTGATGATGATGTGCGGCGGCGATGGCATTGCGGATATTGTGGGGCGGCGCTTTGTTTCCCCCAAATTGCCGTGGAGCAGGGACAAATCCGTGGCGGGGACGTTCGGCGTATTTCTCGGCGGGTGGCTGATGTCTGCGGTGGTGATCTTTATTTATGTGAGCGCGGGTGTGTTTAGCGGCACAATCACCAATTACCTGTTACCAATTACCGCCATCGCAATTGTGGGCACGGGGGTCGAGTCGCTACATTATAAGGATATCGACAATATCAGCATGACGCTGGCTTCGGCGCTGGTGGGATATTGGTTTTTCTAATGAATCTTGCAGGTACGCGCCAACAAAGGTATTTCCCAGAATTTTATGCACACTGCTTGTTAGTTCCTGCAAGACTGTATCGGAAATAAAATATAAACACCGTCCCGAAGGTTTTTTCTGAGCAATTGAACTGCCTGACGGCAACCCTTCAACAGGCTCAGGACAATGCCTTCGGGACGTTTTTGCTAATTACCGATAAAGTCTATTGAGTTCCGGATAGGCGTCGGAGGCGCTTGACTCACAGATTTTTTCCCCACTTCATCACTCCCGCCCCCGCCACGCGCCCGCTTGCAAAACAAGCCGTCAGCAAATAGCCGCCTGTCGGCGCTTCCCAATCCAGCATTTCGCCGGCGCAGAAAACGCCGGGGATAATCTTCAACATCAAATTTTCATCCAGCGACTCAAACCTCACGCCGCCTGCGCTGCTGATGGCTTCATCCAGCGGACGGGTCGCAATCAACGGCACAGGCAATTGCTTGATGTAAAACGCAAGCCGCTCCATGTTCGCGAAATCATCCTTCGGCGCGAACTCACGCAGCAGGCCCGCCTTCACGCCTTTCATTCCAATCGTCTTCTCCAAATGACTCGCCATCGAACGCGACCCGCGCGGCTTGGATAATTTTTCGATCAACTGCGCCTCCGTTTTATCGGGCGCAAGGTCCAGCCGCATCACCGCTTTTTTATTTGCCAAAATTTCATCGCGCATCAACGCCGCAGCCGCGTAGATCAAACTCCCCTCCACGCCCTCCTTCGTGATGATGAACTCACCTTGTTGATGAAATGCCCCAAACGATAACACCACAGACTTGATCGGATGGCCGTCAAACTTTTCTTTAAAGACTGGACTCCACGCCACATCGAATCCGCAATTGGACGGTTTCAACGCTTCCACCTTAACCCCGGCCTGATTCAGCCAATCGACCCATTCTCCGCTCGAGCCGAGTCTGCGCCAACTGCCGCCGCCGAGGGACAATATCACCGCATCCGCTTTGATGGTTTTGATTCCATCAGGCGTTTCAAATTCAACTTCAACCGTCCCGCAGGTTGGGTTTGAAGAATTACCGCCATTGATTAAACCTGCGGGACGTATCGTTCCAACCCACTTATGCCGCAAATGAAAACGGACCCCCGCTTCATCCAGCCTTTTCAACCACGCCCTCAGCAATGGACTGGCTTTCATCGCGTTTGGAAACACCCGCCCCGATGTGCCGATGAAAGTTTCAACACCCAGTCCGTGCGCCCACTCGCGCAGGTCATCGGGAGTGAAATTCTTCAGCCAATTTTCCACTTCCTGTTTTCGGCTTCCATAGCGCGAGACAAATTTCTCAAACGGCTCCGAGTGCGTCAGGTTCAACCCGCTTTTGCCTGCCATCAAAAATTTACGTCCAAGTGACGGCATCGAATCATACACATCCACCCTCACGCTCTGCCCGCTCAACACTTCCGCCGCCATAAGCCCCGCAGGCCCGCCGCCGATGATCGCTACTGTTTTATCCATGAGTTCATTATAAAGGTAATTCGAAAGCGCTTCGTAGCAGCGACTTCAGTCGCTTTTTAGCCGAACGATTGACGCGAAGCGGTTACTACGTTTTCGTGAAGCGCTGAGAGAATTCACAAAAAAACTCCCGATCTAAATCAGGAGTTTTCCTAGTCACCAATCTCTAATCTCTAATCACCAGTCACCAGCCTCTTTTTATCACTCCACACTCAACACCCCGCCCAATGCATTCAACTTTAGCGTCCACACACTGCCGATCTGGAATTGCTGAAATTCGCTGACTGTGCCCGGGGTGTAGGTTTCTTCTCCATCGGGTGTGCTGAAGGTAACGGTCAGGGTCTCTGTGGATGTGCCCAGGCGTTGGTCACTGGTGATGCTGGGATTTTCGTATACGGGGTTGAGATCATTGCCTTGCAATGGATAAGTTTGGATGGTCGTCCATTCGTCCACGGTGTAACTGCAATATTCCTGGGTCTCGGTGTGACATTCCTCCACCACTTCCGCGAAGCCGTTGCCTTTGTCAATCGTTTTTTCTTCGCAGACTTCCTGGCTTTCCGTCTGGCAGGAAACATTATAGGCATCCGAAGGCGCGCTTCCGGGTTCGTTGGAATAATTGACCGCCTGCACCTCCTGCACTGGGACGGAGGTCTGCCAGCGCACGTCGGTCACTGTGCCTTGCACCGATTTTGAGGGGAGGACAAACAGCATGAGGATGGCGGCGCAACAAATCATCAGGAGTGCGCCGATGCCGCCAAACACCAGCCAGTTTGTTTTTTTCTTTGGCTGGGTTTTTTGCGCTCCCATGGACTGGGCATGTGCTGGGGCAGGTTTTGCCGGGGTTGGCGTGGCGGTCTTTGGCAACGGCGCGCCGCATTGGACGCAGCTGTTTGCGCTGCCCGGGTTTTCAGCGTTGCAATTCGTGCAGGTGACAGCTTTCAGCGGAGTCGGAGCGGCTTGCAGAATTTGTCCCGCTTCACGGGCTTTGCCTTCCTTCAAATCCCCGCCACATTGCGAGCAGGTGGTTGCAGTCGCGGGGTTGCGTGTGCCGCAAAATCCGCAGTGGATATCTGCGCCCGCTTTGGCCGCTTGCACGAGTTTTTCATCGGTCACAACCTTTTCGTTTGCCGCGCGTTGGAATTTGACATTCTCCGGCTGGGGCGCGCCGCAGTTTCCGCAGGTTTTGATCGAGCCGGGGTTGCGCCCATCACAATTGGGGCAGACCCATTCGAGTTGAACGAAACCTTTGCTTTCTTTTCTTGCCATCTTTTACTCCTGTGATTTCTCTTGTTTAGGGTATAACAATTTGATTTGGGTGTGTTTCATTTCAGTTGAAACAACCTTCCGAAGGTTTAAAAAACGGCCAAATTCTTCGTGAAAACCTTCGGGACGTTTCATCCTTCAACTCATTTGCGAAGTAACTGCGCCTTTCAGTTGAAACACACCCATTTGATTTGTTGCGGTTAATTTATCGCGTCAGGTTGACGGTTTCTCCATCGAGTTTGCCGGTCAGGGTGGCGGTTCGGGTCTGGTAATTGTAGTTGTAGATGAGCGTACCCTCTTTTTCTCCGCTGACCTCAAGGCTGGATGTGAAGATGCCGAGGCCCGAGTTATATGTGCCTGTTCCCGTCACCACAAGACCGGACAGCATGGAGCATCGATCATATGTGTATGCGGCGCCGTCATCGGAGGGACCAAATGTATACGTGCCGCCAAAAGTACAGCCGACGGTTTCCGCTTCCTCCCAATCTCCATAATATACCTCAGGCAGATAATAGAAGTTGTCGTCCAATGCGGTCATCATTTCCAATGCGTCGGCAAAGTCGTTGACATTCGCCGGTACATTGGGGGAATAAAAGGAATACGGCTCCGCTTCCCAATCGGTACAGACGGTTTCACGCTGGGCGGGGAGTTTTCCATCCACCAGAAAATCGGTGATGATGTTGTCGGGGCAATCGTATCCCCAGCCATAAATGGAGTGGATGCCGCCTTCCACGTAAATGTGGTATCCATTCGCCAGGTTTTGATAGACAGCCTCGCCTTCCTCGAACGGAGTGGCGGGGTCGAGGGTGGCGTTCAACACAAATGTGGGCACGCCTTCCAATACAAGCGGCTCACGCCGGACGGTCTCTTTGGGGGAGGCAGGCCAGAAAGCGCAGGGTAGGCCGGTGTAGACGCTTCCGTCAACGCGTGGCACCGTGCCGTTCGAAGCCTGACCAGCTTCAATCGTCTGGGCGATGCGCTCTTCCTGCGTCCCACTGAAGAATGTATCGTCTGTGCATAGCACGCCGAGGAACATCGTATCGGAGAATGTCGGGTCGCCAAGGTAATCAAAGGTGGCGGGGTCGATCACGGTGTTGATGTACATCAACCGCAGTAAGGGGATGATGTCGCCTTTGTTGGCGGCGGCCAGCGCTTTCAAAAAGATCATGCGGCTGGTGAGCGTGTACATTTGATAGGCGGTGGTGTATTCAAACTGGTTGAATGTGAATGCGCCTTTCGCCTTTTCACCGCTCGGCAATGGGAATTCGTATGCAATCGGCGTATCGGCGATCTTGGCCGCCAGTTTGTCATAAACGGCAACGGCATCCTCGCCGCCCATATCTTTGGAACAGGCTTCATCCTCATTGCAGGCTTTTAGAACCGCCACCAAAACTTTATCGAAAGCCTTTTCCTGTGAAACGGCGCTCTCTTCGCCGGTTTGAGTCATGTTGATCGTGCCGTCGAGGATCAACCCCGCCAGGCGGTCGGCGTGCGCGTACGCATAGGTCTGCGAAACGGCGGTTCCATAGCTCACGCCGTACAACCAGATTTTTTCATCGCCGATGATTTCGCGGAAGGATTCAATATCTTCCGCAACCTGGTCGGTGCCGAAGAACGCCAGCTTGGCGGGTTCGATGCCGATCTCGGCAACGCACTCTTCAATGTACGCGCGCGCATCGTCAACGGCGGCCTGCTGTTCTTCGGGAGTGTCGTAGCCCTCCTCACCGAGATTATCCACGTCGGTAAGATAACGAGTAAAATCCTTATCAAAAGCCACCGGGCACTCCAACGGGTTGGAAAGGCCAATGCCGCGCTGGTCGAAAAAGACAATGTCAAAATGCTCCAACACACTCTCGCTGAAATAATCCAGGTAGGCGCTGCTGAGACCTTCTCCGCCGGGCCCGCCGGGGAAAGCCTGCACGTACATGCCATGGCGCGCGCCGGAAGCAGGCCGTACGCCAAAGACCACACCGATGGTTTCAGTGTTGGCCGCATCAAAATGATTGAGCGGAACTTGAATGGTGACGCAGGTAAGGTCGGGTGTCTCTTCGCAGGGCGCGCCGCCCAGTTCCTCCAGTTTTGTGGCAATGCTGGTAAGTGTCGCTTCAACGGGTTCCTGTGTTGGGGGAATGGCCGGGGTTGGCGTTGGCATCAACGTCTGGCAGGCCAGCGACACCAAGATCAGTACCGATAAAAATACAAAAATTTTTTTCATTTCTCTCTCCTTGATCGAATGGATAAAAGTGTACGCGAAAGCCGATGTAATCACACACCCCAATTTGTCCTACGATGCGAACCCGTGCCATTTGCGAATCTCTGCAATGCGCGACTCATGATCCGGTTCATTATATGGAGACGGATCATCCGCCTCATTCTTAAACAGACGGCTGGTCAATGCGCCGAAAACAGCCGCCACCCCCTGAGCGACGTTGCGCGGGTCATAGCCGCCCTCCAGCACAAAAACGATTTTGCCATGGCAGTATTCCTCTGCGATCCCAACCAGTTGCTTCGAGATGTCGAAAAATCCCTGCGCGGATACCCCCAGCGAAGTGAGCGGGTCATTCCAGTGCGCGTCGAAGCCCGCTGAAATTAACAGCATCTGCGGACGGAACGCCTCGACCATCGGCTTGAAGATTTCAGCGCCGATGCGCGCAAAGGTCTCATCCCCTGCGCGGGCATACAGCGGGACATTCGCAATGCGCTTCCTTGCCTGCGGCGCATCATCGATCCAGCCTGTGCCGGGGTAAATTCCCCATTGATGCGTGGAAACGAAGCCAGCCCGCTCGTCGTTCATGAATGCGGCCTGTGTGCCGTTGCCGTGATGCGCGTCGTAATCAATGACCATCACGCGCTCCAATCCCTTTGACAACGCATCCTGCGCGGCGATGGCGATGTTATTGAAGATGCAGAATCCCATCGCACGGTGCGGCTCGGCGTGATGCCCCGGCGGGCGGACGATGGCAAAGGCGTTCTGCGCCTCACCCCGCATCACCGCCCGCGCACAGGCGATGACTCCGCCGGCGGCGAGCATGGCATCCTCGTAGGATGTTTGGGTCACGTAGGTGGGCGCGTAATCGATCACCCCCGCTCCCTGCTTGCAGACTTCTTCAATCGCCTGAATTAATCCCAGTTCATGAACCCGCGCCACCACCTCCTCCTCTGCGCGGATCGGTTCGATTCGTTCCGCGCCAAATAAATCCAACTGTGTTTCAAGGATTTCGAACCTGCCCGGTCTTTCGGGATGGCCGGGATATTCATGGCTTCGCGAGGGCACAAAGGTGAAGATGGTATTCATCCGCAAATTATAGCCGTTGTTCTTTTTTGGAGTCGGGCAGCTTGCTGCCCGAAATTTCCATCAGCATACCCTATCGGGCACACGAGCTGATGGAGTCCAGAGTTAAATACAGAAAGGACACTTGCGTGCCCTTCTGTTTCTTCCTATAATCCGCTAATACCCGACACTCGATACATCATTCGAGGGCCGCCATTGAGACCATTTATCCGTAGCAGGAGGGTGAAACCTCCGAACGCTGGATTTCCCCCAAAGATGTAATCGGCCAGGCCGATTATATTTACCTGCGAGCCTATTGCCACACCCGCGAAGCTGAACGGACGTTTCGATTGGATCGGATTATCGAGGTGGCTGTGGAAATAGCGCAAGATTAATCTTGCGCTGCTTTTTTGATCTGCGCCAGCGCATTCTTGAAAGCCTCATAAGGCTGTGCGCCGACAATTGCGTAGCGGTCATTGATCACATAGGTTGGGACGCCTGTCACGCCGATCTCCTGCGCCCAGCGGACTTGCTCCGCGACCTGGGCGGTGTATTTGCCGCCATCTACAACAACGTGCATATCATCGGCATTCAGGCCAACTTCTTCGGCGGCAGAGCGGAGGACTTCCCATTTGCTGATATCCTCTCGCTCGGCGTAGACTTTGCGAAAGATTACCTTATGGAATTCATTCGCCCTGCCCCGCTCACGGGCATATTCCGTGGCTTCGTGCGCGATGCGGGTGTTGTAAATCCGCTCGGTGGATTTGAACTCCATGCCGTGTATGGCTGCCATGCTTTGTAATCTTTCTTCCGAGCCGTTGGCACGGGCGCGCAGAATGTAATCGGGCAGGTCCATGCCTGCGGGGGGAGTATCGGGGCGCAAATAATACGGACGCCATTCCACATCCACGTTGTGTTCCGCTTTCAGTTGGTCGACCACACCCTGGCCGACGTAGCACCACGGTCAGATGTAATCAGAGAAGATGGTTAGTTTGAAATCCATTGGGAGTCCTTGGGAATGATGAATGATGAATGATGAATGATGAATGATGAATGATGAATGATGAATAGACTCTCAATGGAGGGTGATTCTTACATGTTGCAATCTCCCTCAACGACATGGGGATTGCTTCGGGCTGGGTCTCGATACGAGCGAGAAGAACACTCGCACTACTCGACCACCAGCCCTCGCAATGACATAAGACGCAGTTAATCATAATAATATTCCGAGCAGGGGAACTCTTCGCCTGATGGGGTTGTGATCGTGGTCGGGTATTCGCTGGCATCGACAATATATTTTGCGAGGTCTTTTTTGGCGGAAGCGAAAGCTTTATCCGCGTTGAAGCGGGCGAGGTGGAAGGATTGCCAGGATGTGTCGCGATCATACAGCTCGCGCTCGTAGCGGATACATGCCAGGGCGGCGGCAACTTTCTCTCGGACGGGATCAGGTGTGGTCGGAGTCTGAAGCGTGTGAACGAGGGTGGGGATGGCGTCGTCGGAGAGTTCAATGAAGTATTGGGCGTCCAAATCTGGGCTGTCTTTTGTCGCGCTGTTAAGCTCGCGCTGGATGTTTTGATTGACGATGAAAACATCCACATTCAAAATGGGGAGGGAGATGGCAAAGCCAAAGGATGCGATGAGCATGGCAAATGCAAACATTCTTTCCTTGCGCAGGATTTCCAAAACGATGGTGGCGACGAGCAGCAGGCCGATCCAGATCAGGAAGACGTGGGTGTAGGTGCGCAGGCGCGAGAAGCCGTACGCCGCTTCGTATAGACCGAGGCGCTGGTACGCCGAAGCAAGCATCACCAACAGAAGGGCAACGAGCGTGACGCCCAACCCCGAATAAATTTTTCTTTGTGTTTCGGTTTCGCGTTTGGTAACGGCGCTTAATGTGAGCAGCATCAGCAGGGCGAAGAACGCCACCGTGACGAGTTCGCCAAATCCTTTGCGGGCGTAGTCGGCGTAGGAGTATCCTTCGGCGGTGATGTTGGCTGTGCCGCCGAAGAAATATTGGAATTGGATGGCCACGAACATGGCGAAAAGCGCCACCACGCTCCCCAGCACAATCGCGGATTCGACGAAGCCGAGGAATGCGAGAATGATGGGTTTTTCTGCGCTGCCAACTTTTTCATCTTTCGATTCTGTGGAGGCGTGTAGGACAATGCCAGCCAGCGCGTACCCAATGATGACGATGTACACGAGGCGGAAGATCAACTCTGGCAGGTCTTCGAGATTGAACAGTTCGATGAAATCATCCAACCGTTGGCCGAAGATCACATCTGCCGAAGCGAGCAGGGAGGCGAAGATGGCGATGATGGGCAGGGCAATCACGATGCCGCGCACCACAGGCCAGATGCTTCGCCTGGATGGCTGCACGCCCGCTTCTTTTTGTTCTTTGAGAACATCGGCCATGAACGCAATCGGGCGGACGACCATACTGCCGAAGAGACTCAGGAACCTGGCGAGGTAATCCACCATGGTGTACAGATACCAGCGTCCGCCGAGATAGGTGAAGGCCAGGATGGACATGGTCAGCAGGGTGAAGGTATACGCAAGGAAGGTGGTCATCGGCTCGGCGCGGATGAATGTGACAGCGGCGAAAAAGCCAAAGAGCGGCAGCAGGCCCAGGCTGGCGCGATTCGGGCGAAGCCCATCACTCAACAATAGATAGAAGGCCGCAACGAGACACGCCATCGAAAAAATGGCGAAGTTGACGCCGGGGGCTTTCTTCCAAAAAAGGAAATCGAAGAACCAGCCGAGGGCAAAGACAATGATCCAGAGTTTGTTGGGGTTGTTTTTCATAATTGCTCCAATTTTTTACCACGAAGTGTCACAAAGTAACACAAAGGGCGAAAGATATTTTTCGAAGGATAGCCGCGTAAGGCTTGCGGAGACTCTCAAAAGGTATCAGAAATATTCAAGACAATAATCAGTACTTCACGATTCTGGAGTCGATCAGCTCACCGTCCTGTGGATGCTGATCGGTATTTCAGGCAGCAAGCTGCCTGACTCCAGATTCTTTCGTGACGTACCGATAATATTACAAATCTGTGAGAATTGAAATTGGCCTATTGACATCCAATTTATTCTGTGACATACTTTCCTTACTGTTGGGGGCGCACAATTAAATGCCATTCTATGAAATGGAGGAGGTGATGTCACTTATGAAAAGTAGCAATAAACCCAGCGCTGTGGCATCCCTCTCCGCGATCTAACGAAGAATTGCCACAGCGCCCCACGAATGCCATCCGCAAGGATGGCATTCTGGTTTAATAGGCGGTTACAGGTTGAAAGTTACAGGTTGAAAGTTGCCCAGCAACCTGCAACATTAAAACTTGACAACTCAATAACGATCAATAAAACCCAACCGAAGAATCAACTTTGCGGGCGTACTCGTCAATTCCCCCGCGCACGTTGACTATATTTTTATAGCCCTGTTGTGCCAGCCACATCGTCACCTGCACACTGCGGCTGCCGTGATGACAGATCACATAGACGGGGATTTCCTGCGAGCGGACTGTCTCTGACAAAGCGGCTGGCCCTTCACTTGCCAAGCGGCTCATCGGCGTGACCTGTAGCCTGCTGTCTTCGATCCTGGCATTTTCCAACTCTGACGGTTCGCGCACATCCAGCAGGATGAATTTTTCTTCTGACTTTAGTTTTTCACCGAGTTCGGTGACTGTGATTTCTGGGAACATGGGTTTCTCACTTTGACAACTGACCATAGACAACGGACGATGGTTTTGTGGTCTACCGTCCGTTGTCTGCGGTCTAAATTACTTTTTCAACGCAGGCGCGTAGAACTTCTCCACATATTTTTTCACCATGCGGCGAGTGGAGAATTGTGGGATGCAGGTCTTCATGGTGTCCTTCATGCGGGCGATCCACTCATGAGACATTTCCTTCGGGTCGCGGTTGTAATACATGGGGATGATCTCGTGTTCGAGCTTGTGATACAAATCCTCGGCATCGGCGGCATCCTGAATCTCATTTGACTCGTACGGTTCATCACGGCCAATCGACCAGCCGTTATTGCCGTTGTAGGCTTCGCGCCACCAACCGTCCAGCACGGAGAAGTTGAGTACGCCGTTGATGGCGGCTTTCATGCCTGAGGTGCCGCTGGCTTCGTACGGGCGGCGCGGAGTATTCATCCACACATCCACGCCCTGGACGAGGTAACGCGCAAGGTTCATATCGTAATCTTCGAGGAAGACGAGGCGCCCGCCTGTCTCTGCTTTTTTGATGGTGCGGTAGACTTTTTGGATGATTTGCTTGCCAGGTTCATCGGCGGGATGCGCTTTGCCAGCAAAGATGATTTGCACGGGCATGTTCGGGCGGTTGATGATTTCGAGCAATCTGTCCGCATCAGAGAGGATCAAGTTGGCGCGTTTGTAGGTTGCGAAGCGGCGCGCAAAGCCGATGGTGAGGGCGTATGGATTGATCAGCACACCAGAGGCCACCACCTGAACAGGATGGAATCCGCCGTGTGTCCAACGGTCACGCACGCGCTCGCGCAGGTAGAAAGCCAGTTTGCGTTTGAGATGGAGGCGCACGCCCCACAATTCAGGGTCGGGGATCGAGTTGATCTTTTCCATCAATGTGTGATCGTCGAGGCTGTCGTACCAGTCTGCGCCGAGGTATTTTTCGAGCACCACGTTCAGGCGGCGCGCCATCCAATTCGCGGTGTGGACTCCGTTGGTGACGTGGTCAATCGGCACATCCTTCACATCGCGGTCATTCCAAAGGAACTTCCACATATCGCGGGAGACTTCGCCATGCAATTCTGAAACGCCGTTGCTGCCGCCAGAAAACTTCAACGCCAGGATCGGCATGGAATAGGTCTCGCCGTGCGGCTGATGGTGCAGGGCAACGTTCATGAATTCTTCGCGGGTCAGGCCAAGCTCAGGCCAATAGGTGGCGAGATATTTGTCCATGAGCCAGAGGGGGAATTCGTCATTGCCTGCGGGGACGGGGGTGTGCGTGGTGAAGATATTTTGTCCGAGAGTCTTTTGGGCGGCATCTGCAAAGGTGAGGCCCTTTGCCACCAGTTCACGCGCCCGCTCCAGGGTTAGGAAAGAGGCGTGTCCTTCGTTCATGTGCCAGACATCGGGAGCATATCCCAAAGCGCGCAGCATCCGCACACCGCCGATGCCAAGCAAAACTTCCTGCATGATGCGGCGGTCAAGATCAGACCAATAGAGGCGGGCGGTGAGCAGACGGTCATAATCGTCGTTGCCTTCGACGTTTGAATCAAGCAAATAAAGCGGGATGCGCCCCACGCGGGTTTCCCACACTTGCACTTTGATGTTGCGGTCTGGAAATTTGATTTCGATGGTAACGGGTTTATTATCTTTGGTGACGAGCGCAACGGGCAGGTGCTCGAAAGTCAGCGGATTGTTGAGCGCTTCCTGCCAGCCGTCTTCGCTGATGCGCTGGGAAAAATATCCCTGCGCGTACATGAAGCCGACCGCAATGAGCGGCAAACCCAGATCAGAAGATTCTTTTAGATGGTCACCCGAAAGCACACCGAGGCCGCCCGAATAAATGGGCAGGGTTTCGTGCAGACCGAATTCCATCGAAAAATAGGCAACGGGGTTTTTCAATTCGGGATGCGCCTTTTGCGACCATGTTTCCTTTTTAAAGTACGCATCGAATTTTTCAAAAAGCGAATCATACAGCGCGAGATAATCCTTGTCCTTCGCGGCCTGATTCAAACGCGCGCGTCCGATCTCTTTTAAAAGTCGGATCGGGTTATGCCCGATGCGTTCCCACAAATCGTAATCGAGACGGCCAAAGAGACGGACGGCTTCAGGCTGCCAGGTCCACCACAAGTTTGTGGCAAGCTCACCCAGGCGGGCAATGCGCTTGGGAAGGTCAAATTTTTGAGAGGGAGAAGTTAAGAATTCCATAGCGCGGAATGATACCGTAAAAATGAGGAATCGGGATTCGGGAATCGGGGAAGGCAAAAGGCGGAATGCAGAATGAGGAATGGGATTAAAATGGATTTATGACTCAAGTCCAACTCTTCATCACCTGCCTGACCGATTCTTTCTTCCCGCAAACTGGTGAGGCCGTCGTGGACATTTTCCAGCGCCTCGGCATCCGCGTGGACTTCGCCCGCGAGCAAACCTGCTGTGGACAGCCGCAATTCAACGCAGGCCTCCGCAAGGATGCGCGCGCGATTGCGGAACACACGATCAAGGTTTTTGAGAATGCCGAAGGGGATATTGTCACTCCCTCTGGTTCCTGCGCCCATCATCTCAGACATAATTATTTGGAAATATTTGAAGGGGACGCAGTCTGGCTTCCGCGTGCGAAAGCGTTGGCTGAAAGAACTTATGAATTTACCGAATATCTCGTGGACAAACTCAACGTAACCGACCTCGGCGCAAAATGGGACGGACTGCTCACCTACCATCCATCCTGCCACACCCTGCGCGGAATCAACGTGGACAGGCAGCCACGGACCTTGCTGGCAAATGTCCACGGCGCAACCCTTGTGGAATTACCCAATGCCGAAGAATGCTGCGGCTTCGGCGGCGTGATGTCTGTCGAACACCCTGAACTCTCGGCAGAGTGGCTAAAGCGAAAAATCTCCAATCTCGAATCAACCCAGTCTCCCACCCTGGTCGTGACGGATGCAGGCTGTCTCATGCACATTGCGGGCGGCTTGCATCGGCAGAAGAAAAGTCAAAGGGTTGTGCATATTGCAGAAGTTCTTCGTAATTCGTGATGCGTGATTCGTAAAAACCTGAAACCTGAAACCTGAAACCCGAAACCCGAAACCCGAAACCTGAAACCTGAAACCCATGAACACCTTCCGTCAAAGAATCGTTGAATCAATTAATAACGAAACTCTTCAGATCGCATTGGACAACAACACTGAGCGCCGATTGAAAGGACGCGCCGCGGCTTTTGAGTCCATTCCCGATTGGCGCGAGAGACGCCAGCGCGCCCACAAAGTCCGCGCGGATGTGATCGAACACCTCGATGAATATCTCGCGCAGTTCATTGCCAAGAACGAAGAGAACGGCGTTATTGTCTACCGCGCAAAGGATGCGGCGGAGGCGATAAAAATTATTTTGGGTATCGTGGACACCAACGTCTCCAGACGTTGGTGTGAAAACAACGCCGACGACGGGAGTCGTCGGACTCCGACATTGATCGCCAAATCAAAATCCATGGTCTCGGAAGAGATCGAATTAAATTGCGCTCTCGAAGCACAAGGCATCCAGGTTATCGAAACCGACCTCGGCGAATACATCGTACAGCTTCGCCACGAAAAGCCAAGTCACATCATCACACCTGCCGCGCATCTCAAAAAGGAACAGGTGGCGCAGCTCTTTCACGAAAAACTTGGCATTCCCTACACCGAAGATATTCCCACGCTCACCGCAACCGCCCGCAAAGTTCTGCGCGAAGTTTTTCTAACTGCTGATATTGGCTTTAGCGGAGTCAACTTTGGCGTGGCAGAAACGGGTTCCGTTTGCATCATCACCAACGAAGGCAACGGACGCATGGTTACCACCATTCCCCCAGTTCATATTGCGCTGATGGGCATGGAGCGCCTTGTCCCAAATCTCGATGATCTATCGCTCATGCTTTCCCTGCTTCCTCGTTCCGCAACGGGACAAAAGATCACGGTCTATACTCAATTGCTCCATACGCCACTCTCGAATCAACAACGGCATTTAATTGTCCTCGACAATGGGCGTTCACGCCTCCGTAATTCCCCGCTCAAAGAATCGCTTTACTGCATTCGCTGCGGCGCGTGTCTTAATGCCTGTCCTGTTTTCCGCGAACTGAGCGGCCACGCCTACATTGGCAAGGACAAATCCATTGCGCCGTATCCTGGCCCCATCGGCTCCATCGTTTCCCCTGGCCTGCTTGGCGAAAATTTTGTCCACCTCGCGCAGGCCTCGTCCCTGTGCGGCGCGTGCAAGGATGTTTGTCCCGTGGATATTGATCTGCCAAAGATGCTAACAAGAGTAAGAGCAGGGGCAGTGAATAGTAATCAGTATCCAGTGAACAGTGGCGGCGCGGGGTTGACTTGGACTACGAAAATCGGCTTGCAGATATACACCCGCCTCGCAACTCACCCGAAGCTGTTTGCAACATCCCAAAAATTCGCCTCGCTGACGTTTTCTCTTCTCTCCCCCCGCTCGCAGTGGATGCGCCTGCCCGCATTCACGGGCTGGGGATACAGCAAAGATTTGCCAAGATTTGTGGCGAAACCATTTCGGGAAAGATTTATTGCAAAAAATATCATGGAGTCCGAAGTCTCCAGACTTCGGATTGAACCCGCAGTTGCAACGTCAGGAGACGTTGCACTCCATTTCGATTTCACCAAAGAGCTCTCTGCACTCAGCGGCCATGTCCATCAAACCCACAAGCCCACGCAGGATATTATCGAATTCCTGAAATCACGCGGTTTCAACAAAATCATGCTGGAGCCAAACACGTTGGATGAATCTCTTTTGCAAAAAGCAAACATAGCCTTCTCCCACGAACCTGCCCCGGAAATCCTCGTCGGGGTAACGAATGCCATTTGCGGGCTGGCAGATACCGGGTCCGTGCTGGAGGCGGATGGGGCGCTGTATGCGTCACTGCTGCCCGAAATCCATATCGCGGTGTTAAAGTCAAAAGATATTCTTCCATCCTTATCCGATGCAATCGATTTGGTGAAAGATAAAAACTCTGCTGTTTTCATCACTGGCCCATCGCGCACGGCGGATATCGAGATGACGCTTACCATTGGCGTGCATGGCCCGAAGGAGATACATGTGTTTATCGAAGAGGAGATTGCTTCGCCGAACGAACACGGCTCGCAATGATGTATGGTTGTTGCAAAGTCGCTTGACGTGGTTCTGAATTCATGGCGTCGTTTTAA
>CAKKRM010000225.1 GCA_919902735.1 Anaerolineales bacterium | reverse complement strand
TAGAGACCCTTCGCTCCGCTCAGGGAATCATGGGCGGTGCGTAAGGTGAGTTAATATCTATTGCTGATCTGCCTGCACTTTCAGCCCGTCCACGCCGTAGTAGCGGGCGGCGCAATTGAGGGAGAATTGAGTCCAGCCTTTGCCGCGGGAGCCGAACATGTCGCGGGTGTCGATGTCTGCTGTGTCTATCACGGGGACTTCAACCAGTAGAATGCCCTGCTCTTTTGCGGATTCGATGATGGCATCCCGCTCGTCCCATATTTGTGCGCGGTAGACGAAGCCAGGCAGTTCGGCGTAAATGAGCGTGATGCTGCGGGCGGTGTAGGCAAGCCCTAAAAGGAAAACCAGCGCAGAGGCAAATGTCAGCCAGTTTTTAGTGAGCTTTTGGGCGGTCCATATGCCGCCGAGACAGGCTATGAATCCCAGCCCTGCGAGGAGGGTGAACCTTGCCAGCGATTTTCCGCGCGGGTCTGGGGTGGCGCTGTAAAAATACGCGCTCGGCGCTTGAATGGACACGACCAGCAGGAAAGTAATCAGCGTAGCGAATGCCAATAGAAGCAGAAGCCGATTCAAGGTTAAGGGTGAGGCGGATGTATTTTTTGTCGCAAGGATGGAGAGGCTGAATAACGTCCCAATGAAAATAATGTGCGGGATGGGCAATGTCCGCAATGAGATTAAGATGAAGTCAACTGCGTGGCGAATGGACAGGGCAGGCACGGCGAGCAGGCTGTTGCGTTCCACGCCCATGTTTTCGATGCGCGCGTTGGATGGGGAAATGATGAGCGCGGTCATGCCAAGGAACAGGAAGAGCCATGCAATAAAAATTGTTTGGAAGGATTTCTTTGCCCAATCCTGTTTTCTTGCAAGCCACGCCGCGAGGAGCAGAATGCTCGTGCCGCTGAACAGGAAGACGCAACTGATTTCGCCCAATCCCGCCGCAAGGAAGGCGAATGGCGCGACGACATAGGGAATCCATTTTGCGGGCGTGGCGCGAGTCATTTGATGGGTGATGAAGCCGAGGATGATGAGCCAGAAAACGATGGCGGTACTGTATGGCAGTACGCCCGAACGCCAGTATAAAATTTGAAAACGCTGGGGCGAAATGTAAAGGTTGTAAAAAAGCAAAAACGCGGATGCGAATAAAAGCGCGCCAAATGAAATGGAATGTGTGAGGCGCGAGATATTGTAAATTGTCCATGCGATGCCAACGAGCCAGAAGGCGATGGTGAGCGTGGCGAAGATCTGGTTGCCGAACATGCCGAGCGTATTTTCAGTGAGGGCGGAGAAGAAGGTCAGCGAGTAGCGGTTGGATGAATAGCCTGTGCCTTCGGGGTTGAAATATTGCAGGGTGGCTTGTGTGGTGCCAAGCTGGCGCGCATCCGCGCTGTAGCACCAGTCATCGGCCCAGTAGCGGTTGTAAAAGCCGAGGTAGGCGAGCAGGATCAATCCTGCAAATGCGACGATGTTGCCAAGTAGAATAGCAAGCGATGGAATACGTTTCAACATTTAAACAAATCCTTGGGCGATCAAACTTTCCGCCATCGAAAGGATGGCTTCTTCGTTTGAACGCGGTGTCCATTTGAGGATGCGTTTTGCCTTTTCGTTGGAGAGTTCGTAATCCCAATCGAGGCTGTTTGTAACGAGTGAGATTTTTTTATCGAATAATGCCATAAAGCGAATCAAAAAACTTGGAAATTGAAAGGTGGGAATTTTATATCCGCGTTTTGCATATTCCTTGTGCAAAATTTGAGCAATCTCCTTGATCCACAGCGTCCCGCCGGAACAAAGAAAACGATTGCCCGCCGCTTCGGGTGTTTTCATCGCAAGGATGATCGCGGCGGCCACATCACGCACATCTACAATTCCCATTTTGATTCGCCCCACACCAGGCACTTGTCCCAGCATATACGTGCGAATCAATTCCACAGAGGTTCTAAAGTTTTTATTTGGAACAGGCCCAAGGATCAACGGCGGATTTATTGTCGCCAGTTCCATTTTGTTTATATTTTCTGCGCTGTTGATAAAGCCCCATGCGGCGCGTTCGGCAAGCGTTTTACTTTTAGGGTATGCGCCGACCTTGTCAAGATTTGTCCAATCTGCTTCTGTAAAAGTTTTATTCTCACCCTCATGTCCTGATGAAATTGCAGCATTGGATGAAACCTGCACCACGCGTTTGACCTTTGCCTTGTGCGCCGCGCGCAGGACTCGCAGAGTCCCTTGCACGGCGGGGATGATTAACTCGTCTTCGTGTTTTGGTTCGAACAATGGAAATGGCGACGCGATATGCAGAACATATTCGACATCTTTCATCGCTTCATCCCAACCTGAATCCTGCTCCAAGTCCGCAGGCAGAATCTCCAGCCGATCATTTATCTGGACAACCTTCGAGATCGTCTCGTGGACTTCGGCTTCGCGCGAAAGAGTCCGCAGCGTGCCGCGGACGTTGTATCCCTGCTCAAGCAATTGGATGATGGTGTGAATGGCGACGAATCCGCTGGCGCCTGTGACGAGAATGGGGGAGGATGAGGACATGAAGACCTTTCGTGAATATCTATATCAGGATGAATAGCATTGCAACGAGCATTCCAAACGCGCCGCACGAAAAATTGACCCAGTCATTATCCAGCCACTTCCAGCCGCGGATGTGAACCGTCTGTGTGCCGCAGGTGTGGAGGGGATGTTTCTCGGTTTCCTTTTTGTCGGTGGGGCAGTAGTACATGGCTTGGACGGTTCCGCCGAGCAGCGAGTCAAAGAGCGAACCAGCCAACCCTGAGAAAGTGATCAATGGAAACAGCGACCAGTTACCCGTTAAGAGAGAGGCGAGGAATGCGATTAAGGCGGAACCTGCCAACGAGGCGAGGGTGCCGATTAATGAGATTCCGCCTGAGGCGCCTTTTTCCACAATTTTATTTAGGTTGGTAATCATGCGCGGGGGATGCGGATTTAGCACGCCGAGTTCGGTTGCCCAGGTATCGGCGTTGACGGCGGCGAGGGCGGCGGCAAAGCCGATCCACGGGATGATCGATTCTGGAAAAAAGAAATGCAGGGCGGCGAAGAGAGTTGCCACACCGCCGTTGCCGAAGACCTGGCCTGCATCGCGTTCATGGCCTTTGGAAAATTTTTCGTTGAGGCCTTGTTTACTTTTTTTGAATGCGCGGCTCAGCGCGGAGGAGGTGATGAAAAATGTGAGCAGTAAAATTGCCCACTCCCAGCCGCCAATGCCGAAGATGATCGTGCCAGTGAACGCCGCGGCCAGCGCGCCGCTTTTGTTTAAGCTGTGTGCTTTGTAAGCGAGGAATGCGATGAGGATGGCGAGGAGAAAGCCGAGGAGAAGTTGCATATGGGTGCGAAGGTTGAAGGTTGGAAGGTTGAAGGTTGAAGGTTGGAGGTTGAAGATGGTGACTTGTAACTTTTCAACCTGCAACTTTCAACCCATCAGACAGGAGTTGTGATGATGAAAAGCACCGCAAGCAGGAACAACAAACTCGTCAGCGTGCTGGAGCCCCAAATGATGAAGGCCAGAATGCGTTCGTGTTCTGAGCGGTAGAAATACAAGCCTGCGATCCAGCCGATGAAGGCGAGCAGAAGACTTGCAACGGGAAAAATGATGAGCTGGGAGGATGGTACGGTATTGAGCACGCCACCCGCAAATTGCTGACCCAGCGCCACACGCGGCGTGGAGGGGATGATGAGGCTTGCCCAAATGAACAGGCCGATGTTTAAGAAGAGCGCGGTGAGCCAGAGATAACGCGCTGTGCCGTTTTCCCATGCCTGGGTGACCACGAAAGATGGATAGACTGATTTTGCTTCAACGGGAGTCAGGCTGCCCATTTCGGTTGCGCGCGCGAAGGTCTGCGAAAGCCCTGATGGATTTTCAGGCGAAATGACGAAGACGCGTTTGGCGGTTGCAATGAGCAGGAGTTTTTTTGCGTCCGATGCGAGGAACTCGACGATGCCGAGTTCAGGATGACGGCGAATGCCGAGCAATCCGCCAGGGAATGGAAACGAGGGCAAGGCAAGCGGGGAGATCAGATCGTCCGCAGAGCGCATCCATTCGATGTCTGAGAGCGGAATGTCTTCGATGCGCAAGCCCCAACTGATGGCTAGGCTGTCGCGGTCGATGTGATAATCTGCTCGCCACAACGAGTAAACGCGATACGCAAAAAATGGAATCGGCGCGAAGGAAAATAAAGCCACCAGCAGCCAGGTCAAAAAGACGGGGCCAACTTCTGCACTGGAGAGATTGAAAAACCCAATGACAGCGATGACCGTTAGCGCCAGAAGGATCATGCTATGCACGACCATGCCGCGTCTTTTGGGTGGGGGGTAATGTCCGATGTTCATGATTTATAAAATTTCAGAAATATCTTTCAGGTTCAGGATTTTTTCCACAGGTACAACGCTGCCGCCTGATGCTGTGCGAAGTTTTAATTCTACCATCCCGTCTTTCAGCGCCTTTTCGCCCACCGTGATCCGCATAGGGCAACCGATCAGATCCGCGTCATTGAATTTGACCCCCGCGCGCTCATCACGATTATCGAACAGAACGGAAATGCCCGCGCTTTGCAATGCGTTGTAAATTTCCTCCGCTTTTTCCAATGTGTTGATGCTCTTGCCAGGAAGATGCATGAGATACACGTCAAACGGCGCGGCGGATATTGGAAGAGCCAGTCCCTTTTCATCGTGATGAGTCTCTGCGAGGGCAGGCAGGATATTTTCAAACAGAAATTCGGAACGCGTAGCCAGGCTGAGGCAGGAGAGCGTGGAAAGCGGATTTCCACAATTGACGCAGGAGTCGCCTGTTTTGGCTTGCGTTACGTCCGCAACAATTTCGGCGGAATAGTCACGTGGATGATTTGTGTTCTTGAAATGATAGCCCGCCTCATTTGCGCCCGCTGCGAGATTTTGCGAACGTGGGATCAATTCATCCAGGACGATGAGCGCATTCGTCAGCCCAATTGGGGATGCGAACCCCGCTTCTGCGCCCGCCCTGTGAATTGATTCTGCATCTGCCAGTTTTATCTCCCCGACAATGTTTCTCAGTTTCGCTTCGCTCAATTGCATATCTCCGCGCACCACAATGAAGATAAATTGCCCGTCCGCGACGCGGGTGTACATCAACGCTTTGGCAGTTTTCTCTTTCGGAACGCCGAGAAAATTCGCAAGCGACTCGATGGTGTTGCAATCGGGAGTCAACACTTTTTCGAGCGGAAGCTCTTCTTCGCGGGGCAGGGCTTTCTTTTTGAATTGAGCAAGTTCAAGACGTTCTGTGTATTTGCAGGATTTGCAGTGAATGATTTCTGTGCCGCCTGTGG
Organism: Anaerolineales bacterium; assembly: GCA_919902735.1. Lineage (GTDB taxonomy): Bacteria > Chloroflexota > Anaerolineae > Anaerolineales > Villigracilaceae > Villigracilis. Next base: position 2,199 of record CAKKRM010000225.1, on the reverse strand, counting down.
AAAGTGGAAAATAGGTTTCGTGGTCGTTGAGAAGAATTGGCAATGAAAGATGAAAGAGGAAGGAAGGGTCTTCGGACAAATGTTGCAGGCGTGAAATGGCTTGCTGGCCAAGCGGCAGCATTTCATTTTCACGGGTCACATATCCCGCGCGGACGAGGAAGGCAAAGCCTTCCGTCCGCGCATTGTTGGGGGCTTCACGCTGGGTTTGGATGTTGAGATCTGTATATTTCATGGATGAAATTAATTACTCACCTTACGCAGTTTTGTGTGTTTTGGGGCATGTCGCCCTGAGCGATAGCGCATCGTCCCCGAAGGGGGAAGGGTCTCTACGACTGTCTCGGAGACCCTTCGCTCCGCTCACATCGTCCCGATGTTCTTCGGGAGGGAATCACGGGTAGTGCGTAAAGTGAATTAGTAACTCACCTTACGCAGTCCGCTCTGCAGGGTGGGATACTTGCCCAAAACATCTAACGCAAAGACGCGAAGGCCCAAAGGGAAATAAAACTTCGCGTCTTTGCGGCTTGGCGTTAAAATTTTCGGCAAAGAATTCTTCCGTGCGTAAGGTCAGTTAATTACTCTGTGCTTCCTCAACTTGCCATTCATCTTCAGATATATCCACCAACCATTTGGGAGTTGCTTACTAACATGTTTGAACTGAGCTTTGTCAAAATGCGCAGGGTAGGCTCACATCGTCCCGACACCTGCACCAGCACGCAAGTACAGGTGTGTCCTTTGGGAGGGTGACATGGACAGGAGGTTACTGCAATCTTAATAATACTTTTCCATCTTCCCAAAGTTCTTCGAGTAGATAGAAATCGCGCTGGTCGGGTGAGAAGAGGTGGACAACGATATCGCCAAAATCCACGATTACCCAGCCGTCGCGGGAGAAGCCCTGCTGTTTGCCCTTTTTTTTATGTTTGGAGCGGATGTCTTCGATGACGGATTTGGCGAGGGCGTCTATCATGCGGTCGCTGGTGCCGGTGCAGATGATGAAATAGTCGGTAAATGAAACGATGTCTTTCAGGTCGATCAAGACGATGTCTTCGCCCTTTTTATCTTCAAGAGAGTTTACGATTTCACGTGCAAGTTCGAGTGCGTTCAGGTTTCACCTCAGTTGGTTTTGTTGTTTAATGGCGCCGAGAATAATTTTGTATAAACCGACCCGCTGGTGTGCAGTTCGCTTTTGTACAGGTGGATGGAGTCTACTCTGGTTGAGTCGATATTGCCAAGTTGAATTGTGCCCAATGTGATGCGGATTTTTTGGAGAGTTGTCTCATTCAAGTTTTGGCGGACGCGTCCCAGGGTAAGGTGGGGGGAGAAGGTTTTTTCTTCCTTTTCGTAGCCGAGGCGGGTTGTGCCTGCTTCGATGCTTTTTTGCAGGGAGGTTAGCTCTGCCGGGGCGTGGATTCCTGCCCATAGCACACGTGGCCGCTTCGAGTTTGGGAAGGAGCCGATGCCGCCGATTTGCAGGGTAAACTGCGGGTGTGAGTCTGCTGTTTGGGTGAGGAGTTGTTTGAGGAAGTCCACGTGTGAGGCGGCAATATCCCCGATGAATTTTAAGGTCAGGTGTATGTTTTTTGTGGGAATCCAGCGGATAAGGTCATTCCCCAGGGTTTGGCGCAGGCGGGCGGTTTGTTTTTCGAGCGTGTTTTGAAGTTGATCTGGGAGCTCGATGGCTATGAAGGCGCGCAGCAGGGTCATGCTTTATTTTGCAATACTTTTTCAACAGCTTGTTTGAGATCCTGGAAGCCGACGGGTTTGGTGAGGTAGAGGGATGCGCCTGCATCAAGTCCGGTTTTGATGTCGCTGGGCATGCTTTTGGCGGAGACGACGATGACGGGGATGGAGGCGAGGTCTGGTTCGCGGCGCATGTAACGAAGGACTTCGAGCCCGGAAATATCCGGCATCATGATGTCGAGGAGAATGAGGTCTGGTTTTTCCTGTGAGATCATGGGGATGGCGGGGGCGCTGGAAAACATTTTTATGACGCGAAAGCCGTTGACGCGCATCATCTCTGCGAATAATTCGGCGGCATCGGGTTCGTCTTCAATGATCATTACTGTTTTTTGTGTGGAAGCCATGCTGTTTTCCTCTCTGCTAAAAATAGCATAAAGCCGATGAATTGGCAAGGGGCAAGGAGCAATGGGGTGTGGTCTAAAGTTTCGGAGGATCATGTCGCTGGTAAAGGGACTTGCCGAA
>CAKKRM010000224.1 GCA_919902735.1 Anaerolineales bacterium | reverse complement strand
CTGTGATCAGGAGCACGGTTGTTTTTATAGGCTGGTTTTTCATGAGTGGATTGTACTTTAAGAGGAAGGGAGTCTGGCGCAGCCAAACTCCCTTCCTCTTCCTTTATCTGGGCGGCAAGCCGCCCGACTCCAGAGTTGGGATTCGTGATCTACTGAGTATCGATAATAATTCGGATTATTTGCCAGTGTTACGAGTGGCAACATCGAAGATCACAGCGGCGGCTAATACTGCGCCGCGAACCATGTATTGGTACGAGATGCCGATGCCCATGAGATTCATGCCGCTTGTGAGGGAGGTCATCACCAGCGCGCCGATGATTGAACCAACCACCTTGCCCACGCCGCCGGCGGCGGAGACGCCGCCCACGTAGGCGGCGGCAATTGCATCCAGTTCGAATAAGGTGCCCGCGGTGGTGGTGGCAGATTGCAGGCGGGACGCAAAGAGTATTCCGGAAAGAGCGGAAAGCATGCCCATTGACCCGAACACAACGTAGATCAATTTTTTGACGCTGATTCCGCTTAGCTCTGCTGCGTCCGGGTTGCCGCCAATGGCGTAGATATGCCTGCCAAGCACGGTTTGGGACATGATGAAATTGTAGATGATTGTAACAACCAGCACGATGACGGCTGTCCAGGAAAGTCCCTGATACCCTGATAAAACCCAGGTAATTCCGCCTATGATGGCCGAGGTAAAAATTACTTTCAGAATGAAAATTTCTGTGGGGAGAACCTCAAAATTATAGGTTAGTTTTTTTCTGCGATCATTAAACTCGCTTAAGGCCATGGCAATAATTGCGATAATTCCCAAAATCAGGGTTAATTTATGGATGCCGGGCAGAATGCCAATGCCTGGAATATCAGGGACGAAGCCGTTGCCAATCGCATTGAAGGCGTCGTCGTTGATGATAATGGTGCCTGTGCTTTCCGTTACCACCAGGATTGCGCCGCGGTAAATCAACCACCCGGCGAGGGATGCCACAAAGGATGGGATTTTCATTTGCGCTACGAGAAATGCGGTCAGCAGCCCCGCGACGATGCCGAGAACAAGAGTCAATGGAATAACGATGTAGATCGGCAGGCTCATTCCCGCCTGAACAACCTTTGGGTCGGCCATGGCAATGGCGGCGATTGCCCCCAGAAAGCCTGCCAGGAATCCCACGGACAGGTCGATGTGCCTGATGATAATGACCAGCGTCATTCCAATCGCAAGGATGGCAATATACCCTGTTTGATTGACCAGGTTCACAATATTCCGCGAGGATATAAAGGTGCCTTCTGTGGTAATGGTGAAAATAATCATGATAACGAACAAGGCGATGTACATGCCGTATTCGCGGATGTTCTGCTGTAGTATTTTTTTTACATCGCTGAAGAAAGTCATTATTTGCTCTCCTAATTGGTCGCCAATTTCATGATTTTTTCCTGAGTGGCTTCCTGCGCCTTCAGTTCGCCTGCTATTTTCCCGGATGCCACAATATAGATTCTGTCGCTCATGCCCAAAACTTCGGATAACTCGGAAGATATCATGATAATGCTCATTCCCTGCCGCACCAGCTCGGTCATGATGGTGTAGATTTCGAATTTGGCCCCCACATCAATTCCGCGGGTCGGCTCGTCCAGGATGAGCACGTTGGGTTTTACGAACAGCCATTTTCCAAGACAGACCTTTTGCTGGTTGCCGCCGCTTAAGTTGGATACTTTTTGTTCGACTGTCGGCGTCTTGATGTTTAATTCCGTTTTGTATTTGTTCGCGACTTTGATTTCTGCATTGCTATTTATCACCCAGCGTTCTGCCAGCTCTTTTAGATTGGCAAGCGAAATGTTCTGTTTGACATCCTGGATGAGGATAAGCCCGTTCCCTTTGCGGTCTTCAGAGACATAAGACAGGCCCGCTGTAATGGCTTCCCTGGGATGATTGAATTTCCGTTTTTTTCCATTTAGATAAAAATCGCCACTAATTTGGTAATTGCCCGGGTTTCCAAAAATACTTAATGCCAGTTCGGTGCGACCGGAGCCAATAAGACCTGCCATGCCGATAATTTCACCCTTGTTCAGTTTGAAGTTGACATCCTTCAATATATCCCTGCCCAGCGCCGGGTTTCTGGCATTCCAATTTTTTACCTCAAGGATGACTTCCTGGGTGGGTGTATGTTTCTTGTGAGGATAGATATTGTTGATTTCACGCCCAACCATATGTTTGATAAGAACATTTTCCGTAATTTCACTGTCGCCTGCATGGAGGCTGCAAATTGTTTGCCCGTCCCGCAGTACGGTAACCGAGTCTGCTATGGCGATGACTTCCTTCAACTTGTGGCTTATCATGATACTGGTTACGCCATGCTCTTTCAGGTCGCGGAGCAGTTGAAGCAGGTTTTCGCTGTCTTGTTGGTTGAGGGAGGATGTCGGCTCATCCAAAATGAGCAACTTAACATCCTTGCTCAAGGCTTTGGCAATTTCGACAAGTTGCTGTGTTCCAATGCCCAGGTCTTTGACTTTTATTGCAGGGTTAATATCCAACTTTACTTTTTTAAGCATCTCCCCCGCTTGTTTAATGGTTTCGTTCCAGTCAACAACGAGGCTGTTGCTGATTTCATGGCCGAGAAAGATGTTTTCGAATACGGTCATTTCCGGGATTAGCGCAAGCTCCTGGTATATGATGGCAATGCCTGCCTTTTCGCTGTCGTTGATGTGTCTAAAGCGTTGAATTTCGCCATTTAATAAAATATCACCCGTATAGTCCCCGTGTGGATATACCCCGCTGAGCACTTTCATTAAAGTGGATTTACCCGCGCCATTTTCGCCGACAAGGCAGTGAATTTCCCCAGTCGCAACAGTAAAACTTACATCACTTAATGCCTTTACCCCGGGAAACTCCTTTGTAATATTTTTCATTTCCAAGATGGGAGCGTTCATAAACTGTGGACTCCTGCGAAATGGCGAGATATTTTGGGAATTATACAGGAATAGCGATGGAATTAGTAGACCATCGCTATTCCTGCCTTACGTGTTACTTATTTACTTATTTCAGACCAGTGAAATCGCTGGCTTGATAGTAGCCGGAGTCGATCAACGCGGCTTTTACATTTGCCTGATCCACGGTCACGACAACGGTTGGGTTGGCCGGAACATCGAAAGAGCCGTTGTTGTAGCTGATGGTGGCTTCGGGGGTGCCGCCTTCGAGGAAGGTGATGGCAGCGGAAATGGCATCGTCCACGAGGGTGCGGACATCCTTGAAGACGGTCATGGACTGCTTGCCATCGATGATGTACT
>CAKKRM010000223.1 GCA_919902735.1 Anaerolineales bacterium | reverse complement strand
TGCTGCCTTTGTGGTAAAAAAACAACGAAACGAGAAAAAAGAATCCATGACCATTTTGAGAATCCCAACCCCATTGCGCGCCTACACGGGCGGAAACAGTGAAGTGAACGTGAGCGGCTCCAATATTTCTGAGGCGCTGACAGACCTCACCAGCCAATACCCAACCATCAAACCGCATTTGTTCAACGACGGCGGAGAATTGCGTCCGTTTGTGAATCTGTTCGTTGGCGAACATAACATCAAAGATTTGCAGGGAGTGAATACTCCGATCAAGGATGGCGAGAAAATTATGTTAATTCCTTCCATTGCAGGAGGCTCCTCGTCATTGCGAGGAGCGCACTTGCTCTTTGCGACGAAGCAATCCCGCTCAACGACATGGAGATTGCTTCGGACGGAAGAGCGCCGTCCTCGCAATGACGGAATAAGAGGTTAACATGCTTCCCGAATTAAATCATGAAGAAATTTTGCGTTACTCGCGCCACCTGTTGATTCCCGAAGTGGGGCTGGAAGGCCAACGCAAGCTGAAGAATTCGTCCGCGTTGATCGTGGGGACTGGCGGGTTGGGATCGCCTGTTTCGTTGTATCTAGCCGCGGCGGGGGTGGGGCGGATTGGCCTCGTGGATTACGATGTCGTTGATTCATCGAATCTGCAACGGCAGATCATTCACGGCACTTCCACGATTGGAAAGTTGAAAGTGGAAAGTGCGAAGGCGAAGTTGTTGGATTTGAATCCCGATATTCAAGTGGATGTCTACAACGAGCCGTACACGTCCGAAAATGCCATGCGCATCGCCAAGGATTATGACATCATCCTCGACGGCACGGACAATTTCCCCACGCGTTACCTGACCAATGATGTGGCGGTCTTTCTTGGCAAGCCAAACGTGTATGCGTCCATCTTCCGCTTTGACGGGCAAGTGAGCGTGTTCTACGCCAAGGAAGGGCCGTGCTATCGCTGTCTCTTCCCCGAACCACCGCCGCCCGGGCTTGTCCCTTCGTGCGCGGAGGGTGGTGTGCTGGGCGTTTTACCCGGCACCATCGGAACGATTCAAGCCACCGAAGCATTAAAAGTTTTACTTGGTATTGGCGAGCCAATGATCGGCAGACTGCTGCTTTACAACGCGCTCGATATGTCCTTTGACTTCGTCAAGCTCAAGAAGAATCCCAACTGCCGTGTCTGCGGACCGAATGCTGACATCAAGGAATTGATCGATTACGAAGAGTTCTGTGGCGTGCCCGGTCACGATTATGGAGATGAAGGCTCCGCGGGCGCAGGCTTGGATATCACCGCTGCGGATTTGAAGAACCGCCTCTCTCTTAACTCAGGCTTGACTCTGCTCGATGTGCGTGAGCCTCACGAATTGGAAATCTCCGCCCTGCCCAACGCGATGAACATTCCGCTGGGACAATTGGCTGCTCGTCTGTCGGAATTAGATAGCGCCGATGACATGGTTGTTTTCTGCAAAGGCGGGACTCGTTCCGCGCGCGCTCTTGAATTGCTTTCCAGCGCGGGCTTCAAGAAAGTAAAAAATCTCAAAGGCGGCATCAACGCCTGGGCGAAGGATGTGGATACGAATTTGCCGGTGTATTAGTGCAAGGATGAATGATGAGGGATGAAGGATGAATAGGAAAGAAGAAAGAGGAAAGAATACTCCCGTTGTGCTGGCAATGCCACAGTTAACCGTGTAGGATTAATGATGGTATTGCAATATCACAATCTCTCTCTCCATTCATCCCGGACTGATCACTGATTACTATTCACTCTTCGCTTCTCACTGGTAAAATACCCTCCAACCAAAGGAGAGTCACCGTGACAGGATTACCCGAATCAAAAGAGAGAAGAGTCTTCAACAACGTGCTTGGCGCGATGGGCAATACGCCGCTTGTCAAACTGGAACGAATTGGCAAAGACCTGCCCGTCCCGTTGTATGCAAAACTGGAATTTATGAATCCCGGCGGGTCAGTCAAAGACCGGGTGGGGGCGAATATTATTGAGCAATATGAAAAAAGGGGAGAGCTAAAACCCGGCGGAACCATCGTCGAAGCGACCTCTGGCAATACGGGCGTTGGCCTCGCGATTGCGGCGGCGTTGAAGGGCTATAAAACCATCTTCGTCATGCCCGATAAGATGAGCAACGAAAAGATATTATTGTTGCGTGCTTACGGCGCGAAAGTAGTCATCACCCCAACGGATGCAGGCCCCGGCGATCCACGCTCTTATTATGAAGTAGCCAAGAAATTCGCGCGTGAAGTGCCAAATGCTGTGCTTGCCAATCAATACCACAACCCCGATAACCCAATGACTCACGAACTGAGTACCGGCCCCGAGTTGTGGGAGCAGACCGAAGGGCGTCTGACCGATGTCATCATTGGCATTGGCACGGGCGGCACGCTCACAGGCGTGGGGCGTTATCTCAAATCCAAGAATCCAAAAATCCAAATTGTAGGCGTGGATATCGAAGGTTCGATCCTGACCGAAATTTGGCAGAACAAGGGAAAGATTCCGCCAGGCGTATACCCCAAGACCTACAAAGTGGAAGGCATCGGCGAGGACTTTCTGCCGTCCACGATGGATATTCAATATGTGGATGCCATCGAACGCGCAGGCGACCGTGAGTCATTTTTGTGGGCGCGTCAACTGGTTCGGCAGGAGGGAATTTTTGCAGGCGGCTCATCAGGCTCCGCGATTGCAGGCGCGATCAAATATTGCCGCAAATTAACTCCCGACCGTTTGGCGGTTGTGATCCTGCCTGATTCTGGCACGCGCTATCTTTCCAAATTCTACGATGACAAGTGGATGCGCGAATTCGGATTCCTCTCGATGGAATTCGGAGAAACGGCTCTCGGCGACCTGTTGATTGCCAAGCCAAACAAGGCATTGATCACGGCGACGATTGGCGACTCGATCCGCAAAGTGGTGTCCGTGATGCACCAGAATGCAGTCTCGCAGATGCCAGTTGTCGGCGCGGATGGAACGCTCGTGGGCCTCATCGAAGAAGTAGACCTGCTCACTCACATGCTTGATAAACACGAACACAGCAACGATGAAAAGATAGACGCTCTCGTGCAAAGCGCTGGCGCAGTCTTCCCGCCTGAAACCCCGCTTGAGGAAGCCATGCCGTCCCTCACTGCGGGCTATGCATTGATCATCGTCGAGAACAGCAAGCCGATTGGCATCCTCACCAAGATCGATGTACTGGATTACGTGGCAGGCAAGATATAAGAAATGTAAAACAGGCAGGCAGGTTGCAGGCAAACGCGCAGGCCCTAATCAACTTTTAGGGCCTGCGCGTGGATTTTTTTTCGCTTCTGACTTAACTGTGGCTTGGTTGCCCTCCCCTGAGATGAGCGACACCGCTGAGCATTTCACTGATCTTGATTAGGGCTGTGCATTGGCGATGGGGAGGTTAAGGCTTTTGCAGATGCCATTCTTGAGTCACGCCATCCAATGCTGAAAGATATTGTTCTCGATCAAAAACGAATGGACCCAGCCCAGTATAGTCGAGCGGCTGCCAGCCCAATTCCTGCGCCTCTGCTTCGTCAATGAAAGGACTAGGTGTCTTTCCACCAAACCAGGGACTTTTCAAATCGTTCCAGGTTATGGTATTTGTTTCAATGGCGATGTTTACCATAATACAATTGCATTCGGCAATGGTACATGTGCAGGTCAGCAGGACGCTGCGAGGGTAAATCTTTTCCCCCAACATTTCATTGCGAAATCTTTCAAAGTGGTCGACTTCATAGCCAATGTAATTTGAGCGGACGATTTTTTCGCCATCCGCAGCGAAAAGTTTATGTTCAACCTCGCTGACCAGGTCGATCAGGTCGCGGTCATTGATGTAAATATTTATGACGGGGAGGACGTAGCCGAATTCTTCGTTTGTGTACTGCTCGATGACAAACTTGATGGTATCCATTTCAATCTCCTGTTTAGCGCAACGGGGATTTGCCAATACAAAGAAACCCTGTGTCCAGGCTTCTTTTATGTTGGATGTTGCGCTAATAGGGATTTGGGAAAGAGATTTATATCATCATGGCTTTGATTGCTTTTATTATACTGCCAGCGTTCGGAGTGGTGTTGTCGTCAATGTTTACACAAATGGGTGGATGTGCTTTGAAAGCCATTCAGTAAATTCTTCGCGTTTGAGATTGCCCGACGCCACTGACAAAATAATTTCGACCTGTTCGTCAATACTTGCCTTGATCTTATAGCCGTTCATTGTCAAAAATATTGTCATCACGGCATGACCTGTGCGTTTATTGCCATCTATAAATGGGTGATTTTGAATTAAGGAAAATCCCAGCGCGGCGGCTTTCTCTGCCAGGCTGGGATAGAGTTCGTTTCCGCCGAAGGTCATATAAGGCTGGGCAATTGCTGATTCCAGTGCGCCAAAGTCGCGAATGCCAATCAATCCGCCTGATTGAGCCATAACGCGCTGATAGGTTTCAAGAACTTCCGTTATGGTCAAAGAGTGCATTATGCCAGCCGCTTGTAAAGTTCTTTATACGTATCCAAAACATATTCAAGCGCTTTTTGAAAATCCTCTTGCGGGCGTGCGACCAGTTCTTCGAAACTCACCCGCAGCAATTCCTCTGTGGGAATATTGAATTGTTTTGCTAGATTTTGTAATTTTTCCAGGTGGTCTTCTGAAAGCGTAACAGTAATTGTAACCATGGGACACCTCTATTCCTATTATACAGCCCATTGCATATATTTTTCACTTGATCGCCCCGCCCGTCAGCAGGGACAAGACCTTCTGTGACAAATTAATCACAGGCTCGCCGAGTTTATCCAAATTTTCCGCAGCCTTGATCAACCCCTCAATGCTGACCGAGTACCATTTCTTATTCGGCTTGGACTTGGTCGCTTCATCCACCAACTTGCCCAAATCTTCTGTGACTTCTGCAGATTGCTCTTCAGGCAGGGACTTGTTCATCGTCTCCACTGCTTCGACCAATTCTTTTAATGTTTGCTTGAGATCAGGTTGAATATCAGCGGACTTGATTTTGTTGTAACTGTCTTGAATGATTTGGTTGTCGTCGCCAGAAATTATGTTGCCAGTGACATCTCTACCAATGGCAATTCCTCCATTGCTGGCAGAGATGCTTTTATCGCGACCAGAAAAATCTCCACCGCCAGTATGCACATCGCCATAGATGATCACACTACCTTCAAGGTTTTTACGTTGCGCTTCATTTTCGATGGCACTCAAAATTTGCCGTACATTGACTGTAATCAATCGATTACCATCTTTAACACGGCAGGTCTCGTCGCCTTCACGTTCCAGCATGAGCAGGTAATCATATTCAAGAGGCTCGGCGCTGGGGGCATTAGGAATCGGGACTCTCTGCTGTGGATTCAGTCCTTTAATGGAGTTGTGAATCTCGCCTAACTCATACCGTATCGCGGACAGGGCGTCACGCCGCGTATGTTCGAGACCGTCAATGGCGATAGTGATCTTGCGGTCTTCAATATCGGCTTTGACCAGAGCATGGTTCTCTCCAATTTTGAGCACAACTCCTGTACGCCAGACAAAGCCATCGTCAATCTTCTGGTTCATGCGGACAATGAAGCGGGTGATGACGCTGGATGGCAGAACGGGATAGGCATACTCAAAGGCAGGGATGCCGTTGAATTTCAGTTCGGCAGGTTCGTCTTTGGGCAGCAGGTCAGGGACGAGGAAGGTTTTATCAGGCTCTATGTCGTAGCACAGTTCGAACTTTTTCATCATGTCCACGATGAAGAGCCGTTTGCCGCGCGGATATTCGGGCAGGTTGAGGATCTCGTCGAGCATGGACGTGGTGAGCACGCCTTTGTTTTGAAACAAAGTGTGCGAGTTGAGTATTTTGTACACGCCATTCGTGACCCACTGCGGATTGAGAATGCCGAGCGCTTCAAGGCGGGGATCATCCTGAAAGTGTAGGACAACGCCGAGATCGTGGAGGAAGCCGATCAGCGTGCGTTGACTGGTTTCATCGCTGACTTCGTTTTCGGCGCATAGTTCGAGGTATTTATCGTGGGTGATGAAATTAGACTCGCGCCCCAGTTTTTCCAATTTGGTTTTGACGGTGAACCAGGTTTCAGGCAGAAGGTCGCGGACATGCGGCAGGTTGTTGACCTGCTCGGCGATAGAGGCTTTGAGTTCTTCGATGCCTGCGCCTGTGGCGGCGGAGGTTTCGACAATGCCGACGATGTTTGGGTATTTCTTTTGCAAGCCTGTGCGGTCAATGTCGAGCGGGTGCTGGTCAATTTTGTTGCCAACAATCAGGACAGGCGACTCGCCGCCGAAGGATTGGATAATTTTGAGCCAGTATTCGACACGGTTTTCTTCCTGCGTTAATCTTGAATCTAGTACCAATAGATAAAGGCTGCGCTTGGTGAGAAAAAACTGGTGGGTGGCGTGCATGATTTCTTGTCCGCCGAAGTCCCAGACATTCAAGTTGATATGATGAGATTGGTCATCGATTGTTGTCTGGTTTGCGATATGCCAGCGGTTTATTGAAATACCTTCTGTTTTTGTTTCATCTATGTTGAATACGTTATGAAGTAATCTGCGTACGAGGGATGTTTTGCCAACCGAACCTTGCCCCAAAAAGGTTAATTTCGACTCATTGATTTGTTGTTTTTTTGCGTCGACAAGCTTGAAATAATAATTGAGAACGATTTGAGGTTCATGTACTTTTTCTAAGATTTCAATTGGAATAGGTAATAGATTTCCCCGAAGGTCAAGATAAACTAATTCATTTAGGTCAAGAATTTGTTTTGGTATGGAAGATATTTGATTGTATCGCAGGTGGAGTTCCCGTAGTTTACGGAGTTTCCCTATTGATTCTGGTATCTGATCAATTGAATTTCCATTTAGATATATAAGTCTTAGTTCTGTCAAATTTCCCAATTCTGTTGGCAACTTTCTTATTTGACTCTCCCGTCCCAATCTCACGCTCATAAATCTCGGATCGTAATATGGGGAGGTTTCGTAAACCCCGCCACAAGAAAGAGTTTCAAGTTTGGTAAGTTCGCAAATTTCTTTTGCTAAAGATGTAATTGGGTTTTGTCCAACGGAAATGACTTTGAGTGATTTCAGTGCTTTGATGGTGCCAGGTATTTCTTGGATGAAATTTTCCTTCATGTCCAAGATTTCTAGTTGCGGCAAAGATAGAATCTCCACAGGTATTTCTTTAAATGCGTTTTTTCTGCCAGAGAATTTTTTTAAATTTGTTAAATGTGAAATTTCACTCGGGAGACTTTTTATGAGATTGTTTTCCAAATCCAAATCTTCTAGCAATGTTAATTCCCCAATCTCTGCTGGTAGAGATTTCAGTTTTTGATTCTTCAAATTTAATCTTTGTGCTTGATTTTGTCTCGCCCTTTGAATTTTATTAAGCAGTTGTTCGTGGTTCATGGTCGCTCCTAATAATATTCCTTGACATACCTATTCTAATACTCACCCGCAAATTTCTCATGCACCCAGAGGAACTCCTGGCGTTTGTTCATCACGCGGACGAGACCGCCGTAGCCAGGGTCTTTGGCTTTGAGCAGGGCGTGGAGTTCGCGCAGGGTTGAGCCGTC
>CAKKRM010000222.1 GCA_919902735.1 Anaerolineales bacterium | reverse complement strand
GCGGGCTAACGGTTTGCGTTACCCGCGCTGGGGCGGGCGGCGGAACGCCGTCCGATTGGAAAAAGGCTGAGGCGTAGGAAACTGCTTGAAAATGCCGCCGAATCCCCAGCGTCGGGTGCACGCTTTGTTAGGTGTGTGCGGTTTGAGCAAGACCTGCCGCCAAAGAACCAAAACCCAGCCTTTCATTGACTTGATTTTACACGCGCCACAATTTTTTACAAGTCCGACTTTGCTATTGAAACTGAGACTGAATTGGAAAAACGCCAAAGACCAGGACTTGCCAAAACTGATGCAGAAAAACTGACTTTGCAAAAAGTAAACTTTGCCAGAAAAAATAAACCTGACAAAAAAGCTTGAACCAAACTTGCCGAAATGATTGCTGAAAAAATATAGCCGATTTCAGAAACATGACTTTACCAAAAAGAACGCAAGTCATGAAAAACGGACTTTGCAAAATGAAACCTCTTGCTTACCAAAACCTAACTTGAAAACCTTGAAGCCGATTTTGGAACCTGAGCAAATTAAAGAAGAAACCATGCGATAAAAAGACAAACGCTAATTTTTGAAAACGCCAGATTTGGAAAAATACCACCGCTAAAAATGCCAACTTTGACGAACCAGAGATTTTGCTAAAACCCGAAACTTGATTTGAAAGACTCAAACGCCAATTTGAAAGTGACTCAGTTTTGCGAATAACCCGAAAGCCTTAATGAAAGCACACACCTAACGGTTTGCGTTACCCGCGCTGGGGTGGGCGGCGGAACGCTGTCCGACTGGGAAAATGCTGAGGCGTAGAAAAATGCTTGGAATCGCGCCAGAATCCCCAGCGTCGGGTGCATGCTTTGTTGGCACGCTTTTGTTATGCAAGATTCGACTACATATTTTGAAGTTGCTCGCGAATCAAGGTGCTTAATTTCTTGATGACTTCGTTATATTTTTCAGGCGGCAATTTACAAGCAAACTCTGCCTTTCTCGCTTTCCAATCGAGGCTTTTTACTTGGTCAGATAAAATTGCGCCTTTTACTTCTAATCCTTCAGGTATCAAAACTTCAAACGGATAACCTTTTACCTGACTCGTTATTGGACATAGAATTGCTAATCCAACTTTACCGTTATATGCTTTCGGGGACAAAACCAACGCGGGTCTATGACCTGCTTGCTCATGTCCTGCTTGTGGATTGAACATAATCCAAACGATATCGCCGCTATCGGGAATATATGCCATAATTTCACCACACTTCGTTTCCTACGGCAAAACCCGTATCAACTTCGTTATGAAGATTATTTTTCGTTATGCCTGCAAGCAATTCATCAAGCGTCCAACTTGGCGCTGGAACTGGCGT
>CAKKRM010000221.1 GCA_919902735.1 Anaerolineales bacterium | reverse complement strand
CTACAAACAGGCGTATTTTACGAGAACCTTCGGGACGTTCCGCGTAAGGTGAGTTGGTAATTGGTAATTGGTTAAGCCAAATTGAAACCCCGAAAGGGTGAAATGATGATAGGCTGTGGGTTACAAATTGTCCCAACCCCGAAGGGGTGGCATGGCTCTTGACACTGAGCGTGGAAAATGATTCAGAAAATAGAATCAGGTTCGAGATTAAGAGAGAGGCGTGTTTCAGGCAGCGGAGAGCTGATGGCGGCGGCTGGAGTCCATCGAGGCGTGAAACGAATCAGCGTTGGAATTCGTAAGAAAATAAGACAAACGGTTCTTGTATCAGCAAGTTCATTCGGCTATAATCTGGACGTTATTATAAAAAAGGAGAAAAACATGGCTAGAATTTTCGATGTCATTGAATATGCAAATGAAATGTCAGATGAGATCGTACACCGCTTCCCAGAGCAAGGGATCGGTGATTACCGCCTTGGCTCGCAGGTGATCGTGCGTGAAAGCCAGAGCGCGGTGTTCTTCCGCGATGGGCAGGCGCTGGATGTGTTCAAGCCGGGGCGGCACACGATTGCCACTGCCAACATCCCGAAACTGATCGATTGGATTGGCAAGGCATTCAACGACCGCACGCCCTTCCCTGCGGAAGTGTATTTCGTTTCGCGCAAGGAATTTGCGAACAAGAAGTGGGGCACGCCGCAGCCGATCATTGTCCGCAACCCGAACATGGGTTTGGGCGTGGCCTTGCTGCAAGGTTTTGGAACCTATTCGTTTCAGGTAAAAGACCCGCAACAATTCGTGACTCAAATTGTCGGGGCAACGGGTTCGTATCGCACCTCGGAAATTGAAGAACGATTGCGCACAATGCTGCTCTCCAAATTGCAGGATGCGCTCGGTGAAACTGCCGCGAAGAATTCTGTGCCTGAGATAATCGGCCTGACCGAAGAAATCGGCGCGGCTGTGCGTGCAAAGGCGAAGGAAGATTTCGAAGCGATTGGCTTAACTCTTAAGACTTTCTACATCGGCAACCTCAAGCCTTCTGACAAATCTGCCCAGGAATTGCGCGACATGGGTATGCTCGATATGCAAACCTACACTCAACTGCAAGCCGCGGACGCGATGCGCGATGCGGCCCAGAACGAGGGCGGCGGTGCGGGCCTCACGGCTGGCATTGGCGCTGGAATGGGAATTGGCAATTTGATGGGACAGGCCCTGCAAGGCGGAATGCAGAATAATTCCCAGGGCGGCGGCTCTGCTGGCGGCAAAATAGCAGATATTATGACTCCTGCCGAAGCGGCCCAGGTTATGAAGGTGACTGAGGATGATATTCTTGAAGCCATTAAAGACGGAAGCTTGAAGGCAAAGAAAGTCGGCAAGGCCTTCCGCATCAGCAAGGATAACCTTGAAAGTTTTATGAATAGTTAAGTGCGTGTTGCGTAATCCGTACAAAAAGAGACTCCCAAAATGGGTAGTCTCTTTTTGTTTGTGGTCTCAACCGTACATAGCATAATTTTTATCGCAAAGAGCGCTAAGTTTTAAAGTTTTTCTTGGCGATCTTCGCGAGCTTAGCGGTTCAAAAGTGGTTTCGACACCTGCGCCTGCGTGCTGGTGCAAGTGTATCTCGCGAAGAGCACGCGAGACTACTCAACCGCCAGAGTATTGTTTATTTTTACTCCAATTCCGCGATCACATCTGAGATTGCCTCAAGGACATCACTTGCCAAAACGGAAGCAGTTGTGCCAAGTACCTCGGCAGCGAATAATCCCGCCTGGGCGTGGATGAACGCGCCTGCCACGGCGGCGGCATATGCATCCAAACCCTGGGCACGGAGACCGACGATGAGGCCAGCCAGCACATCACCTGTGCCAGCTTTGGCGAGGGCGGGCGTGGCGACGGGGATCATGGTGGAGCGTCCGTCAGGTGAGGCGATGACGGTGAATGCTCCTTTCAAAACGACAACATGTCCCCATTCTTTCGCATACTTGCTTGCAATCGCTTCGCGGTTGGATTGAATCTCTTCCTTTGGCAAACCCGTCAATGCCGACATTTCACCAGGGTGCGGAGTGAGCACGGCGGGAGCAAATAATTTTTTATACCAGTCTTCCCGCACCCCGTCCCTCTCACCAAGGAAGAGGGCGCTTAAATGCCGCAGGCCATCGGCATCCACAACGACAGGAATTTTTATGGAAGGAATTAAATCCTCGATGAAAGCTCTGGTTGAAAGCTTGTCGCCGAGGCCAGGGCCGATCAAAAATGCGGTGGCGCGCGCCAGGTTTTGCAGAACCGTCCACGCCGCGGAGGAGGGCGATGGGAGCACTTGAAGGTTTTGCAGCACATTGTCCGAAGCGTGGTCTGAAATAAATCCGTTTTCATGTGGGAGCAGGACCCAAATAGCTTCGGGCAAGTGACCTGCGAGGGCGGCGTGCAAGGGTTCAGGGACAGCCATTGTCACAAGTCCCGCGCCGATGCGATAGGCGGCTGTGCCAGCCAGCAGCGCCGCGCCTGTGTACGAGCTAGAACCAGCCACAACGAAAGCCGTACCAAACGTCCCTTTGTGTGAGGCGGGGGTTCGCTCAGGCAGCAGCGCAGAGACCATATCCCAATCTGCGGCTTCGGTTTGAATCGAATTCCACGAATCCAAATTTTCGGGCAGGCCAATATCCACCACTTGCAATTCTCCAACAAATTCAAACGCGGGCAGTTTTAGCAAACCCTGTTTGGCCGCCGCCATCGTGACAGTGAGATCGGCGGAGATGGTTTCATCGGCAGCCTCGCCTGTATCACAATCGACACCTGAAGGACAATCGACCGCGACGATGAAAGGAGGCAACTCCATTTCGGATGTGATGAAATTTATTTTTCCAAGAAGCTGCGCCGCTTCTTTTTTTAACGGGAGCTTGATCCCCGTCCCAAGCAGTCCATCCACGAAGACATCTGACTGGTTAAGAAAGGCAGTGAGAGATTCGTCGTTTTCATCGTTCGCGGATTCGGTTAACTCGCCACCCACAGATAAATAATGCGCAATGAGTTCATCATCCTTTTTGCGGTTGACAAGATAAGCGTGCGTGCGCCAGCCCGCCTGCGCCAGCCACGCCAGCGCGACGAGGGTATCACCGCCATTATTGCCCGACCCAACGAGGCCAGTGACTTCATCCCAGCCATTCTCCTGCCCCAGGGCGTGGACAAGTTCCGCAAGCCCGCGGCCCGCGTTCTGCATCAGCTCGGCATACGAGACGCCGCTGGCATCGGCTTCCTTTTCGATCGCACGCATTTGTGAAACGGTGACAAGTTTCATAAGGTTCTCGCTTTCTTCAAATCAATTGCCTACAGCTTTGATTACACCAACCAAAACATTAATACAGATTATATCTTTCAGCAACCCAGAAGTGCTATAATCATCATAGATAAGGAGTAACCCTATGACCGAATCCAAACGAAAGTCGCTAAAAGAAAAACTCCCGCCCGAGGCGTTGGAACACATGAAAGCCGCCCGCGAGGAAATGCGCAAGAGCATGGAAACTATTTTGCCCCCAGGCTTCATGGAACACCGCCGCACCGCCCGCAAGGAAATGCTGATGGCTTTCCGCAGCATGATCGACGCCGCGCTCGAAAAGACGGAAGAAAAAAGCAAGTCCGCGTAAATGCAAAAACTCGCCCCAAATAATGAGGCGAGTTTTTATATTAACAGCTCACCTTACGCACCGCCTATGATTCCCTGAGCGGAGCGAAGGGTCTCTAAGATAGTCGTAGAGACCCTTCGCTATCGCTCAGGGCGACATGACCCTAAAACACGCAAAACTGCGTAAGGTGAGTTAACAGGACTTTCGCTTGTCATTCTGAGCGAAGCGAAGAATCTCTGATTTCGGGGTAGAGACCCTTCGCTCCCTCACATCGTCCCGATGTCCTTCGGGAGAGTGACACCCTTTACTGCCACGGACGGCGGCTGCGCCTTATGAGGAAGAGGGTGTAAAAAAGAGCGAAGCCCGAACCGCCAAGCAGAATTTGTCCCAGCCTCAGGTGGGTGTCATAAAGAAGCGCGCCTGCAACCAATAGACCAAGGAAAATGATCCCGCCCGTCAGTCGATTCATGGAGCGTTCCAAATAGCTGATCTGAATATTCATCATCGGCATTTGCACATTCAACTCGCCGCGTTCGATCCTGCCGAGCACGCGTTCCGTTCTGCCTGGGATCGCCAGCAGCGTTTTGAAGAGATTCCCCGCCTCATCAAAAAAGACATCCCACTGAGAGCCGCCATCGCCTTCGGCAAGTTTCTTTGCGTAGGGCGCGAGGCCTTCCCATAAGTTGAACTCTGCGTGCAATCCAGTACACATCCCCGATAGAATTCCAATCGTCCTGCCGAGCAGTAAAAGATTTTCGGGCAATTGAAAAGGCATATTCAACATCAACTCGCGGAATTGCAACCCGAACTTCATCATCTCCGTGTGATCGATGTTTCGTAATTCGCTCATGTTCATCCCCCAAAAACGGTCGAACAATTGCGCGCCCGCTTCTTCCAATAATTTCAAATTCGCATTCGGAAGAAACACTCCCAAGGTTTGGTACGATTTCACCAGTCGCGACGAATCCTGCAAGCCAACGGAAATCACCGCTTCGCGCAATCCTTCCATCAAGCGCTCGGGCATTCGCCCCACCATGCCAAAATCCACAAAGGTCAACCGCCAGGCCGTGGAACCATCCTTATTTTTTTCAGGCAGAGGCGAGACAAAAATATTGCCAGGGTGCGGGTCGGCATGAAAAAATCCATCTTCAAATATCTGCTTCAAATAAACCTTGAACAAAACCTGCGCCACATCCGCGCGGTTGATGCCCGCCGCCGCAATGGCTTCATAATCTGTGATCTTGATCGCGGATACATCCTCCAAAGTCAACACGCGGCGACTGGTATGATTCCAAACCACGCGCGGGACATACACGCTTCCATCGTCTTTGAAGTTGGTTGCAAAAACCTCGGCATTTTTCCCCTCTGATAAATAATCCATCTCCTCACGCAGAGTGGCTGAAAACTCCTCCACAATGGCAGGCACGTTGGCCCGCTCACTCACGGGACGATAACGCTTCAGCCAGCCCCCCACCACACGAATGGCAGACATGTCCACATCCACGATCTGCTCGATGTGTGGACGCAGCGCCTTCACTACCACGTTTTTATAGCCAAGTGTCTCGGCCTCCTGCGCGTTCAACTCCGCGCGATGGACTTGTCCCAGTGACGCGGCAGCGAGAGGAGTCTCTTCAAAGGTGAGAAAAATGTTACTTAACGAGGAACCAAGCTCCAGTTCAGTTTGGAGGCGAATGGATTCATAGTCCACGGGCGGCACTTCATCCTGCAATCCCGCCAGCTCATCCGTGATCTCTGGCGGCAGCACGTCCAGCCTTGCCGAAAGGAATTGCCCGACCTTGATCATGACGCCGCCCATGCGAATGGCCAGCGCGCGAAAACGGACAGCGATCTGGCGCAAACGCTGCGGGCGATTATTTCTTGCGAGAAAACCCAGGCCAATGCGGCGTAAAAATACATCCCAAAATAGTATCCCCAGGGTTACGCGCGCAAAAAACAAGACAATGCGCCAGTAACGCATTCGTAGTATCGTAGATTTCATGAAGCCTCCGTGAAGTTCCATTGTAGCCTGTTTCATATTTTCATTGGCGCGATGAATATCAATGACCTGAGTCACATGACCAATTTATCTTGACAAGCCTATGCCATATGTTGTAAACTGCAACAGTAATTCATTCCAAAGAAAGGAGCGTACTTCAAATGACCAAACGTAAAGTGATATTTCTGCGAAAATTTATCCCTTCTCGAAGTGCGCCCGTAGACCGTTAACGGCCTGTTCCTGTGTCTTTTTAGCCACGGCGCACTTTAGCGCCGTGGCTTTTTTATTTGTGTTTCCGTCATTGCGAGGAGCGTTCTTGTTCTTCGCGACGAAGCAATCCTCAATTCGACGAGGAGATTGCTTCGAGCGGAAAAGCACCGCCCTCGCAACGACATAACCAACGAGAAAACATCATGAACCTATCATTCAAATCCTACTGGAACCTGCTCTCCGAACACATCCGCCCGCAAAAGGGACGGTTTGTGCTGCTGGCCGCCATGTTATTTGGCAGCATCGGCTTGCGCATTTTTGCCCCACAGATCATGCGGAGGTTTATTGACTCAGCATTGGCTGGTGAAACGCTGCAAACCCTCACATGGACGGCAATTGCATTCATCGGCATTGCTTTAATCCAGCAGGTTGTTGCAGTCAGCGTAACCTATCTTGGCGAAAATGTGGCATGGACGGCCACCAACGATCTGCGCGCCGAACTGGCAGAACACGCGCTTCACCTGGATATGAAATTCCACAATGACCACACGCCAGGTGAATTGATCGAACGCATCGACGGTGACGTAACGGAACTGGCAACTTTCTTCTCTCAATTTGCTTTGAACCTCATTGCAAATGGACTCTTGCTCGTTGGCATTCTCGTTGCTTTGTTCATCGAAGACTGGCGCGCGGGATTGGCATTCAGCGTTTATTCAGCGCTCACCATCATCATTCTTGGCCGCTTGAAAGATATCGCCGTCCCTCACCAAAAGGCGCGGCGCGAAGCGGAAGCGAATTTATATGGTTTCATTGAAGAACAGCTCTCTGGCACGGAAGATATCCGCTCCAGCGGCGCAGTGGACTTTTCCATCCGCGAGTTGTTCCGCCATCAAAGCGCCATCCTCGGTCACAACCGCAAGGCGCAATTCAAACGCTGGATCATCGAAAACGCAATGGGGTTTGCTCTCACCGCAGGCAATCTGCTCGCCATCGTTAGCGGATATTGGCTGTTCTCGGCTGGCTTGATTACTGTCGGCACAGTATATTTGTTCGTGCATTACATCAACCTGCTCGAAGAACCCTTCTGGGCAATGACGCACGAGATCGAAAGTTTTCAAACGATAGGAGCATGTGTCGAGCGCTTGACCGAATTCCGCAACTTCAAAGTGGAAGTGGTCAATGGCGCTGGTGTAGAGATTCCATCCCACCCGAAGGGGCTGGCGTTGAGGTTTGAAGATGTATCTTTTTCCTACAACGGAGCAGACTCAGTTCTCAGGGATCTTTCCTTTGACCTGAAGCCTGGTTCCATCCTTGGGCTGCTCGGCCGCACGGGCAGCGGCAAAACCACCCTCGGACGTTTGATATTCCGCCTGTACGATGTGAAATCTGGCAGTATAAAAATCAACGACTCAGATTTGCGTGAAGCGCATCTTGAAACATTGCGGCGCAACATTGCCATCGTCACGCAGGATGTTCAACTATTCCGTGCCAGCATCCGCGACAACCTGACCTTCTTTGACCGTTCGATACCTGATGAAAAAATCATCGCGACCCTCGAAGAACTGGAACTCGGCGATTGGATGCGGAGTCAACCCAAAGGCTTGGACACTGAACTCGACACAGGCTCCCGCTCCCTGTCCGCGGGTGAGGCGCAACTTCTGGCGTTCACACGAGTCTTCCTGCGAAATCCAGGCCTGGTGATTCTCGATGAAGCTTCCTCGCGCCTTGACCCAGCCACGGAGCAGAAACTTGAGCGCGCGATAGATAAATTACTGAAAAACCGAACTGCCATCATCATTGCGCATCGTCTGGATACAGTCCATCGCGCAGATGAGATCATGATCCTGGAAAAAGGCCAGACCAGCGAATACGGCGAGCGCAAACAATTAGCCGCAGACCCATCCTCGCGTTTTTATCAACTGCTGCAAACTGGAATGGAAGAAGTATTGGCGTAAAAAATATTTAACCACAAAGGAGACAAAGGGTCACGAAGGAAAACCTTAAAACCTTTATGCACCTTCGTGACCCTTTGTGGTTGAAAAAGGAATTTATCATGACAGAATCAACCTTCACACAAAAAATACCCGCACTCCCTGCATGGAAAGTCATCTGGGAAATGATTCGCTTTCGCACGGGTCTATGGCTCATAGATTTAATCAGCGTCGCCCTCATCCGCTTTTGCTGGCAGGTCGCGCCCGCGCTCATCATCAAAGCCTTCTTCGATATGGTCACAGGCGAAGCGCAGTTGACTTTTGGCATCTGGGCCATCGTCGCATTTTTAGCCGCCACATGGATTGGGCGCGTGGTCGCAAGCTACGGATTTTATTATGCCGACGTACCCATCTTCGCAGACATGAACACTCTGCTGCGCAAGAATCTTTTGAAATATATTTTGCGCCGTCCAGGCGCATCGCAACTCCCCGATTCAGCAGGCGAAGCCGTCAGCCGCTTCAAAAAGGATGTGGATGAAATTCCGCTCTTCGTTATTTTGATCAATGACATCATGGTCGGGCTTATCATCATCGCCGCAGCGATTATCTTGATGGCGCAGATCAGCCCCTCGGTGACAGTGATGGCGCTTATTCCTTTGGTGATCGTCGGCATCGTAGCCAATCTTGCAACGAGCCGCATCGAGCATTACCGCCGCGCATCGCGTCAGGCTGGCGGCAAAGTGACGGGCTTCATCGGTGAGTTCTTCGGAGCGGTGCAGGCCGTCAAAGTTGCCACTGCTGAAAAAAATGTTATCGGCTACTTTCACAAACTCAACGATGAGCGCCGCATCTTAACCATTCGCGAAAAACTTTTTGACGAGGTACTCGGTTCGATCTATCGCAACACATCCACGCTGGGCACGGGCGTCATTCTCGTGCTTGTCGGTCAGTCCATGCGCACGGGCAATTTCACCCTCGGTGATTTTTCGCTCTTCGTTTATCTCCTGCAAAGCATGGGCGATCTCACCACCTTTGGCGGAATGCTCGCTGCGCGCTACAAGCAGCTCGATGTCTCCGTTCAACGCATGTATCACCTCATGGAAAATGCTCCGTTGAACGCGCTCGTCGAACACAGCCAGGTGGATTTGACCGGGCCGCTGCCCAAAGTCATCTACCCGACGAAAACCGCCTCAGACCGACTGAACGAGCTGGTTGCAAAAAACCTGACATTTCACTACCCTGATTCAGACCACCTTCGGCGCGGCGTCGAAGGCATCAACGTCCACTTGAAACGCAACACGCTGACAGTGGTCACAGGCCGCATCGGTTCTGGCAAAACAACCCTGCTGCGAACATTGCTTGGATTACTGCCGATGCAATCTGGCGAAATAAAATGGAACGGAACCACGATACACGCACCAGGCGATTTCCTCGTCCCTCCGCGCTGTGCCTACACCGCTCAAGTCCCGCGCCTGTTCAGCAACACCCTGCGAAACAACATCCTTCTTGGATTAGTCCGCAGCGACGATGATATCTACCGCGCCACCAAACTAGCCGTGATGGATCGTGACCTCGAGCAAATGGACGACAATCTCGAAACCCTGGTCGGCGCACGCGGCGTCAAACTCTCTGGCGGGCAGGCACAGCGAGCCGCGGCGGCGCGCATGTTCATCCGTGAACCCGAACTCCTCGTCTTCGACGATCTCTCCAGCGCGTTGGATGTCGAAACCGAGAGCCAGCTTTGGGAACGAATCTTTGCCAATCACAACATGACCTGCCTCGTCGTCTCCCATCGCCGTCCGCTTTTGCGGCGCGCTGACCACATCATCGTGTTGAATGACGGTAAAGTTGAATCCGAAGGCACGCTCGATGAACTTCTCACAACCAGCCAGGAAATGCGCGAGTTGTGGAAGCTGGAAGAATAATTATTGACGATAGACCGCCGACCACAGACCACCAAAGCATTTCCGTTGTCCATCGTCTACGGTCTACCGTCCGAACTTAAAAGGAAAACATCATGCCTCAACCCACCTCAGCCGAACTAATCCGCTCCGCGCGCGAAGTATTCAACATCGCCATCGCGGAGAAAAACGCCAAACGCATCCGTCCGCTGCTTGCGCTGAGTTATCATCTGGTCACAGGCCGCAGCGACCAATTCCACGGAGCAGACGAGGAAGAAATACGCTGGGCCGCTCTCTTCCAAACCGACCCGACCGCCGTCTATCGTCGAACCCCGCGCGAGATCACCGTCAACGAAGTTTGGGGCATCGCCGAAGAACTTGGCAACTGGCAGGGCAGCTACACTGCCAAAGAAACATTGGTTCACGCTTCGGGTAGTTACACCGCCAAATGGCAGCGCGCGCAAAACGGTGAGTGGGTCTTGCAAGCCGAAGTCTTCACCACCCTCACTTGCGAAGGTCCCTGCGACCCGCCAGACCCGATATAAAATCGACGATGGGCGACTGACCACAGACCTCACTTACACGTAGTGCAAGCACAGGGTCGTCCATGGTCAATCGTCCATCGTCAAAGGGAATAGAAATGGACATCATCACAGGAAAGATTTTAAAATTTCACAACTGGCCTGACGGAAAAATCATCGGCGTGGCAAAAAGCATTTCGGCGCAGCTATCAGCCCAGGGATTAAGTCGCGAAGCGGTTCTTAATCAACTGGATGCTGTTCGGCAAAACCCCGGCAATTTCCTCGCCGACGCATTGCTGGCAGACCTCGCGCGCGAGTGCATTCGATTGACACAATCGGATACACCTTCGGTAGATACATTGCTCGAAAGCCCAATCCCCTTCCCAATTTGGGGACGGGAAAATATCGATGATGAAGCGGTCAAGCAAATGGACAACGCCATGCGCCTGCCCGTCACCGTCACTGGCGCGTTGATGCCCGACGCTCATGTTGGCTATGGACTTCCCATCGGCGGCGTGCTGGCAACTGAAAATGTCGTCATCCCCTACGCTGTGGGTGTGGATATTGCCTGCCGCATGAGACTCTCTCTTTATGAAGTCTCACCGATTTTGCTTGGGCAAAAGAAGGGCATGTTCGAAGACGCCCTGATGGAGCAGACCGCCTTCGGCATGGGATCGAAATGGACAGGTAGTAAAAAGGCGCAACATGCCGTATTAGACGATGACACGTGGTATGCCACCCGCCAGCTTAAAACACTGAAAGACACCGCCATGAATCAACTTGGCACAAGCGGCACGGGCAATCACTTTGTTGAATGGGGTTCGTTTAGTTTGCAAGAGCCTATGTTCGGCTTGCAGCCTGGTGAATATCTCGCATTGCTTTCGCACAGTGGTTCACGCGGAGTCGGCGCGAGGATTGCAGACCGCTTCAGCAAACTTGCGATGGAGAAACATCCCGACCTCAATAAAAGCGTGCGGTATCTTGCATGGCTCTCGCTTGATTCGGAAGACGGTCAGGAATATTGGCTCTCGATGGAACTGGCGGGCAGGTTTGCTTCGGCAAATCATTACATCATCCACAAGCGCGTGGCCGCGGCGGTTGGCTTGAAGGAAGCGGCGGTGGTCGAAAATCATCACAACTTTGCATGGCGCGAAACCCTGCCCGATGGACGCAGCGTGATTGTGCATCGCAAGGGAGCCACTCCCGCAGGCGAAGGCGTGTTCGGCATCATCCCAGGCTCAATGGGAGACGCAGGCTACCTCGTGCGCGGCAAAGGCGTAGGCAACTCTCTTTCGTCCGCCTCACATGGCGCAGGTCGCTTGATGAGCCGCAAAGCCGCGTTGAATTCCATCAGCAGATCCGCGCGGGATGAATATCTCAAAGAACGCGGAGTCACCCTGCTAGGCGGCGGCATCGATGAATCTCCGCAGGCGTACAAACCCATTGATGAGGTGATTGCCGCGCAACATGAGTTGGTGGATGTGCTGGGCAAATTCACGCCGCGCATTGTCCGCATGGCGGATGAGCCAGGCGATAGTTAGCAAAAGGTCACGGAAAAGCAAGGAACTTCCGTGACCTTTTCGTTATAATGAATAGACCTTATCGGAAATAACATACGAACACCGTCCCGACACTTGCGCCGCGCGCTAGTGCGGTGAGGTTTATTTCGAGTAATTTGAGCGCCTGATGGCAACCCTTCGACAGGCTCAGGACAATGCCTTCGGGACGTTTTTTCTAATTACCGATAAAGTCTAATACATCAAAACTCGAGAGGTGTACCATGCTGCCAAATGATGAACATTTTCAGGAAATACTTTTGAAATATTCGCAGGAGACAAATCTAGTTGAACGCAAGAAACTGGAAGATACGATCTGGCGCGCATACGGCACCGAAAACACCGTGCTGGTGCTGGATATGTTTGGATTCTCCCTGCTCACTCGAAAATACGGAATTATCCATTACCTGTCCATGATTCGCAGAATGCAAATGACCGTGGAGCCGATCGTGGCAGGCTATGGCGGAAAATTGATCAAATTCGAAGCGGATAACTGTTTTGCATTGTTGCCCGATCCGCTTGCGGCAGTGCGCGCTGCAACAACAATTCAACATGCGCTGGCCGCCACCAATTTACTGACGGCAGACGAGCTGGATATTCACGTTTCCATCGGTATCGATTATGGAAAAATCCTGATCGTTAATAACAAAGACATCTTCGGCGACGCAGTCAACCGCGCCTGCAAACTGGGTGAAGATATCGGCGCGGCTGGCGAGGTTTTGGTGACAAGGGAAGCCATGGAGCTCATCCCTAAAAAAGCGGAAATTCAGGGCAAACCCATCGAGGTGAGCATTGGCGGGTTGAGCATACCTTCGTTCATAATAATTCACAAAACCAATGCGGAAGAGGAACAGCAGTAAAAATAAGGTCGCGTTTGAAAACGCGACCTTATTTTTTTATTAGGACTTACGCAGAATGATTTTTTGACTTATTTTCAACTGGAATTTTTAACGCAAAGTCGCCAAGACGCTACGTTTAAATTAAATGCTTTTTCTTTGCGACTCTGCGTCTTGGCGTTAAATGTTGGGCAATTCTGCTGTCTTGAGTAAGTTCTATTTATAACTTTTCCAAAATCCCAATTGCATTCTGAATGCGGCGCAGGCACACATCGCGCCCAATGATCTCCATTGACTCAAACAGCGGCGGGCTGATTTTTTGCCCCGTGGTGGCGACGCGCAAAATGCCGAAGACTTGATTGACATTCAAGCCGCTTTCTTCGACATAGGCCCGCAATGGCGGCTCGCATCTTTCGTGACTGATATCTGGTTGCGCTTCCAGAATCTGATACGCCCTTCGAGCGATTTCCGCGGATTGCTTCGCGTCCAATCCTTTCGCGATCAAATCTTCGGGGTTGGGAGTCACATCTTCCTTGAAGAAGAATGCGCCGAAGGAGATGCAATCGTCCAGGGTGGTGAGGCGTTCGCGGATGAGCGGAATCATTTTCAGCAGAACATCGTCTTTGACGATGAGTCCCTCACGGGTGAAATAAGGCTTGAGGCGGGCTGTCAGGTCTTCGGTCGTAAAGAGGCGGATATGAGTCGCGTTGAAGTGATCCAGCTTTTGGAAGTTGATCGCGGCGGGCGAGGGAGTCAATGAGTCGATGGTGAAGCGGTCCACCATTTGGCTGACGGTCATCACATCATCTTCGGCGACGCCCCAGCCCATGAGCGCGCTCCAATTCATAACGCCTTCGGGGGTGAAGCCAAGTTCCTGCATATCTTTGATGAAAATGGAATAGCCATCCTTCATTGCGGCGGCGGTTTCGCGCTTGCTCATTTTGCCCTTGCCGCCTGGTTTGAGGAAGACAGAAAGATGAATCCAGATGGGCTCGTCCCAGCCAAACGCGCGGACAATGTTGACATGCAGCGGGAAGGCGCCGAGCCATTCAGAGCCGCGCATAACGTGCGTGATCTGCATTTCGTGATCGTCCACCATGGCGGCGAGATGATAGGTTGGCAGCCCATCGGTTTTGAGTATGACCTGATCGTTGAGCTGTTTGTTCTCGGTGGTGATGTCGCCGCGCAAATGTTCGTGCGCCACGGTGACTCCTTCGTGCGGCATTTTGAAGCGGATGGTGTACGGCTCGCTATTGGCGATTCGTTTCGCAGCTTCATCGGGATCGAGGTTACGACAGGTTCCATCATAATGCGGGTTTTCCTTGCGATTCATCTGATCCTGTCTCATTTTTTCGAGACGATCTGGGGTGCAAAAGCAGGGATAGGCATGGCCTTTTTCTACAAGTATCTTTGCATGATGCTGGTAGATGTCGCGGCGTTCGGTCTGGCGATAGGGGCCGAATTTTCCGCCAACGTCGGGGCCTTCGTCATATTCAAGCCCAAGCCAGCGCAAACCGTCCATAATCTCCTGCTCCGCGCCAGGGACGGTGCGCTTCAGGTCGGTGTCTTCGATGCGCAAAATAAATTGGCCGCCCGTTTTCTTCGCGAGCAGATAAGCATACAATGCGGTGCGCGCGCCGCCAAGATGCAAATGTCCCGTTGGCGAGGGGGCAAAGCGAGTTCGTGCGGGTTTGATGAACAAGGGGTTACTCCTGATTTTTAACTGTGGAATGACGGATGTACGGTAGTGGAATGCAGGCTAAAGTCTGCATTCCACTCAATTTGTGAATTACTAACTCACCTTACGCAGTACCCGTAAAACGAG
Source organism: Anaerolineales bacterium (assembly GCA_919902735.1). Taxonomy (GTDB): domain Bacteria; phylum Chloroflexota; class Anaerolineae; order Anaerolineales; family Villigracilaceae; genus Villigracilis. Next base: position 22,745 of record CAKKRM010000221.1, on the reverse strand, counting down.
CCTATTTTGACCGCCATATCTGGGTAAAACCCAAAAAATTAGGCAGAAAGCCTATGTATCTGGTGCGTAGGGTGCGTAAGGTCACTTACTAACTCACCTTACGCAGTTTTGCGTGTTTTAGGGTCATGTCGCCCTGAGCGATAGCGAAGGGTCTCTACGACAATCCCAGAGACCCTTCGCTCCGCTCACATCGTCCCGATGTCCTTCGGGAGGGAATCATGCGCGGTGCGTAAGGTGAATTACTAAATTTTAAAATTCCATTTGTTTGTGGCGCATGACGATGGATTCAACCAGCCCGATCCCAAGCATCAGCGCGGTGAGGCCGCTGCCGCCGTAACTGATGAACGGGAGCGGAAGCCCTGAAACAGGCAGCACATTGAGATTCATTCCGATATTGACCGCGCCCTGGAAAAAGATAAGGGTGGCAACGCCCATGGCGATCATCGAGCCTGCCACATCGCGCGCCTTTTGCGCGGCACGAATACAACGCCAAACGATAATACCGAGAGACATAATAATCAGCACGCCCCCCACCATGCCAAACTCTTCGGAACTGGCGGCAAAGATAAAATCTGTGTGGCGGACTTTCAGGAAACGCAACTGGGTTTGGGTGCCGTGTCCGTATCCCTCCCCAAAAACTCCGCCCGCACCAACAGCGATCAATGCCTGCCGTACGTTATAGCGATTGCCGTAGGTGTCATTCGGGTCGGGTACCACAAAGTTTACGATGCGCTCCTGCTGATACGCCTGCAAAAACGGAATCCGAACGCCCAGCACGGAGAGGGCCACTAAACTTGCCAGAACAATAGCGCCGATCACAACGGCTGAAACCACATGCTTGATCTGCACGCCATTCATCCACAACATCACTGCAAGGATGACGGAAAGCACAAGCACATTACTCAAATTTGGCTGGAGGAGAATCATTACGATTATGCCTGATGCCCAAAGAACGGCGCCGAATGCCCACTTTAAGTCACGGGGTTGATGCTGGGCATATTCAAAATATCGCGCCAGTACCACGATGGCAATGATCTTTGCGAATTCAGTTGGCTGTAGGAAGAGCACACCCACCTGAAACCAGCGCTGAGCGCCAAAGGCAGATTGTCCAAAGCCAGTCAATGTAACCAGAAAGATCATGATGGCCAGGTAAATTGGACGATACAAGGCCAGCCAGTAACGATAATCCACGGAGGCGACCAGAAAAATAAGCACAACACCCAGCAGGGCAAAATATACCTGGCGCAGGATAAGCGGCTGTAACACCTCATTACCTGCCACAGCAGAGCGGATCATCACCGTGCCGAAAGAAGACGCGAGCACAATCGCGCCTAATAAAATGAAGTCAAAACTACGCCAGGAAAGTCCACGAGTCATAATACAAAGAGCCGCATCATTTTGCAAACTTGAAATTCGAATTTAGATTACGAAATATCAAAAATCTATTTGCTGTTGATACAAGCGGTAAAAAAACACGGACACAACCATTGACTTTTGTCAGGTTGATCCGTGCCTCCAGGGTATAAATAAGCTCAACCTGCGCGATGGCGCGATACGCTCCGCAAGGGAATATCCGCCACGAGGCGCTGTTCACGTCCATCACGTTCCAACCCGATCTGCACTGCCTCGGGGTCAATATCAATATAATTCGAAATAGCTTTAATCAAATCATCCTTCAATGCTTCCAACTGCGCAGGGGTCAGGTCGGTGCGGTCATGCACCAAAACAAGTTGAAGACGTTCCTTTGCGCTTGATGCGCTTTTTTTGCGCGTGAAGAAGTTCATATCACTTCCTCCCCGTCAGCCGTTGAATCGCGCCCCACAAACCGCTTTGCTGGTCGAGGTCCATAAATGGCACATCAATCCCTTGCAGGCGTTTGGCGATATTTCGAAAAGCCAGGCCGGCGCGGCTTTTGCCGTCTGTGACGACGGGTGCACCGCGATTCGAGCCAATGATGACAGATTCATCTTCGGGTACGATGCCGATCAACTGGATACCGAGCAAATCCAATACATCCTCGGCGGAGAGCATGTCATTGTTTCTGACCAATGCTTGATTCAATCGATTAATGATCAGGTGCGGAGTCCCTTTCTCTTCCGCTTCGAGGATGCCCACCACTCGATCCGCATCGCGCACCGCGCTGACCTCGGGGTTGGTCACTACGAGAACGCGATCTGCCGCCGCTATGGCATTTCTAAAACCACGCTCGATGCCCGCGGGTGAGTCGATGATAACGAAATCAGAATCAGCTCGCAGGTCGTTACAGATGCGAACCATGTCCGATGGAGAAACGGCATTCTTGTCACGGGTCTGCGCGGCAGGGATCAAATACATCTCCGGGTAATGTTTGTCGCGGATCATCGCCTGTTTTAATTTGCAGCGGCCTTCGATCACATCCACAATATCATACACGATGCGGTTTTCAAGACCCATGACCACATCAAGGTTGCGCAAGCCAATATCGCCATCAATGCAGACGACTTTTTTGCCGTCCATTGCGAGGGCGTTGGCAAGGTTTGCAACGGCGGTGGTCTTGCCCACGCCGCCTTTTCCGGAAGTTACTGTAATTACTTGAGCTGTCATATTAATTCCTAATCCATGAATTAGCCGGTTTGCCAGAGTTCGGCTTGTAAATGTCCTTCACCATTAATGCTGGCAATCTCGGGCCTGGGGTCTTTTTGCGGTTTAAGCGTTGCGGATACTTCATCCGCGATGCGTAATTGATTTGGAGAAAGATCGAGCGCGCAAATGAATGCGGAGCGGTCGCCTTTGGAGCCGGCATGGATCATGCCGCGCACCCGCCCCCAAACAATGACATTGCCTTCGGCGACAATTTCCGCGCCCGGGTTTACATCTCCGACGATCACGATATGCCCGGGAAACTCGATTCGCGTTCCAGAACGAATGGTTTTATTGACGAAGAGCGCGGTGTCGTCCGTGATTGTATCAGCGAATTGTCTTTGTTCTTCCGGCCTCGGTTTTGAAATTCGGGTGGCAAGGCCGAGCAGTTGTGAGGTCTGCTCGGTGGTTGGAGAATCGCTGACAACCGCCCATAAAACCACATTGCGTTCTGAAAGGTGGTCGCGCAGGTCAACCAGGTCGTTCACCTTTAATATTTGCGATCCGATATCCATTGCAAGGCGCGCGCCCTGAAAAAAGGAGGGGCGTTCATCTATCTGCGCGAGCAGGGCTGTACGCTGGTCTTCCCAGGGCGCGTCTGAAAATGTGGCGAGAAGACCGTCGCGTATTCCTTTAATTTGAACGAGCGATGTAATTTGTTCCATGAAATTGGGCCAGGTTAATTTATTGCATGGAATTATACCTGATGAAAACGCCGCCATTACGGCCCCGGTGGCGGCTCTCCCTGGGTGGCGATATCAATGGCTTTGATCTCGAAATAAGCCCTGATGACACGCTCCACCATTGGACCCGCCACGCTGGCGCCCTCGCCTCCATTATAGGCAAAAGCAAGCACAATGATCTCAGGATCATCATAGGGAGCATACGCAAGCGTCCATGAATGTGTAGGCCACGCGCCAAAATTACACCGTTCCGCGGCTCTCGCCACATCATCGCAATATTCCGCAGTTCCTGTTTTGCCAGCCACAGCGATTGGAAAATCACCGAAGAGGTCATTCAGCGTGCCGAACAGCGAAGCGGTCACTGCCAGGCGGGTTCCTGCGCGGACGGCTTGAATTGATTCGGGCTGCACGATCTTTAGGTTTTCTGCATCCAGACTGCAATAAACATCGTCGCAGGAGAAGCTTTGGATCAACGGGTCGACGGTGATATCCCAGCGCGTATTTGGAACGAAAGGTGAAATTTGATAACTGCCTTCCGTCTCGAATTCGGTCACGGTGAAATCTGTTGGGTTAAACCACATTGGCACAACATTGCGATCGCCATCTGTCACTTCGCGGACAAGTGTGGGCTGCATCATTTTGCCGCTGTTTGCAATGACAGAACCTGACATTAAGACCTGTAAAGGAGTGGTAAGCACATATCCCTGCCCCACGCTGGCAATGTAGGTGTCGCCTGTAGACCAGTTTTCGCCGGTGTTGATGCGTTTCCACTGCGGGTCTGGAATCAGGCCATCCTGTTCACCCTTCAACTGGATACCTGTCGTTTCATCATATCCAAGCGCGCGGGCGTATTGTCGAAGGCGCTCAATGCCCAGCCCCGGATTGATCTCATCCTCATAACCGCCGCCAAGTTTGTAAAAACATACATTGCTCGAAAACGCAATACATTGCAAAAAATTTATCGCGCCAAAGCCTTCGGGGCGTTTTTCGAAAATATGGTCAACAAAGGGGCGCGTATTACTATCCGCGCAAACATCATTGGGATTGAATCTTTCACACAACAATAACTGCCCCGGAGCCTGTACGATGTCATCCAAGCCGACCACGCCTTCGTTGATGGCGCCTGTCGCTGTAGAAAGCTTGAACACCGAGCCAGGCGGATACTCCGCAGAGATGGCGTTATTCAGCAATGGCTTACGGGGGTCCTGACTCAATTGTTCGTAATAATACGAAGGGATAATGCGAGTGAAACGATTATTTTCGTAACTGGGGTAGGAAGTCATTGCAAGGATTTCGCCCGTTTTTGGGTTCATGGCAATGATCACTCCGCTGGAAATACGAACGGTATTGAAATATGTATTCCAAAAACGAATTTCTTCCAACAGAGTGGCTTCAGCGGCGGCTTGCAAACGGGTATCAATGGTCAGGTAAACATTATGCCCGGGAACGGCTGGAATGGGAGGCTCCAGGTTGCGAATTTCCTGCCCGGCCACATCCACCTGCACCACACGCAAACCATTCCTGCCTGCAAGAATATCCTGCAAGGAATCCTCCACGCCTGCGTACCCGATCTTGTCACGGTTGGGGATAAACCCTTTGGCGCGATATTCATCTTCGAACAAGGCGGGGATCGGCCCCAGGAATCCGATCAGATGGGCGGTCAGCGAGCCTGTTGGATAATCGCGTATCGGTTCAACCTCGACCTCCACACCTGGCCAGTCCACCGATTTTTCCTCCACGATCCGGGCAATTTCCTCTGAAACATTGCACTTCACTTTTACAGAACTAAATGGGGCAAGGGTATCCTGCAAGGCCACCATTTGAGCGATGCCCGGTCCCGGCACACAGGCTGCAAACAATTTCGCCGCTTCCAAAGACTCGTCTGTCACCGGCCCGCCAACGGAAACATCGATCAACTCGGAAAGTTCGCGGTACACACGTTGAATATCCGAATCGTCAGCGGGCAAAGCTGCCGGGGTTATCACAATATTATACGAAGCAAGGTTGCGGGCAAGAATATATCCATTGCGGTCGTAAATGATCCCGCGCGGAGCTGGAACACTGACTTGATTGGTGAAATTATCAACCGCCTGCGCGGCCCAGGCAGAACTTTGAAGCACCTGTAAATTGACAAGCCGCAGCAGCAAGCCGCTAAGCGCCAGAAACACAATAAGATATATGGCTGAAAGCCGCCATGCCTCGAATCGGACAGGGCGTGATGCAGGGCCAGAACTCATTCATACTCCTCAAGAGGGTACACCCAATGCGCCAGGTCGCGCATCAATGCGTAAACAGGAATCGAGAACAACATATTCAGCAGCAGGCTTGGCAGAGTTATCAACCCGATCACATCGGCAAATGCAAAAGGCGTTCCTAAAACGCGTAGAACAGCGAACGATAACAAATGGATAAACAAGGTTCCCATCAATATAACACTAAACATTGCGAGCAATGGAGCCTGCCATACACGTCGCTGTAAAATTTGCGCCATGAAAATAACGCCAAGGTAACCAGCCGCCACAACCAGCCAGGGCATACTGGACACAAAGCCGACCATGACGCAAGTCAACACTGCCCAATGCCAGGCAGATTTGACACGATCCTGCAAAGCCCATGCGGCCAGCATGAGCAAAGGCAGGTCTGCATAGCCAGAGATTAATTTGACCTGACTGACAATGGCAGACTGCAAAATAACGGCCAGCCCGAGCAATGGAAACGCGATACTATTTCGCATGTGATAAAAATTATGGGGAAGGTAACGGCTCGAGCGGAGTGATATCCACTGGGCGAAAGTTGGTAATTATCAAAACAATTTCGAGGCGGGAAAAGTCCACGGCGGGTTGAATTGTGGCCTGCTGAAACAGCTTGAATTCCAAGGTGCGGATCGTAACTACCTGACCGATGGGCAAGTCCGACGGATAGCCGCCGCCCAGGCCGGAGGTTAGGATGAGATCGCCCGATTCCACGGTTATGTTCTGCGAAATCATATCCAGTGAAATATCCCCGGTGACGGAACCAAATGTAACTGCGCTGGTCTCTGCGTTTTTCAAATACACATTGACGGCTGAGGCTGGGTCTGTGATCAATTGCACGCGGGCGGCATCGGCAATGACTGCATCCACACGGCCAACCAAGCCCTGGTTTGTCACGACCGGCATCCCACGGCGGATATCGTCATTTGAGCCGCGATTGATAATGATGTAATGTAAAAAGGGACTTGGGTCAAACCCGATGACAGCCGCGGCTTTATAAGTGCTTTCAGGGTTTGAACGCGAGAAATCCACCAATGCTGCAAGGATTTCCGTTTCGTTCACCGTTTGCTGGAGTTCGATAACCTGCGCCTGCAATTGAGAGACCTGCGCTTCCAACTCGGCATTGCGGGTGCGCAGCGAAACAATGTCACGCGGGGCGGTGAAAAAATCCTGCAAGCCGAGGAAGCGGGATGAAAACCAGGTTTGAGTGTCGATCAACACGGAGCCAAACTGCCTCGAAGCGGATCCAAAAAAACCGCCAAGGGCCAGGGCTAGAATACCCCCAACCACCAAAAATATTATTGTCGTTTGTAAAGAACGGGAGTTCATATTTTATCCGCCCCTGGTTAAAGAGGCGGCCAATTTTCCTAGCCAACGTGACGCGTGCTGCCGCGTTCCAGGCCAACCAGATAACGGCCAAGGGAATCAAGGTCTTCAAAAATCATGGCCGCGCCACGCGCCACGCAAGTAAGCGGGTCTTCTGCAACCCAAACGCGCAGTTTTAATTCATCGGTTAATCGCTCGGCCAATCCCTGCAAAAGGGCGCCGCCGCCAGCAAGGCAAATGCCAATATCCATCAAGTCGGAAACGATTTCGGGGGGAATTTCATCCAGCGCATCGCGCACGGTGTCGATGATGACCTGCACGGAGCCGGAGAGGGCTTCACGAATTTCAACCGAGGAAACTTCAATGGTTTCAGGCAAACCTGTTACAAGGTTGCGGCCCCGTACTTCCATTGTTTTTTCAGGCTGTAACGAATAAGCGGAACCGATCTGCCATTTGATCTGTTCTGCTATGCCTTCGCCGATCAACAGGTTGTATTTATTGCGGAGATACTGAACGATATCCTGATCCATCTCATCGCCCGCCACACGCAGGGAGCGGGAAGCAACCACACCGCTCATGGACATGACAGCCACCTCGGTGGTGCCGCCGCCAATGTCGACCACCATCGAGCCGCGAATCTCTCCGATGGGCAGACCAGCTCCGAGCGCAGCCGCGATCGGCTCTTCGATCAACATGGCCTGGCGCGCGCCGGATGCCATCACGGCATCGTACACGGCGCGCTTTTCAACTTCGGTCACGCCTGTGGGAAGGCCGACAATCACACGCGGACGCGGCAGGGGCACGATACTTTGCTCATGGACTTTGCCAATGAAATATTCGAGCATGATCTGGGTGACATCGAATTCGGCGATGACGCCGTCACGAATAGGCCGCACTACCACTACGTTTCCGGGGGTGCGCCCAACCATTTCTTTGGCTTCGAGGCCGATCGCCAAAGGTTGTCTTAATTTTTTGTCAACTGTTACCCAGGATGGCTCATTGATGACAATGCCTTTATTGCGAACATGAACCAGAGTGTTCGCAGTGCCAAGGTCTATGGCAATGTCTAGAGAGAAAAGGCCTAACAGCCAGTTAATGGGGTTGAAGGCCAAAATAGGCTCCTAAGTGAGATTTTATGTAAAGTAAGCTTGCAAACGGTATTATACCATGAGCAGAAAAAATACAATTTTCAAGGCGTGCGAGCTTATCAGGGGTAAAATAGTGGGTAACTATATAGGTGTGTTTCATTTCAGTTGAAACAACCGTCCCGAAGGTTTAAAAAACGGCAACAGTATTCGAGAAAATCTTCGGGACGTTCCAATCTTCAACTCATTTGAAACACGCCCAAATCATATTTGCCTTCGGAGGAGATTATGTCCAAATTCGCAATCGTTACAGACAGTACGTCCTACCTTCCAGCAGAGTTTATTCAGAAGCACAACATCACAGTCACCCCGCTGGAGTTGATCTGGGGGGATGAGACATTTCGTGATGGGGTGGATATTCAACCTGCCGAATTTTATAGCCGCTTGAAAACCGCCAAGGTGATGCCGACCACATCGCAGGCTACACCGGCAGTTATGGTGTCAGCTTTTCAAGGTTTGGTAGATCAAGGGTTTGATGTGTTGGGAATTTTCATTTCATCCAAATTATCCGGCACCATGCAATCTGCAATTCAGGGCAGGGAAATGATGGGAAGCGCAGGCGAAAAAGTGACGCTTGTGGACAGTCAATCCACTTCCATTGCGTTGGGGTTTCAGGTGCTGGCTACTGCACGCGCCAAGGATGCCGGGGCAAGCCTGAAAGAATGCGTGGCTCTGGCTGAAAAAGCGCATGAAAGAACCGGTATTTACTTTGCCGTGGACACCCTGGAATTTCTGCATCGCGGCGGGCGCATCGGGGGCGCACAGCGCTTCATTGGTGCGGCGCTTAATTTGAAGCCAATTCTGGCGCTCAAAGAAGGCAAAGTGGAAGGCGTGGAACGAATCCGCACCAAGGGCAAGGCGCATGATCGTATGCTTGAATTGGTTGCGGAACAGGTTAATGGAAAGTCAAACATCCGCATTGCTGCTTTACATGCCAATGCCCCTGAAGATGCAAAAACGCTTCTGGACCGCGCTGCAAATGAAATCAAGCCCATCGAAACGATCCTGTCTGAATTAAGCCCTGTCGTCGGCACACACACCGGGCCTGGGACAGTGGGCCTTGCTTTTAGTTTTGAATAATCACCTGCTTACGAAGTTTAGCCACAGAGAGCGCAGAGGTTTTGAGTTTATTCTCAGGGCTTTCTCTGTGGCAAATTATTGTGTTGTACAAGAGACGTTATCGGAAATAACGTACAAGCACCGTCCCGAAGGTTTATTTCGAGTAATTTGAGGGTTGGCAGCAACCTTCGGGACGTTTTTTCTAATTACCGATAAAGTCTAAGGTAAACACAACAAGCTCAGAAAAGCAATCAGAAAAGAAGCCAGTGATCGACATCTCTCAATTCAACCGCATCGTCAAATCTCTGCCCATTCTTCAACAGGTGGACGATTCATTTGCGCGCGAATTCCAGCAGGCGGCTTTTTTTGCCCGCATCCCCGCAGGCCGTGATGTATTCCTTGAAGGCGATCATGTTGAGGCAATTGCCTTATTGATCTCGGGCGTGGTGCGCGTGTACAAGATCGGCGAGACGGGCCGCGAAATTACGCTGTATCGTTTTGGGAATGGCTCATCCTGCATCCTGACCGCCAATGCCATCTTAAGCCAGAAGACGTTTCCCGCCATCGCAACGGTCGAGCAAGACGCAGAGGCGGTGATGATTCCCGCCGACATCTTCCGCGATTGGGTACGGCGCTCCGATGCGTGGCGTGAGTTCGTCTTTGAATTGTTGTCAGAAAGGCTCTCAACTGTCATGGCTATCGTGGATGAGGTGGCATTCCGCCGCATGGATCGCCGCGTTGCTTCGTTATTACTGAGCCGAGCGAAAACGCAAAACCCACTGCGGATCACCCATCAGGAAATTGCCGCTGAATTGGGCAGTTCGCGTGAAGTTATCAGCCGCTTGCTCGAGGATTTAGTCAGCGAGGGAAGCATCCGCTCAGGGCGCGGCACGGTGGAAATTCTGGACTTTGAGGTGCTGGAATCCCGTTCGCTTATGTGACAATGTCACCGACAGAAATTGGCATGTCTCCTATACTATGGGTATCAATTCAACCAATCATAGGAGATTTTCAAATGAAACGTAATATGTCCAATACCGATCGTATCGTCCGCATTGTTCTCGCCGCAGTGTTCGCGTATTTATATTTTGGCGGCATCGTCATTGGCACACTCGGCATCGTGCTTCTCATTCTTGGCGGGGTTTTCCTGCTCACATCTGTGATCGCATTTTGCCCGTTGTACCTGCCGTTCAATTTCAGCACGTTCAAGAAATAGCGCAATCCATGGAGCGGACGAGAAATCGTCCGCTCCAACATAATCATCATGAACAAATCAGAATTCCAGAAAAAAATTTCAGAATCAGAGAAACCCGTCATCGTTGATTTTTGGGCGACGTGGTGCGGCCCGTGTATGATGACAAAGCCAATTCTTGAAAAGCTCGCAAAAGAATATGGCGATTCGGTTCACTTCATGCCTGTGAACGCAGATGACTCGCATGAGGTGTTGGAGCAATTCCGTGTGTTTGGAATTCCAACAGTCGTTACCGTTCGCGACGGCAAGGAAGTCGGGCGTGTGACAGGAGTTCAAAACGAAGCGGGCTACCGCATATTGTTCGAGGCATTGGCAAATGGCACGGAAGTAAAAGTCCCGCTTACTCAATTTGACCGAATGCTGCGGCTTGGAGGCGGGGGCTTATTCATTATGATCGGCATCTCCACAAGCAATTGGATCGTAGCAGGCATTGGCGGCATCCTTGCGTTCATGGGGATTTATGACCGCTGCCCGATCTGGAACGCGGTTACAGGAATCTTCAAGCGTAAGTAAATGCCATTCGTTGGCAAACAGGCTCCAGGTCCGCCCGGAGTCGTTTTGTCATTCATCGGCTATAATCGCAAACATGAGTCACAACACTCCCCTGGTTATTGGCATTGCAGGCGGGTCAGGTTCGGGCAAGACAACGGTTGCCCAGGAAATCCTTAATCGAGTTGGAGCGGATAAAATTGCATACCTTCAACACGACTCGTACTACAAAGACCTGACTGGACTGCCGCCCACATTGCGCAGGGATGTCAACTTCGATCATCCAAATTCCCTCGAAACTGAATTGCTGATTGAGCACGTCGAATCATTGCGGGACTTTCAGCCTGTTGAAGTCCCGATCTACGATTTCTCCACTGACAGCCGCACCGGCCAAACGTTTACCGTGGCGCCGCGCGGAGTGATCATCGTGGAGGGGGTGTTAATCTTTGTTGAACCTGAATTACGCAAGTTGTTCGATGTAAAAATTTTTGTGGATGCAGATGCAGACATCCGCTTTATCCGCCGCCTGCGCCGCGACATTTCAGAGCGTGGCCGCTCGACCGAATCTGTCATCAAACAATATGAAGCGACGGTGCGCCCCATGCACCTTGATTTCGTTGAACCGTCCAAGCGCTATGCAGATGTGATCATCCCCGAAGGCGGACACAACAAAGCTGCATTGGACATGGTTGTTGCAAGAATTGAAACATTGCTGAAGTAAAACGTCCCGCAGGTTGGTGTGAATTAATATTGAAACATTGCTGAAGTAAAACGTCCCGCAGGTTGGTGTGAATTAATAACGCCATCTAAAAAACCTGCGGGACGATATATCATATAAAAGGAGAGAGTTATGGCAAAACAATGGACTACCCCACCCGTAATGCAGATCGACCCGAAGAAGAATTACAAGGCGCGCATGGAAACAGACAAAGGAACCATGGTCATTGAATTGTTCGCAGACAAAACCCCCGTGACTGTGAACAGTTTTGTGTTCCTCGCGCGCGAAGGATTTTATGACGGCGTCATCTTCCACCGTGTCATCGGAAACTTTATGGTGCAAGGCGGCGACCCAACCGGCACAGGCCGCGGCGGCCCCGGCTACAAATTTCAGGATGAATTTCATCCCAGCTTGAAACATGACAAGCGCGGAATTCTTTCCATGGCGAATGCGGGGCCTGGCACCAACGGCTCGCAGTTCTTTATCACACATGGCCCTACTCCCCACTTAAATGGCAAGCACAGCGTCTTTGGCCAGATCGTGGAAGGTGAGGATGTATTAATGTCCATTCCTGAGCGCGACCCGGGCAATGCGAATGCGCCCGCAGTGAAGATCATCAGTGTCACTATCGAAGAAAGCTAAAAAGGTTAAAGGTCAAAGGGTGAAGGTTGAAGATCGAAGGTCGAAGGTTTTAAAAGCTAAAAGTGTAAAAAGTAAAAAGCAAGAGCGAGAAGGAAGTTCCTCGAAGACCAACGTTCAACCTTCAAACCTTCGAACCTTAAACTTGCAGCCTGAAACCTTCAAACCTGCGACCAGCGCCACTACCAATATCCTGCGCGTTCTCGCAATCGCCGCAGTCATCGGCATCACGGTTTACATTTACAGCATCCGTGAGCGGGTGGAGGATTTCGCCGCGTATGGATATCCTGGCATTTTCCTGATCGCCCTGATGGCGAATGCGACTGTCTTTCTGCCTGCGCCGGGTGTGGCGGTTGTCTTTGCAATGGGAAGTATTTTCAATCCCATTGGCGTGGCTCTTGCGGCAGGGACAGGTGGCGCACTTGGCGAACTTTCTGGCTATCTTGCTGGTTTCAGCGGGCAGGCCGTTGTTGAGAAAACCGATGTTTACAACAGGGTCAGTCCATGGATCGAAAAATATGGCGGATGGACAATTTTGGTGTTGTCTGCAATCCCGAATCCATTCTTTGATATTGCCGGGATTGCGGCAGGAATGGCAAAAATGAAATTCTGGCGCTTCCTGTTTTTTTGCTGGATCGGGCAACTGATCAAAATGGCAATGTTCGCCTACGCAGGCGCATATTCGATTGGCTGGATCGCAAATTTCTATAAATAACTCACCTTACGCGAAACGTCCCGAAGGTTCCCCTAAATCAAGCTTGTTTTTCATTCAAACCTTCGGGACGATGCCTAACATCAGTGATTAAAGGAGAAAACATGAGCAGCTTCGACAAACTTGATTCGTACATTGACAAGAACCTTGATGCGAGCCTTGAAGAACTCAAACGCTACGTGTCCCAGCCCAGCATCAGCGCACAGAATTTGGGATTAAAAGAATGCGCCGCGATTGTGAAGGAAATGCTGGAGAAGCGCGGCTTCACAGCAGAAATAATGGCAACCGACGGCGCGCCCGTTGTCTTTGGCGAGCGAAAAGGTAAAAGCGACAAAACCCTGCTTATTTACAATCACTATGATGTCCAGCCGCCAGAGCCATTGGAATTATGGGAAAGCCCGCCTTTTGAGCCGGAGATCCGCAATGGAAAAATGTACGGACGCGGCGTCAGCGACGACAAAAGTCACCTCACGGCGCGTTTGCACGCCATCGACGCCATTCTCGAAGATGAAAGTGAACTGCCATGCAACATCAAATTCATCATCGAAGGTGAAGAAGAAACCGCAAGTATGCACCTGCACGATTACATTTCAAAGAATCTCGACAGGTTGAAAGCGGATGCCTGCATTTGGGAATTCGGCGGCGTGGATCATCGCGACAAGCCCGTGCAATATCTTGGCTTGCGCGGCATTTGCTACGTTGAGTTGTCGGTCACTTCACTCGGGACGGATGTTCATTCGGGGCTGGGTGGCAGCATCCTGCCCAACGCGGCATGGAGACTCACTTGGGCGCTGGCCAGCTTGAAAGGCGTCGATGAGCGCATTCGCATCCCAGGCTTTTACGATGATGTGATTCCCCCATCCGCCCGTGACCGCGAGTTGATGGATGCGCTTCCCGATGTGGCCGATGAATACAAAACTCGCTATGGCGCAAAGGAATTCATCAAAGGGCTGACGGGCGGCACCGACCTGAAAATGGAGGAAGTCTTCGTGCCGACCTGCACCATCTGCGGCCTCACCAGCGGATATCAAGGCCCTGGCTCGAAAACCGTTCAACCTGCATTCGCCTCCGCCAAAGTGGATTTCCGCCTTGCGCTGGGTCAGATGCCGCAGGATATTTTGAAGAAGCTGCGCGCACATCTCGACGCCGAAGGCTTCAGCGATGTGAAGATCGAATTTCTCGGAGGCGAACCCGCCGCGCGCACCGACCCCGATGACCCGTTCGTAAAAATCGTAGTGGATACTGCTGAGGATGTCTTCGATGCAAAGATGGAAATCGTGCCCATGATCGGCGGATCGGGACCCAACTACCCGTTCGTTCATGACCTGGGCCTGCCCGTTGTGACGATGGGCCACGGCTACCCTGACACAAAAGCCCACGCCCCCAACGAAAACATCCGCATCGATTTGTATGTGCTGCACGCCAAGCATTTGGTACGCGTGATTAGTGAGTTTTCCAAGTAACACGATCATGTCATTGCGAGCCGCCGCTCTTGCACTTCGGCGGCGAAGCAATCCCAGGCTATATGAGGAGATTGCTTCGGCGGAACTACATCGCCTCGCAATGACATCGATGCCTACAAAGTGACCTTATTCACTCTGAATTAGTGACGTTCTTTTCTCCAATTCTGCTTATAATGTATTTGTAACAAATTTCACGAATAAGTTTTCTCAACACATTTGGAGGCTACAATGTTTGTCGGTGAAAGAATGTCCCACCCCGTTATTACCGTCTCGCCAGAAACGCCCATCCACGACGTGCTCGTCATGTTCAAGAAAGAACACATCCGCCGCGCGCCCGTCATCAAAGATGGAAAATTGATTGGCATCGTGTCTGAGCGCGACCTGTTGAACGCATCCCCTTCCCCAGTCACCAGCTTGAGCGTGTGGGAAATGAACTACCTGATCAGCAAAGTGACCGTGAAACAGGTAATGAGCAAAAAAGTAAAGACAATCGATGTGAACACCCCCATCGAAGAAGCCGCCCGCATCATGGCAGACTCAAAAATTGGCGGCTTGCCCGTTCTGCGTTCTGGCAAAGTGGTCGGCATGATTACGGAAACCGACCTGTTCAAAATCCTGCTCGAGTTGATGGGCGCGCGCACCAAGGCAATCCGCGTCACCGCCGCCATTGAAGATAAACCTGGCGCGCTGGCCAGGGTCACCAAAGCCGTTGCCGAGGCAGGCGGAAACTTCATCTCCTTCGGGCAGTTTGCAGGTGACAACCCCAGCACAAAAACCCTCACCTTCAAAGTGGCTGGCATCAAGAAGGATGATGTAAAAAAAGTTCTCGCCAAAACCGTGAAGAAGTTCTGGGACGTTCGGCAGAGTTAATCTCACCATACAAAACAGCCCACAGCGAAACTTGTGGGCTGTTTTTTTTATTTTCCATGTTTTGGTTATTGACAGGCATAGCGGGCGCGAAGGCAGATCGACTGGGTGAAGGCGTTATACTACTCGCCAGCAAAACATAGTGGCTCA
The DNA here is from genome assembly GCA_919902735.1 of Anaerolineales bacterium. Taxonomy (GTDB): domain Bacteria; phylum Chloroflexota; class Anaerolineae; order Anaerolineales; family Villigracilaceae; genus Villigracilis. The sequence continues at coordinate 7,371 of CAKKRM010000221.1, read as the reverse complement.
TGTGTAGACTCTGTGCAATAGATCAAAACCTTTTAACGCGAATGATGCGAATTTTTTCGCGTCATTCGCCTCATTCGGAAAATTCGCGTTAAGTTTTTTGCTCTTTGAAAGCGCCGAACATTCAGCCTGCACACTCTTTACACATGAGCCAACATAGTTTGTGTGAGAGAGTCCGCTGGTGAAGGCCGCTGTGTCATAAAGATCGAACGATGTTAGAGAAACCATCATCGCCATCATAAATCGTAAATTGTTATAATCCCTGCCATGTCCAAACCAAAACTCCTTCCCTATCTCGAAGCGCTCTTTGCCGTTGTGGTCTGGGGCGCATCGTTCATTGCCACAAAGATCGCCGTCGGGCAAATCTCCCCCATCGCCGTGGTATGGATTCGCTTCGCGATGGGCATTCCCATCCTGTTCGCGGCGGTTGCCGTGCGGAAACAATTTGCATTTCCCAAAGGCAGCGAATGGCTGTACTTCACCCTGCTTGGCTTTCTGGGAATTTCCTTCCACCAGTGGCTGCAATCCAACGGGCTGCAAACCGCGCAGGCCACCACCACCGCATGGATCGTCGCCACATCCCCAGCGTTTATCGCCATCCTCGCCTGGCTGGTTCTGAAGGAAAAATTAAATCTTCTGCAATCGTCAGGCATCGTACTTGCCATGCTTGGCGTGCTGGTCGTGGTCAGCAAGGGGAATTTCGCCAACATCGGCAGGTTCGGCACGGCTGGCGATTTTCTCATCCTCATCAGCGCAGTCAACTGGGCGGTATTTTCCATCATCTCGCGGCACGGGTTGAAAACGCACCCGTCCACGCGCCTCACGTTTTGGGTCATGACCATCGGCTGGCTCATCATTTCCATTGCCTTTTTCGCGCAGGGCAAAATGGCCGAAATCGCCCAACTCGATTCGCGCGGCTGGTGGGCAATGATCTTCCTCGGCATCTTCACCACGGGCTTCGCCTACATCGCCTGGTTCGACGCGCTCGCCCAACTGCCTGCCGCGCAAACCGGCGCGTTTCTTTTCATCGAACCGCCCGCGAGCATGATCGTCGCCGCCATCGTGCTCAAGGAACAAATCACACTGCCCGCCATCCTCGGCGGCGCGGTCATCCTATTCGGCATCTGGCTGGTAAATAGGCAAGGATAAAGTAGGAAGGATGAAGGATGAAATCAAGAACAACGCCAAATGCAAGCATTGAAAAAACCGCAAATGGATACCTTCTGAAGATACCAGCGGGAGATTCCTCCAGCTACCGCTTTGCCCAGATCGATGACTATTTCGGACTCTCACGCGGGAATTTTCCGCATCATTCTCTAAGCCTCAGCCTGCGTGCAAAAACCTCGAGCAGTTCCCTGCCCGGAACATGGGGCTTCGGACTGTGGAACGATCCTTTTGGAATGTCGCTTGGGTTTGGGGGGAGACGCTGGCAATTACCAACTCTGCCGAACGCCGCATGGTTTTTCGGCGCATCACAGCAGAATTATCTTTCATTCACAGACGATAAACCCGCACAGGGATTTTTAGCGCAATCGTTCCGCTCGTCAAGGTTTCATCCACTTTTGATTCCTGCGGGGTTGGCGCTTCCATTTTCAAGAAAACAAACAAGAAATTTATTGGGGAAAATAATTGAGGAAGATTCAGTGGAATTATCGAATGCAGAAACTCGCGTCCGCAACTCCACCAGCAAGCTGACCGACTCCAGAGTGGATCCAACTCAATGGAACAGATACAGGCTCGAGTGGAGCGAGAAGCGCGTGGCCTGGTATGTGGATGATGCGCTCGTGTTCGAGTCGCCTGTAAGTCCGAATCCGCCGCTGGGGCTGGTCATCTGGATCGATAATCAATTTGCGGCTTTTCCCGCGGATGGAAAAATCGGGTTCGGGGTTTTGGAAACCCCCGAACCCGCATGGTTGGAAATCTCTGATTTGAGTTTGGTTTAAAAAAGCCCAGGCCAGAACTGCGGCAGGAAAGTGCGCAGCAACGCATCCACGATGAGGCCGAGGATGAGGAAACCGCCAAACCTGCGATTGTGCTGGAAGGCAAAGCCAGAGAACCACACAGGCCAGACGGGCCAGCCTTCGGGGGGCTGCGCGGGGCGGGGATTGTTCAAGACCTTCAAAACCATGAGGGCTTCCTTGTACGCAAGGAAAACGATGAGCATGGCGGGGGTGAAATAGCGCGGCACGAACACGAGGTAGGCAATCACAACATAAATCAGCGCGATGGCGGCCTGATCCACGCGGCGGGCGGCGGCCTGCCCCACGCGGACGGGGAATGTGCCAACGCCTTTGGCTTTGTCGTCATCATGCTTGTCGATATGCTTGGCGATGTTGATGCTGGCAACGCTCAATCCAAACGGGATGCCCGCAATGACCACGTTCCAATTCCAGAGATCGGTAAGCACGAAGTATACGCCCGCGATCATGATCGGCCCCCAGATCAGAAAGATGGCGAATTCGCCCAGCCCCCAATATTTGAAGGGATAGGTGTAGGCAAGCAGAACGACCGCGCCGAAAGCAAACAAGCCAATGGTGGTTGCCGAAAAATTTGTGTAAAACAACGCATACACGCCAGCTAATGTAGCGAGCGCGCCACTGACAGTGAACCAGCGGAGCGAGGTGGAGGTATCCCAGAATTTTTGGACGAGGGGATGCACGCCGTACTGGGTGCGGAAGTAGTTATCATTGTCCACGCCGCGAGTGAAGTCGGTGTAGTCGTTGAGGATGTTGTTCGTGCCGTGCGCGATGAACAGGCCAAAGGTGACGATAAGGAAGGGCAACCACGAAAAATGTCCGTCACGGGCGGCAAGGATGCCCGCGATCACGCAGGAATAAACGGTGACCAAAGTCACCGCGGAACGGGTGGCGATCAACCATTTGGAAACGACATCGAGCGCGTCCCACTCTTTTTTGTCGTCCATCTTGATAAGCTGCCACGAGGCTTTGCGCCACATGGCAAAATTGATATTCATAATACTTTCTCCTTGAGTAAAAAAATATGGCGGCTTGAACTGCATAATCGTTCAAAAAAATTATACAACCGTTTTGTGAAGTAGCTTAATCGGGTGCGTTTCAAAGGAGTTGAGGGAAAGAACGTCCCGAAGGTTTTCTCGAAGGCTTTGGCGGTTCTTTAAACCTTCGGGACGGTTGTTCAACAGACGACAAGCCGCGGTCCATCATCTCTGGCCCACTGTCTATTACATCCCCAACTTCTTGGCTTCATTCCAGAGAACGTCCATCTCTTCCAAAGTCATATCGGATAAATTGCGCCCCTGCGCTTTTGCGCCTTTCTCCACGTGCGCGAAACGCTTCTTGAACTTCAAATTGGCTTCCCGCAATGCAGACTCTGCATCCACTTTGCGCCAGCGGGCGAGGTTGACCAGCACGAAGAACAGGTCGCCCAATTCGGCGGTCACTTCTTCGAGGTTTTGCGCCTTTTTGATCTCTTCGATCTCCTCGCGGATTTTATCCAGCACGCCTTCGATCTCGGGCCAGTCAAAACCCACGCGGGCGGCGCGGTCCTGGTATTCCTGGGCTTGATTCAAAGCGGGAAGAATCGAGGGAACGCCATCCAATAATCCTTTTTCTTCTTTTTTTCCGCCTCTTTCTTTTTCCTTCAACTTCTCCCAATTTTGCAAAACGCCGTTCACATCATCGAGTTTGAGGTCTCCAAACACGTGCGGGTGGCGGCGGACGATTTTGTCGTAAATGCTTTTGACGATCTCGCGCATCGAAAAATCTTTTGTCTCGCTGGCGATCTGGGCGTTCAACACAATTTGCAGCAAAAGATCACCAAATTCTTCGCGCATTCCAGCCGTGTCATTTGCGTCAATGGCGGCAAGCGCTTCGTAGGATTCTTCGAGCAGGTGTTTGCGCAGCGTTTGATGGGTTTGCTCCTTGTCCCACGGGCAGCCGTCCTCCGGGGCGCGGAGGTGAGCCACGATCTCAGCGAATGCTTCAAAGGATGTCCCCTCCCCCAGCGATGGGATATACAGGCAGGTTGCAGGTTGAAAGTTGCAGGTTGCAGGTTGAAAATCTCCGAGACTTTCAACTTGTAACCTGTAACCTTCAACCCATCTCACCTCATGCTCTTTCGGATAAACCGCAAGTAAAACCTTCTTCACCTGCAAAGCCAGCTCGCGCGAATCAACGCCGAGAATCAACGTGTCCACATCAGGCGGGGTGGGAGGAAAATGCGCGGATGAAAACTCCTGCGCTTCGAGCAGGGTCAATTTCGAGGGCGGAGTGAGGCGCAGCGTCTCAAATGTGGACGTGACAAGAGTAAAGTCCATAACTGTCTCCGTTGTTAAATACGTAATCCGTAACTCGTAACTCGTAAATAATTTACGGAGTACGCATTACGGATTACCTAATGACCTGCAAAGAAAGAACTAGCGCTTGGTGTAGGTCGGAGCCTTGCGGGCTTTCTTGAGACCTGGCTTTTTGCGTTCCTTCACGCGGGCGTCGCGGGTGAGCAAGCCCTTTTTGCGGAGGGCGGATGTCCAGTCTGCGTTGATGATCTGGAGCGCGCGGGCAACGCCGAGGCGCACCGCTTCGGTCTGGCCGGTGGTGCCGCCGCCGCTGACGATAACGGACACATCATATTTGGTTGCTTCCTGGCCGACTGCGCTGAATGGGCGCAGAATGTCATCGAGATCGCCCATGCGGGGGAAATAAACCGCGCCGTCTTTTTCGTTGACGACCATCTTGCCGGAGCCCGTCATAAGGCGCACACGGGCGGTGCTTTCCTTGCGGCGGCCAATGCCTTCATAATATTGAGCCATATTCACTTACCTCTTATTCCAAAACTTGCGGATTTTGCACCGCATGGGGATGATCGGGACCAGCATAAATCTTCAAGCGCTTGAGCACAGAGCGTCCCATGCGGTTGTGCGGGAGCATACCCCACACTGCATCGCGCAAAGCGCGGTCGGGATGTGTGGCAAGTTGGTCGCGAAGAGAGATGCTCTTCAACCCGCCGGGATACCCCGAATGGCTATAGTAGATCTTCGATTCAAGTTTGGAGTGGGTCTTCGTACCGGTCACTGTTACCAGTTCGGTGTTGACCACCACCACAAAATCACCCATCTCCACGCCGGGCGTGAAGGTAGGCTTGTGCTTTCCAAGCAGTACACGCGCAACGCGCGCGGCCAAACGGCCGAGGGTCTGCCCTTCTGCATTGACTAAAACCCAGTTGCGCTGAATTTCAGCGGCTTTCGGATAGTACGTCTTCTGTTGCACTTTCGTCTCTCCGTTTCCTTAATATCATTTCAAATGATCAATAATTTACTTCTGTTAGTGTCAGCCCGTTTGAGGGAGCCAGGCCTGAGAGAAGTTTTCCCTGCTTCGATAAAGCATGTTGAACTTTCTCAACCGAGCTTTTTCCCAGCGCAAGCGACACCTGCACAAATACCAATCTTCTTACCATACGATATAAAAACGCATCTGCCCGGACTTCAAACTGCCACTCACCATCCGGCATTTTTCTCCACTCGGTCTTTGCCACCGTCCGCACCGTCGTCCCTTTTGGAGTTGTCGGTGAACCGAAGGCGGCAAAATCATGTGTGCCGAGGAAAATACCTGCGTTCTGTTTGAGGGCATTTCCGTTCACGGATGGCCAGACCCGCCATGCATACCTTTCGCGCAACGGGTCGCGGATCGGTTCGCAAAACAGCTTGTAGCAGTACGTCCGCGAAATTGCATCAAACCGCGGATGAAAATCTGCCGAGGCCGGGCGCAGGCCTTTTACAGCAAGGTCAGGCGGGAGCTTCGCATTGAGCGCTTTGAGCAGTTTATCTGCCGCGTGCGCCCATTCAAAATCGAATGCGGCCACCTGTCCTGTGGCATGAACTCCCGTGTCTGTTCTGCCAGCCATGATGACCGACGTATCAGACCAGCCTAATTCGCGAAGGGCCTTTTCAAATTCGCCCTGCACGGTTCGTGAGTTCGCCTGTCGCTGACTGCCAGTAAACCCGGAGCCATCATAGGCAAAAATAACCTGGTAACGTGCCATGGTTCCAGTCATCAGTGATCAGTTTTCAGTTATGGGTACTGATCACTGTCTACTGATCACTGTTCACTGAACTACTCTTCTACCAATTCAAGGACCACCATTTCGGCTGAATCGCCATGGCGGGGTCCAAGTTTGGTAACACGGGTATAGCCGCCATTACGGGTTGCAAAGCGGGGGGCAATTTCGTCAAACAGGCGTTTGATGATTTGGTTGTCGCCCAGTTTGGAAATGGCGAGGCGGCGGGCATTGACTTTCTGATCGGCTGTGCCGCTTTCGCTGTTCTTTGCAAGGGTAATCAAGCGTTCGGCATCACCGCGGATCGCGGCGGCCTTGGCCTTGGTGGTTTGGATCCGTTCGTGCGTAAAAAACTGTTTGATCAGGTTGCGGCGCAGAGCAATACGTGCGCTCTTGGTGCGTCCCAATCGATAACCTGCTACTGAATGTCGCATCTCTTAACTCTCCGAGGATGAATCATTTTTCATGAAGCCCTTCTCGTGCATTTTGTCGCGAAGCTCATCGAGACTCTTCTCGCCAAAATTGCGAATGGACATGACCGCGGTCTCGCCTTTTTCGAGGAGATCGAGCACATCACCAACGGTGGTGATACCGGTGCGTTTCAAGGAGTTGAAGACACGCACGGAAAGGTCCAGGGCTTCCACCGGCGTTTCGGCCAGTTCACTGCTCAAACGGCTTCCGGAGGATTCGCGTTCGACTGCCACTGTCAACATCTCTTCGTTGATGCCCGCAACATAGCGCAGGTGATCGATGAGAATGCGGGCGGAGGAGCTGAGCGCGCGTTCCGGGGAAATGGTGCCGTCTGTCCAGATTTCTAAAATCAATTTATCGTAGTTGGTGCTTTGCCCCACACGGGCGGAAGCCACCTCCCAATTGACGCGTTTTACGGGACTGAAGATCGCATCCACCGGCAATTCGCCGATGGGCATGTGCCCTGCGCGTTCATTGGCTGGAGAGTAGCCGCGGCCACGCTCCACTACGAATTCAATATCATGCTTGGTCTTGGCGCCGTCTACAGTGAAGAGATATGTGTCGGGGTTGACGATCTCGATCTCGGCGGGGGTAATAATATCCGCCGCAGTGACCGTTCCCTCGCCACGCACTTCAAGCTGCATTCGGGCGCTGTCAACGCCATCCATCTTGATACGGACTTGTTTAACCTGCAACATAACCTGGATGACATCTTCCCGTACGCCGGGGATGTCGCTGAATTCATGCAACACATCCGATAAGCGTAAAGAAGTAATAGCCGTTCCCTCCAGAGAGGAGAGCAACACGCGGCGCAGGGCATTGCCCAACGTCACGCCGTAGCCGCCCTCTAGCGGGCTGATTGTGAATTTGCCA
>CAKKRM010000220.1 GCA_919902735.1 Anaerolineales bacterium | reverse complement strand
CGCCCAGCGAGACAGCGGTGCAAATTGACGGCAATAAAAAGAAGAGAAAACGTCATTAACGAGTGATTCTCAATATGAATAATGTCGCTGCGAGGCGCACTTGTTCTTAGCCGAAGCAGCCTCCAAATAGATGAGGGGATTGCTCACCGCACTGGCGTACGGCGCAAGTGTCGTCGGGAAGAGCAAGTGCCCTCCTCGCAACGACATATTGAGAATTGCCGTCACTAACTTTAGAGGCAGAGTTGTTCAAAGACGAAACCGCTCCCCTGAACAAATATTTTGCCCTTCCGAAGGTCGATCTGCATCGCCATCTGGAAGGGTCTCTGCGGCTTGCGACGATGCTCGATATTGCAAGACAGCACGGGGTAACGGTTCCCGTTTCGGTGCTTAATCTCAGCGGGCTGGTGCAGGTTCAAGACCAGGACCCGATGACGTTCTCGAATTTTCTCGAAAAGTTCAAAACCCTGCGGTTATTTTACAAATCACCCGATGTCATCGACCGCGTCACACGCGAGGCGGTGGAGGATGCCGCCAGGGATAATTGCCGCTACCTCGAACTGCGTTTTACGCCCGTGGCTCTGAGCCGCGCAGAGGGCTTTCCCCTGCACGATGTAATGGACTGGGTCATCACCAGCGCGCAGGCGGCCGCGAAGAAACATAAAATAAAAGTCGGCCTGATCGCTTCGGTCAACCGCCATGAAAGCCCGGAGCTTGCGGAGCAGGTGGCCTGGCTGGCGGCGGAACACATCACAGATGGGTTGACGGGTTTGGACCTGGCTGGCAATGAAGCTGAGTTTAAGTCCGAGCCGTTCCAGGGGATTTTCAGGGAATCCAAGCAGGCTGGTTTGCATGTGACCATCCATGCTGGCGAATGGGGGCCGGCGGAGAACGTCCGTGACGCCATCGAGAATCTGGGCGCGGAACGCATCGGCCATGGCGTGCGCGTGCTGGAAGATGATTCTGTGACCGCGCTTGCGAAGGAACGCGAAACGGTCTTTGAAGTGTGTGTGACGAGCAATTATCAATCGGGCGTGGTCAAGTCGCTGCCGGAGCATCCGCTTTCCCGCATGTTCGAAAAGGGATTGAAGGCCACGGTCAACACAGACGACCCGAGTGTTTCGAGAATTACGCTTTCGCACGAGTACCAGCATGTTGTGGAAGATTTGCATGTGCCGATGGACAGGTTGAAAAATTCAGTGATCGTCGCGGCGCAGGCTGCGTTTTTGCCAGATGTGGAAAAAGAGAAATTGGTTGCGTCGCTTAAGAAGGAATTGAAGGTATAAGTTCATGTCGTTGCGAGGGCGGCGCTTTTTCGCCCGAAGCAATCTCCAATTCGCTGGAGAATTGTTTAGTCTGTGGGGGATTGCTTCACCGCCAAAGAGCAAGAGCGGCGGCTCGCAATGACATAAAATCGTTACCCCCACCACATTTAATCAAGGATATCAAAGGCGCTCCTTTGTGTTCTTCGCAAAGTTGTGGTGTGAGTGTAGGGATGGGCCTTGCGCCTGTCCGTACGAAATCCTCATCACCAAAGGAGTGTCCCATGCAAGACCTATTTAAGTCCCGTGACGTATTGAAAGTGGGAAAGAACGAATACGTCTACTATCGGCTCGATGCGTTGGAGAAGGCTGGTCTCGTCAAGTTGAGCAAACTGCCTTTCTCGATCCGCATCGTGTTGGAAGCCGCCCTTCGTCAATGCAATGATAACGAGATCACGCAAGCCGATGTGAAGAACATTGCCGCGTGGACTCCCAAAGGCGCGCGCCCCGGCATTCCGTTTCTTCCCGCACGCGTTGTCATGCAGGATTTCACAGGTGTGCCCGCAGTCGTTGACCTGGCTGCCATGCGCGCGGCGGTGGCTCGCCTTGGCGGCGACCCGAAGAAAATCAATCCGCTCGTGCCGGTAGATTTGGTTATTGACCATTCTGTTCAAGTTGATTTCTTCGCCACAGCCGATGCACTGAATCGCAACACCGAAGTCGAATTCACGCGCAACCGCGAGCGCTATGAATTTTTGAAATGGGGACAAAAGGCATTCACCAACTTCCGCGTTGTGCCGCCAATGACTGGCATTGTGCATCAAGTGAACCTTGAGAATCTTGCCGAAGTTGTCATGTCGAAGGAAGAGACCCTAAAGGTCTCGGAGACCTTTAGGGTCTTGTTCCCCGACACTGTCGTCGGCACCGACTCGCATACCACCATGATCAACGGTCTTGGCGTTGTCGGCTGGGGCGTGGGCGGCATCGAAGCCGAAGCCGTCATGCTCGGCCAGCCCATGGACATGCTGCTCCCCGATGTGATCGGTTTCAAAATTTCGGGCAAGCTCAATGAAGGCGTCACCGCCACCGACCTCGTGCTCACCGTCACGCAGATGCTGCGCAAAAAAGGCGTGGTTGATAAATTCGTCGAGTTCTTTGGCGAAGGCCTCGACAACATGTCGCTGACGGATCGCGCCACGATTGCGAACATGGCCCCCGAATATGGCGCCACCATGGGCTACTTCCCTGTCGATGAAGAGACGCTTCGCTACATGCGTCTAACGGGTCGGCCAGACGAAGTGATTGATCGCACCGAAGCATACATGCGCGCGCAGGGATTGTTCCGCGACGCGAACAGCCCCGAACCCGAATTCACCGACACGCTCGAACTTGACCTTGGAACTGTCGTCCCCTCTTTGGCAGGCCCCAAGCGACCACAAGACCGCGTCGCGCTGACCGATATGCAGGATACATTCCGAAAAGCATTGATCGCCCCGATTAAAGATCGCGGCTATGAACTTTCCGGTGAGGCCTTGAATCGCGAAGCAATTTTCGGCGCGAACGGCGGCGCACAAAAAATGAAGCACGGCGCGATTGTGATTGCGGCGATTACATCCTGCACGAATACATCCAATCCATCGGTAATGATCTCGGCGGGGTTTGTCGCCAAGAAGGCGGTTGAGAAAGGCTTGAACGTGAAGCCGTATGTCAAAACTTCCCTTGCGCCCGGCTCACTGGTTGTGACTGAATATCTCAAGAGCGCAGGGCTGATCGAGCCGCTTTCCAAACTTGGATTCAACGTGATTGCCTACGGCTGTACAACTTGCATCGGCAACTCCGGCCCGTTGCCCGGTGAGGTCTCCAAGGCTGTCACAAGCGGTGACCTGGTTGCGGCGGCGGTGATTTCTGGCAACCGCAACTTTGAAGGCCGCGTGCATCCGCTGGTGAAGGCAAACTATCTCGCGTCTCCGCCTTTGGTGGTGGCGTACGCCCTCGCTGGCACCGTAGACATTGACCTGGTCAACGAGCCGCTTGGTACAGACAAAAACAATCAGCCTGTATATCTCAAAGATTTGTGGCCCAGCCAACAGGAAGTCAGCGAAGCGATTGAGGCGCATGTCAAAGCCGAAATGTTCAAATCCAAATATGCGGACGTGTTCTCCGGCTCCGATATGTGGAAAGCGATCAAAGTAAAAGAAGGTGATCTATTCGAGTGGAATGATGAGTCAACTTACATTCATCATCCGCCCTACTTCCAAACTTTGACGCTCGATGTGCCGACCATTCAACCCATCAAGGATGCGCGTGTGCTTGGCATGTTTGGCGATTCCATCACCACCGATCATATTTCCCCAGCGGGCAACATTGCCGCAGATTCTCCTGCGGGCAAGTTCCTACAGGAGCGCGGCGTTCAGCCGAAGGACTTCAATCAATACGGCACACGCCGCGGCAATGATTTGGTCATGGCGCGCGGAACGTTTGCAAATATCCGCTTGAAGAATGTGATGGTTGCGCCGAAGGAAGGCAATTGGACAAAATGGTTGAAGGTTGAAGGTTCAACGTTGCAGGCTGAAGAAATGTCCATCTTCGATGCCGCAATGAAATATAAAGAGGCTGGCATTCCCACGATTGTTTTGGCTGGAAAAGAATACGGCACAGGCTCCAGCCGTGACTGGGCTGCGAAGGGTCCGATGTTGCAGGGCGTGAAAGCGGTCATTGCTGAGTCATTCGAACGCATTCATCGTTCCAACCTCGTCGGCATGGGCGTGCTTCCGCTGAGATTCACGCTGGGGCAAAACGCCGAGTCTCTCGGTCTGGATGGAGGCGAAGTGTTTACCATCGAAGGGCTGGATGACGAGATCAAGCCGCAAAGCGAGATCACGGTCAAGGCGAAGAAGTCGGGCGGTAATATAGTTGAGTTCAAAGCCACCGTGTTGTTGAACACGGATGTGGAAGTGAATTATTACCGCAACGGCGGCATCCTGCATACGGTGTTGAGAAATTTGGTGAAGTAAATTAAGAACAATTATAGACCTCTTGCAAAAGTCTTTTTGCCACAGAGACCGCAGAGAAGAAAGAGTTTCAAAGGCTCATTTCAAAAAGTTCTGCGTGCTCTGTCGCTTAATAGCCCTCTATTTATGCAAAGGGGTCACATGACTCATCCGCGAAAAATTAATTTCGGGGTGAGTCATGTTTATTATTTATTGGGAAGAATCAATTCCCAGGTATCGTTGAAAACATCCCCTTCGTTATGTCCACCAAAGAGCAGCACACGTTGGCGGACATGATCGTACCAGATGACCATATCTGAGCGAGCAGTGGGCAGAAAACTTGTGGCTGTGAACGGTGTCCATTGTTTTCCATCGTAAAGCCAAGTATCGTTCAATATATTACCCTGTGAGATGCCGCCAAAAGTGACAAACAACTTTCGGCTGGAATCATAGGCTAGGCTTGTCCAGGAGCGGTGGCTTGGTTGTATTTTGAGCGGCAGCCGCGTCCAAGTGTTTTCTTGGAATGACCACGTTCCACCTGGGTAGCTGCTCCACAAGCTAAGGGCATATTGTTTATCGGGATTGTATGCAAGGGCAAAGAAACTGGCAATAGGCGACTCGCCTTCAAGTTCAATCTTCACCCAATCGGCGCCATCCCATTCCCAGGCATCGCTGAAACATGTTTTGAGATCGTGATAATAACCGCCATATAATACAACTTTTTTGCGGACAGGGTCATAATACATCTCATGTCCATAACGTGCAGGGGGGGTGCTGTAATCTTTTTTAGGAATCATTTTCCAGCGAACGCCATCCCACTCCCAAGTATCTTCCAAGGGACCATCGTTATCTCGCCCACCGAACAAAACCACAACTCCTCTGTCTTCATCATAGGCCATCCCAGTTCGCGAACGTGGTGAGGGACTGTGCTTCGGCGAAACATTGTTCCAGTTGAAACCATCCCATTCCCAGGTATCATTCTTAAATTCCCAGTGATCGTGACCAAGAAATCCAGTTGTACCGCCAAACATTATCAGTTTCATCTGCTGGGTATCATAGGCCCCTTCCGCTTCTTGCAAAGGCAGAGGGCCAGAAGCTGTTTGAATGGGTAACCAACCATAAGTCGGAGAACGAACGGACCACATTGTTGCCGAAATCAGAAGCAGAAACCAAGTGATAGCCGCAAGGGAAAGACCACGCGTTATGTAATTTTCCGCTGTTGAATTGGAAAAAGCTGGAACAGACGGTTTAAGATAGGCGGTAAGAACGATGCCAAGCAGGATGGCGGATAAAAACCAATAAACGCTGTCGTTGAAGGATTGGCAAAGTAAGCCAAGTTTGTCAGACCAGCGGCTGAAATGGCAAGCCTGCCACCAAATCTGGACGCCGTAGAGATGCGAAAATTCAGCCGTTAGCCAGCCGATGAGGCTCCAGCGAATATTGACGAGGTTCAGACACAGAATTGCGAGGATAAAATAAACGAGCCAAGCGCCGATAACCTGCGCGGGGCCGATCAGCATCCAAGTGCCAATCGCTGCAACTCCCGCACCATCCGGGTTGCCATTCCAAAAGGAAAGTGGCTCGTTCATAAGGATAAGCGCAAGATGAGTAGCGGCAGTGGTAATGAAAACGGCAGTTAGGGTAAAGGGTAGGTAAGGCGCGCCAAGAATCTTGCCTAGGAGAGCCTTGACAAGTTCGCGGAAAGAATCCATGCGGGAAGGAGAAGTTGAAGTTGGAGATACAGGTTTCATTATTTCTCCGGCAAAATCAATTCCCAAGTGTCATTGAAAATCTCCGAACCGTTATGTCCCCCGAATATCATGACGCGCTCGCGGATGTAGTCGTACCAGATGACATGATCGGAGCGGATGGATGGTTGGAAACGAGATTCGGTATACAAGCTCCAGTTCTCGCCATCAAACAACCAGGTGTCATTCAGCACAGTTTCCTTTGAGATTCCACCAAATGTGACAAAGATTTTTCGCCTAGGGTCGTACGCCAGTCCTGTCCAACCGCGATTACTTGGCTCTATGTCAGGAAATAAATGCGTCCAGGTGTTGTCTTTGAAAGTCCATGTGCCGCCCATCCAACCACTTAACAGGCCGAAGGCGTAATTTTCGTTCACATTATAGGCAAGGGAATAAACACTGGCTGTGGGGGAATCCCCTTCGAGTTCAAGTTTTGCCCAGTTATTTCCATCCCATTCCCATGCATCGTTAAAGAAGTTTGTGTTATTGTAGCCGCCGTACAGCACAACTCTCTTACGAATAGTATCGTAATACATCTCATGCCCATATCGCGCTGAGGGACAATCAAGCGGATATTTTCTTTCCCATAGCTTTCCATCCCATATCCAGGTATCGCATAACGGACCACTTGGCCCAACCCCGCCAAACAGAACAACGACACCCCTTTCTTCATCGTAGGCCATGCCTGATTTGGTGCGCCCTTCGGGGCTTTTTTCGGGCGAGACATTAATCCAGTCTTCCCCATCCCATTCCCATGTATCGTTTTGGAAATCCCAGCGGTCATTGCCTAGGTAACCGGATGTGCCGCCAAATAACACCAGCCGGTTTCGTTTTACATCGTAGGCGGCTTTCGCCTCTTGTAACGGGCCTGGGCTATTTTGCGTTTCAATGGGCACCCAGCCATAAGTAGGAACACGCGCCGACCAGATTATCAGGCTGAGCAGCATCAAAACCCAGGCAACAGGCACAAAGATGATTGCGCGTGGAACCAGTCGTCCAATCTTTTGATTAGCGAAACTAGGTTGTGTGGGTAGGAAATAAATCGAAAGCATAGTTCCCATTAGAATAGCCGCTATGAACCAAAACGAACTTGGATCGAAGGACTGGCAAAACGCCCCAAGCCGTAAGGACCAGCGGCTGAGGCGGCAGGTTTCCATCCAATATTGAATTCCATAAAGATGAGCGACAGCCCCGGTTAACCATCCGATCAGGCTCCAGCGGATGTTGAACACACTCAAGCAAAGAATAGCAATGAAAAGGTAAATCAACCATCCACCAATCATTATCATTGGCCCGAAGGGTGGTTCATCGCCGTTTAAAGCCACGCCTTTTACATCTGGTCCACCTTGCCAATAGGAAAATGGCTGGCTCATTAAAATTAATGCCAATTGAGTTATGATTGTGATAATTAAGAAGGCTGTGAGCGCAGTGGGTAGATATGGTGGAGAGAAGACGTTACTGGCTTGCACGCGGACCCATTGACGAAATCTGTCTATAATTGTTAAAGTTGATGTTGTTGAGTTGTCGTGCATGATTTCCTCCACAAAGTATTTTTACTTTCATGGCGATGAAATGATTGTACAATAAAATCTTATTGGTATACATTACAATTTGTGAAACTTCAAAATTCTTGCATCCGGAAAAAGGGTCGATATCCCACTTGTAGCATTGGAGGATTTCATAAAGTTTATAAGCTGCCCATGCAAAACGAGACTGGTTCATCACCAGTCTCGTTTTGCCTTACTTATTACTCAAACCCTTACTTCTTCTTTTCCATATCTTTCCGTATCTGTTCCCTCAAAGCGTCAGCCTCAGGAGAACGTTTGGTTTGCGAGGCTTCGTTTGTCAAGGCGCTGAAGCGGTCTGATAACAGCATGGTCAGCAGGCCTTCCATTACATTGCTGGAGGCGCTTCCACCTTCGGCATTGTTTCCGCCAACGACCACACGCGGCACCACGTCTACACCGGAGGTTTGAATGGCCTCCGCAAAACGATTGAGGACTTGCTGTGTCACCTGGAATTGCGGGCCGCCATAAGCGCGGACTTGTTCCTCGGTGGCAAGCGCCTGCGCGCCTGGGCCAGACTCGCCGCCAATGATGGGATTTTAATTATGTTATTTCTATGACAAGATAGTACTGCTCCTGAATCACGATTGGGAATTGAAAAACCGCAAGATTGTGCGCGAGAGAATATAATTTACCTTATAAACACATCTGTACTCCACGTGAGCGCATGGGTTGCTCTGCGCATTCATTGCTGATAGATGCGCGTTTCAGGTTTGAACGCCGCCCATGAAAACCAGAAGTGATTGATGGAAACTACAGGCGTGAGTTGTTTTCCTTTTAATTCGCCCGCAATTGCCTGACCGAAAATATTCCATTCGCTATTTGTTTGTTCATCGGTGATTTTTCCATCGGTTAAAACAAATGTAAGTGATTGCTCATTTAATAAGCGCGAGTACGCAACCGCCGCGCCGACATCGCGTCCTTCGGGGATACTACTTGTGTCCAACGCGGATGCGGTTCCTTTTGCCCAGAAAACAACCACATCTTCTCCGCCAACTGAATCGTTGATAACTTTCACTTCACTCAAAATGTCGTAAGGGTAGGCAGCCGCTTCATTGTTCAAGTCAACGGTCAGCACGCGCGCCATCGGCGGCAGTTGATCGGGCGTTGCGCCATCGAATAGAAACGGGGCTTGGTTGATATCGTCATACCCGAAATAGGGATTCCTTCCATAATCGCGTGAAAAGCCCGTTTCGCGTGAAAGCACACTTCCGTCGGGGTGCAAGGTTTTGAAGTCTGCCCATGAAATCATGGCGGCGGGATAAAACTCCAGTTGTGTTCCCGTCAGTTCACCAACGATGGCTTTGCCTGTGGCTTGTTGCCACCAGGTTTCGGTCTGGCGGTCATACATAATCAGGTTGCTGTAACGCAGCCTGCCGGTTGTGCCAAAATCAAGAACTTGCCCGCTTTGTCCTGTGACCAAAGGGAGTGTCGAAGGGTTCACTGTGCGTTTGAATGCAATGGCGGTATTGCACAGCGGACAAAACGTAATCGTAAGTGGAAGCCCGCCAACGGTGTCATTGGCAATTTCATGCCACATCAAAATTTGGATGGGATAGGCGCGGGCATCGCCATCCACTTCGATGAGGATGACCGGCTCGGCCGCTTTCAGCCACGAATCTGCTTCAGTAACAGAAACAAATTGGGGCGAGTCCAGAGGCGGGATTCCATCTTTGGGAGGTCCGCCTGAGAGGATGTCGTTATATGGAACGTTGTGAATGCTGAAATCGGTGGAAAATTCCAATTGCGCGCCAAAAGGCGGCGGTTCATCATCGGGTAGAAGAGGCGGGGGAGTGGAAGCCGCGAGGGGATGCGGTGTTTTTGCAGGCGCACAGGCGGTCACAAACAGGGCGAAGGCTAATACGAAAATGGTTTTGTGAGTTGCGCTTTTCATATCCGTTCGACACATATTCGAGAAGAAAACTTACTGGCTTTGTAAGACTCGCGCCCAGACACGTGTCTTACTGTTAAACGATACCCCAGAGAAGGAGTTATTTTTATGAACGAATTGTGTTGCGCAAGCCCCTCGGTGGGAAGCGATGTTTGTGAACTTCCTTCATCAACAATACAACGCGTTTCGCGCGCGGCCATTGCCTGCCCTGTTTGCGGCGAAAAAGGCAAACCTGTGCAGGGACAAACCGTAAAGGCTTTGCTGTCAGTAACATTGCATCAAATGAAAAATGTGGAATATCTCTTTTGCCGCGCGTCAACTTGCCATGTTGTTTACTTTACGCCCGATGGAAAACAAACTTTCGACACGCAACAAGTCCGTGAACGGGTATTTCAAAAAGAACCTGATGCGGATGATGTATTCGTCTGCTATTGCTTCAGCCATACGGCGGGCGAAGTACGCGCGGCGTCTTCAGAGACTCGCGCCGCGATTGAGGGGGACATCCGCACAGGGATACAAGCCGGCCAATGCGCGTGTGATTTGCGAAACCCGCAAGGTTCCTGCTGTCTCGGTAATGTGGGCGGCTTGATAAAACAATTTGAACAAGACTTCCCAGGCGCTTAAACATTATGGTTTTTAAAGATACCATCATCACCCTGCGCGAAGCTGTTTTGGATTTCATTACAAACGCAAAGAAAAGCCACGCGCTTAACCTGGCTGACGACTCGAACGTCGCGTCGTTTGAGTGCGAACCAACCATCGAGTTGCGCGCGAGGTTGCAGGAAATTCTTGCGACTGCTTATCACGAGGAGAATGAAAGTGTGGATTACGCGGCTTTACATGCCAGCGCGGCCTACGCAGACTATCGAGAGTGTGCGGCGCAGTTGAACGAATTCAACCCTGACAGTCTTTCGAGAGAAGCACAAATTGTCTTTTGGGTCAACTTGTACAACGCGCTGGTTTTGGATGCCGTGATTGCATTGAAGATTCAAAATAGCGTAACCGACCAACTGGCTGGGTTTAAATTTTTTCGCCAGGCGGCTTACATGGTGGGTGGAAAACGCATGAGCTGTGACGATATTGAGCATGGCATTTTACGCGGGAATCGCGGGCATCCTTTTTTGCCGGGTTCTCAATTTCATCACGCGCCGCGTGACCCGCGCCGCGCCTGGGTCATCGACCCGCCCGACCCGCGCATTCATTTTGCGTTGAACTGCGCCAGTCGTTCCTGTCCGCCGATTCGAGCGTACGCGGCAGAGACGCTTGAGGCGCAATTGGAGTTGGCGGCGAATCATTTCATCGCTTTGGAGACGCGTATTTTCCCTGAGACAAATACGCTCTTCCTTTCGTCCATTTTCAAATGGTTTCAGGCCGATTTTGGCGGGCGGGAGGGTATGCTGGATTTTCTGCTTGCCCATTCCCTGCGCGATGAACGGCGCGACTGGTTGATTCAAAACCGCCGCACGGCGCGCCTGCGATATGCCCCTTATGATTGGCGGTTGAATAGTTCATCCCCGAAGGGGAAAACGTAATCTGTAAAGGATATCGCATGTCAAAAGAAAATCGCAAGAGCCGGAAACAAATTCGGCATGAAAAAATTCGCGCGCAGAAACATAAACGTCAATGGATTGGATACGGCGCGCTGGCGTTGATTTTATTTGCCGCCATCTATTACATGTCAGCGCGCCCGCAAGCCCAGCCATTGGATGAAACGCGCCTCGCTTTCAACCCGACGATTGGCTCTGATTCTGCCAAAGTGGTCATTACTGAATACGCCGATTTTGGCTGTCCCGCCTGCCGCTCATGGTACAAATTGGGAATCAAGGAACAGATCATTGCAGAGTATGGCGATGATGTTCAATTCGTGTGGAAGGATTTTCCCGTTATCACCGCGCAATCACCCAAAGCGGCGGAAGCGGGACAGTGCGCGTTGGATCAAGACAAGTTTTGGGAATACCATGACGCGTTGTTCGATAATGCGCCCGCACTGGGTATGAATGATTTAAAATCGTATGCCGCGCAAGTTGGATTGGATACGGAGATGTTCACTCAATGCTTAGACTCGGGTCAGAACCGGGCAAAGGTGGAACAAAGCCTGAGCGAGGCGCAGCGCGAATACGCATTCCCTGGCACGCCTTCGTTTTTGGTCAATGGTAAAAAGTTGATTGGCCCCCCAACGTTCGAGACGTTGAAGTCTATGGTTGATGCGATTTTGGCGGGCTGAATCTTACTGATGTTGACATATAAAAAACCATTCTCGTTTCTTAAAATGGCGCGCCAGTTGATCGTCCGCGGGTTGAAAGAATGGTATGGCGCGGGATCGCCAGGTTGAAGCGGGCGCGGATTTCAATCCGGGACGCTCATCATGTGCAGGAGGGTCTCATATTCCTCACGGCAATCTGGGCACATATCCAGGTGCGCTTGAATAAGCGGCATGAGACGCGCCGCGTCTTCGCCGCGCCGGACCGCTTCGGCAAACTGGTCGAGCAGGGCATGGACTTCGTCACAAGTGAGTTCGCGCTCTTTGGTGTCAGCGAGCGAGCGAATCAGGGGCGGGAGCAAAGGGTCAGTTTGCAGAGGCGGCGAAAATATTTGTTTGAGCCAATCAAGGAAATGTTTCATAGGCTTAGCTGTTTGAACCTTTCGTATGTATTTTCCTTACTTGTTTGAGAACATGTCAAGCAGTTCTTCGATGGAGAGACCTTCACGCGCCAGACGCTTTTTCAGGCGCAGGCGGGCATCGTGCATGAGTTTATAAAGAGCGTTGCGATTAGTTCCCATGCGCTGTGCCACTTCTTCGAGCGGCGCGCCTTGAAGCATCAGGGCGTTCATGGCGGCGCGTTGTTTTTCCGTCAATTCCTCGGCAAGGATTCGTTGCAGGATCGCCAGCATGTCGCCGCGTTCCACAGCGGCTTCGGGGCTGACCTCTGTGGATGGAAATTCAAAAAGAGATGTTTCGTTTTCATCCCCGCCCTCCAGTCCATCCATCGAAACGTTTTTCCAGCGGCGATGACGCAGTTCATTCAATGCCACTCGCACGGCGATCTTATAGGCCCAGGTAGTGAATTGACTGCGTCCCTCGAACGTATGCAGGTTGTTGATAACGCGCATAAGCGTTTCCTGAATCACGTCCGCGATGAGATCTTCGAAAAGCGGATTGTCGGGGGAAAGCCAGTGCGACAATCCGGCAGGCAGGGCGCGCTGGAGCAAGGACATCAAATCGGAGAGGGCCGACTCGCGCGCTTCGCCAGGGGATTGCAGATCGTTCAGCCAGTGGGCGTTATCACGTTTCGGAATCATAGGGCAGGATTATAGCGGAGAATTCAAACCATTATGTAAGATTTGTATGAGGGCCTGTGTCTTACGGGCAGATCGTCCAAATTTATATTTCAAGGAGAGAGAATATGATTACTGCTGAATTTTCCATGACCAGACTTAACTTCCGTAACCTGTGGCTCGGCGCGCTCGGCGGGCTGGCAGGCGGCATCCCCTTTGGCATGATGATGGGTATGATGGGTATGTTGCCGATGGTGGGCATGCTCATCCGCGTGGAGAACGCGATGGTGGGCTTTATTGTCCACATGGGCATTAGCGCGGCAGTGGGCGCGTTGTACGGTCACTTTGCGCCCGCATTTTCACAGACATGGAAATCTGCCACAATTGCGGGCGTGGTGTATGGCATGATCTGGTGGGTGTTGGGCGCGCTGATTCTTATGCCGCTCATGCTTGGTATGACTCAAATGATCTTCGTCATTGGCCAGCCGCAGTGGATGAGTCTGATGGGTCATATTGTTTATACTGTCATCATGGCATTGGTGTTCAAGGCATTGTTGCACAAGCGCGGAAAGTAGGGCTGTTGTAGAAAAGTTATACTCAGATTTTCACTAGACTTTATCGGTAATTAGAAAAAACGTTCCGAAGGTTGCCGTCAAACGCTCAAATTACTCGAAATAAACCTCACCGCACTTGCGCGCGGCGCAAGTGTCGGGACGGCGCCTGTATGTTATTTCCGATAATGTCTATTTAAGAAATTGGCGAAAATTCGTGTCGTTCGCGGCTAAAAGATTTTGAACTGCGTAAGTTCTGTATACTTTCTTTTCGGGGCGAAGAAGGCGTGGACAAATGCCTCTCGAAGCAGAATCAACTTCCGCCGCCGCGTGAAACGCTTGTGCCTTTAATCAACAAAAAGGGACTGGTCGTCAACCAGTCCCTTTTTCTATTACTTCTTCTTTTCCATATCTTTCCGTATCTGTTCCCTCAAAGCGTCAGCCTCAGGAGAACGTTTGGTTTGCGAGGCTTCGTTTGTCAAGGCGCTGAAGCGGTCTGATAACAGCATGGTCAGCAGGCCTTCCATTACATTGCTGGAGGCGCTTCCACCTTCGGCATTGTTTCCGCCAACGACCACACGCGGCACCACGTCTACACCGGAGGTTTGAATGGCCTCCGCAAAACGATTGAGGACTTGCTGTGTCACCTGGAATTGCGGGCCGCCATAAGCGCGGACTTGTTCTTCGGTGGCAAGCGCCTGCGCGATACCGATGCGGGCGATCTTTTCAGCTTCCGCTTCTGCCAGCGCGCGGATTTGCTGAGCCTGTTGCAGGGAGCGTTGATACTCCGCTTTACCCTGATCGGTTTGGATGTTGATGTTCAACTCCGCTTCGGTCAGCTTGGTTTGCATTTGAGCGCGTGACTGGGCTTCCTTTAGCTCACGTTCCTTGACAGACGCTTTTTCCTGCTGGGCATACGTCTCGACCTGTTCGGTAGCCACCTGACGCGAGCGCAACTGATTCAGGATCGTCTCAATTTGAGTATCTCCCGCCGGCGAAGAAGGCGTACCGATCAGCACTTCCTCCAGCTCAAGATTGTAATGCTCGAACTTTTCCTTCATCTCCAGACTGGATTGCTGTTGAATGGTACTGCGTTCTTGCAAAAGTTGAATCAACGTGCGCGTCTGACCGACGTTCTTGAAATAAGCGGATACCATCGGGTCGAGGGTTTGTTCCACCAGTTTTTTGATATCACCAAAACGCTGGATGACGAGCGGGGCTTTTTGATAGTCAATATGGACAACCACCGAAAGCGGCAGGGACGGCTCGAACGCATCCTTTGTGATGAGCGAGACTTCGGTTAGATTCTCATCGAATTTGTGCGCGCCAACATCCGCTCGGATCCACTTTAAGATGAAGTTGGTCGTCGGGACGGAAATAATCTTACCCGCATATGTGTTGAAGGCATATTTGCCGGGCAGGAGCGGCTCATTCCAAATACCGCGGTTGCCTTTGGATGCCAGCTCGCCGTGACGATAGTCTATGCCCGAAAGGTCAGCGCCCATTTCACCTGTGTAGGAAACGACCACGCCCACGTTACCGACTTCGATGATCGTCTTCTGGATCATTTCGATTGTGCCGAACAGGCGGTTGACGTAGTAGGTGCCTTCGACCAGCACTTGTAGTTGGCGTCCACGCAGACCACCAGCGCGCAGGAAGTTATCGGCATCCTGGAATTTATTATGATAAGTATCTGACTGGGCAGGAT
The DNA here is from genome assembly GCA_919902735.1 of Anaerolineales bacterium. Taxonomy (GTDB): domain Bacteria; phylum Chloroflexota; class Anaerolineae; order Anaerolineales; family Villigracilaceae; genus Villigracilis. Next base: position 3,455 of record CAKKRM010000220.1, on the reverse strand, counting down.
TATCACCAACCACCGGGGCGATGATCTCGCCTTGTGCGAGAGACGGGCCATCATGAATGGTGACCACACCGATCGTATCATCCGTATCCTTGATTACCACCGGGCGGAATCCGCCGCGTTCTGCAATCACTTGCGCCATGCCGCGGATTGTATCGCCTTCTTCCTTACTGAGCGCCAGTGTGTAAATACGTTCTTCGGTGATGACAATGAACTGCACCAGGTTGAACGCGTAGGTACCTTCACGCAAAATACGGCGCTGTGGACCGCGCTGTCCGCCGTTCTTTAGAAACCCTTCCACATCCTGAAAGTCGGTCACCGTGGCGTTGGATGCCAGCACTTGAGCGGGGTCCAATTGCTTGCCGTCACGCGCGAAGACATAACCGATCTTGCCCTGGGAAATGGTCACCAACGGCATCATATGCACAACATACTGGATGGGCATCAGATAATGCAAACCACCGCGCAAAATACGCGGCTGATACCCCGCCTCGCCATTCATCGCGATAAAGCCTGATTTTACAGAGCCTTTACCGCTGAAGCGCTTTTCAATAACACCGATACGGTTGTTGGGAATGAACCGAATACCAGAGAGCAGGATGAGAAACACAATCCCACCCACTGCATAACCTATTAAAGCTAGTACAGACATTTTTTCTCCTTTGCGCGCCGAATTACGCACAACCATAAATACGGATTTGCCCCATCAGGGTTTCTATATTTTACTCTTCGGGTGGAAGAAATGCGCAGCTCTTTGCCGCTATCTTGGATGCAGTTCAGCGGCTCGATATCAACCTGATGCCTGATCCTGTTTCAACATAATGGATACTCCCCTTGAACTCTTCTAAAGTGACAGTCACCTGGCGCAGCCCCCTGCGGGTAAAGGTGACTGTCACTTATTAATTTGCGAATCTATTTCATACTTTCAGCGATGGCACGCAGTCCATTCAATTGAATGGGCGGGACTCCTTCACCCCCAATAAAGTCAACCATAAAGGATGTGCCGTCCTTCTTCCAACTCAATGAGTAGTAATCCGCAGACTCATCCCATCGTGGCGTTGCTGCACCAGATTCGTAAATCCACGCGCCTTGTGTAAACTCGCCCCACACATCCCCTATTTGAACTTGTGTGGCAGAAGAGGGTATGTCCATTTCTTTGGATAAATCTCCGCGTTTTTGATAAACATGTATTATGCCTGATCCACTTCCATCTTCCTGGGAAACAGGCTGGCGAACGTATTCCAAGGTAACAGTTCGAGTATAAGAATCGTAGGCCGCTCCTTGAAAAACGTAGCCTTCTGGAAGATAAGATGGCTCAAAGACATTAAACCCAGTTAATGAGGGTTCAAAGATATCATGCTCAGCTAATGTTTCCGCTTCTTGTACTGTCAGCGAGAATGTAAGCGGTTCGGGAGTTGGTTCTTCTTTTGGCTGTGGCTGCCAGACCGCGCCTGTACTCCATGCGCTATCCACAGTTAGTTGTACAGGCTTTGTAGATGGGTCTTCCAGTATGTTTTGCAACTCAAGAAAAAAAATGCTTGAGGATGGGGTTTCACCGCTAGTTTTGTCGATGGTAAACAGGATAAATTTCCCATCAGGAGACCACCTTAATTCAGATGGACTGAATGTGGACATGCCGGTGAGTTGGGTGATTTCCGAACCATCTGCGCTTTCAAGATAGGACCAGAAAAGACCTTCCCAACAATGGACGGTTACAAATGCGTATTTTCCGTCAGGCGAGATGAAGTGTTGGGTGTCTTCCAGGTAACGGTCGCTAGTTTTTTTACATTTTTCAGTGAACTTCCAGGATGACAAAGGCGGCGATAAAAGTGTATGGTCGCCTTCAATCGAATACCACAATAACGCGTTTTGACCCTCAACCACATAGGTCTTCTCAAAGATAGCGACAATGGGTGTGCTGTAAGAAGATAGTTTCAACGGCAAACTACCGTCAGTGCTGAACCGATACAGCGACCATTCAGGTTGTTCTTCGGGTTTCTGCTGATAATCAACCCCGAGAAAATGCTCTGAATCCTGCCAGTGGATTTTCTCTGCGCCTATTTTCGCGGCTAATCTATACTGATTGGCGCCATCAATATCAACGATATAGATTCCAGCATCCTGTGTATTTAGGTTGAGATCGAGTTGGTACTTTTGATAAACGATTTTCTGCCCATCGGGAGACCAGCTCAAAAATGAGTATGATCCTGTTTCTTTGGTCAGGGCAATTTTATTGCTCCCATCTGGATTCATGACGATCAGTTGACCATCATTACTGAGATGCCCCCCTTGGTTGGATTGGATAACAATCTTCTGCCCATCCGGTGACCATGATAAAAAGCCATCATAGCCGGGGGTGTCGGTAAGTTGAGTTAATTCTTTTCCATCAGAGTTCATCACGAAGATGTCTACATTCCCGGTATGATCGATTTGATCGGTTCGATCACTGGTAAACGCAATCCTTTTTCCGTCAGGTGACCAGGCGGGATTGTAATTATTAGCAGAATTGTTGGTTAATTGGATTACGTTACTGCCATCCGCATGCATTGTGTAAATTTCAACGTTGCCGTTTTTTTGTGAGGTGAATGCGATTAAGCCGCTATATGGCTGAGGCGTTGATAAGGTGTCACCGGGAATTGAATTGTTTTGTTCTGAATATTCCTGTATCTGCTTGAACACTGGGTTGAACAAAACTCCCAGCAAAAGCAATGCCCCAAGTCCCGCAGCAGTTTTCAGCGCGGTATTGATTCGGTTCGTCATAATGATCCTCCGTGAGCGTGATTGAATCGTTGTCATCACATTTGTGGAAGGACCGTCATTTGCATCCCATCTTGCCTGAAAGTTTTTTTTCAAGCGCGCTTCGAGCGCCTTCAACTCGTCCGCTTCGGCGCGGCAGGAGTCGCATTCGCGCAGGTGCGCGTTGAGCAGGGCGCGCTGATTCTCGCGGATTAATCCATCCGCGGCGGCGCGCAGATAACGTTGGGCTTGTTTGTGGTTGATCCCTGTCATCTTGGCTCTTCCTTCAGTTGGGCGCGTAATTTTTCGCGCGCATGGTTCAGGCGGGAGTGGATCGTTCCGGGTGGGATGTTTAACATCGCGGCAATATCAGCTATCGGCAGGTCATGATAGTAACGCAGCACGAGCGGGACGCGGTGTTTTTCATCAAGGGTGAGAATCGCGTTCCAGAGTTCGGCATCCGCTTGATTCTGCATCGTCGTTGATTCGGGATGCTCAACCTCACCGCGCAGGTGAAACAGACTCAGCAGAATCTGCTGCAACCGACCGCGAGTTTTTCCGCGCTGCAAACGGGAACGGCATACATTGATGGCAATGCTGAACAGCCAGGTCTTGAAGGCCGCATCCTCGCGAAACGAGGAGAGGGCGCGCAAAGCGGCAAGGAAGGTTTCCTGCGTGCCGTCTTCCGCTTCGTCGGGGTCGTCGAGAATGGAGAGCGCCAG
>CAKKRM010000219.1 GCA_919902735.1 Anaerolineales bacterium | reverse complement strand
CCGCGCCCGAGCCTGATCCTGTTTCGATGGCTGGTCAAAAGCCCGAGCAGACGTACGCCTCCTATCTCGTCCGCCGCCTCGCCGAATCAGGTTGGATCGAACGCGAGCAGCACGCAGATTACTCCGAGACCATCATCCTGCCCGATTATGCCTTCACCCTGCTGGAAGCCCTGCGCTCCATTCAGGAACAAAAGCCGCGCGAGTTCAAGGGGCAACTATACGCCGCGCACCAACTCATCACTTCGGCTAAAACTCACAAAGACTTCTCCCCCACGCTCGCTGTCTCACAAACTTATGAGAACATTCGTCAGGTTGTGCGCGGACTTAACGAACTGAACCAAAACATCCGCCGCTATGTGGAACGTGCCACTAAACAAATGGATGTTGCCAATTTACTTCGTTTGCAATTTGATGACTATACCCAGACGCTTGGTCCCGCCTATCACGCGTTGAAAACCTCCGACCATGTTTCGCGTTATCGGCGTGACATCATTAACCAAATTCAAGAATGGCTGGTAGATGACGACTGGCTCGCCCGCACCGCTGAGGAACTCGCCGCGCAAAGCCGTCTTTCGCCCGCGCAAGCCGAACACGAAATCAACCAGTCTTTGTTGTTCATTGTCCACCAACTTGATGGGCTTGACCCCCTCATCGCCGACATTGACCAACGCCACGCGCAATATCTCCGCACCTCGTTCCGCCAAATCCGCTACAAGCTGGGCAACGCAGATGGAAGTTTCAAAGACAAGCTTGTTTCCCTCGCCCAACACCTATCCGCCCTCCGCGCCGAAGGCTTCGACGAACTCCCCGACGACGCACCACGCAACACGCAACAATCAGTCCGCGTGCCAGACCAAAAAAGTTTCTACACCATGCCCCAGCGCCGCGCCCCCTTCACCCCCGACTCCATCATCATCCCCACCCTGCACCCCGACGACCTTGCCGCGCTCCACGCGCTGACCATGCAAGACGTGACCCAAGCCTTCTCCCCCGAAAAAGTCAACCGCAAAGTCCTCGGTTTCTTCAACGGACACAAACGCCTGCCCATTGCCGAAATTCCCATCCGCGACGACCTGCACTGGCTCACCACCATCATCGCCTACGCCCATCACCCCGAAGTGAGCTATGGGCTTGAAATTGTTGAAGGGGAGGCGATTCGAATTGGGCAATATAAAGTTATTCCCTTCGATTTGGTAAAACTATGAAGCGTGTAGCGTGTTCCGTTTTCTTCCCCACATGAATCACGCTATACACCACGAATCACTCTCAACGGAACACGCAACACGAAACACGTTTTTCATTCACCACAAACACGGAAGCCACCATGACCATCCAAGAAACCTTGCTCACAGATATTCCCGAAAAATCCCGCCGCGACTTTCCGCGCATCGTCAACCGCTTACTCGGACAAACTTTTCTCTACCAGGATATAGACGGTGACAAAGACGATTATTATTTCGTCCATCGCCATCGCGCTGTGTTTGAATCAGTATTATCGCTGACAGGTTTCAACCTCCTGCACGACGATTATCACCGCATCTTTCAAGTCGTCTCCGAATACAGTTACAGCCGCGCCCGCTACAAACTGGACGAAAGCCTGATGATCGTTGTCCTCCGCAAACTGTACGAAGACAAAACCGAACACATCAGCCTTGCCAACGACCCTGTCGTGACCATTGGCGAAGTCCGCGAAGAATACCGCACCATCACAGGCAAGGAACGCGACCTCGGCATGGGGCAATACGAAACCCTCCTGCGCCGCCTGCGCTCCATCGGCTTGATCGAAACCATAG
>CAKKRM010000218.1 GCA_919902735.1 Anaerolineales bacterium | reverse complement strand
ACTCTACCCCGCGCGTCTGGCTTCCCGCATGGAACCCGTCGAAGCGCTGCACAAGGCACAGTAGAACAAGTCTATAGACTTGTTCTACAAGCAACAAGGAGAATCAAAATGGAAGTCGCAAAATTAACAGACGTCACCCGCGTTTACAAGATCGGTGAAGTGGAAACCCGCGCCTTGAACGGCGTCAGCCTGACGATTGGGAACGGCGAATTCACTTCCCTGGTAGGCCCGTCAGGTTCGGGCAAGACCACGCTCTTACAGCTCATCGGCTGTCTCGACCAGCCCACCTCCGGCAAGGTGGTGATTGACGGCAAGGAGACCACCAACTTGAATCGCAACCAGCGCGCCGACCTCCGCAAAGGGACGATTGGTTTCGTGTTCCAGTTCTTTGCCCTCATCCCCACGCTCACCGCCTACGAAAATGTCGAAATGCCGCTCCTGCTCAACGGCAAGACTCCAGCCGAACGCAAACAACGCGCAATGGAATTGCTCGAAGCCGTCGCCATGACCGACCGCGCCCATCACCGCCCCGATCAACTCTCCGGCGGACAGCAACAGCGCATCGCTGTCGCCCGAGCGCTGGCTACCAACCCCAAAATGATCCTCGCTGACGAACCCACCGCCAACCTCGACACCGAAAATGGCGAGCAGGTCATGGAGATCATGAAGCGGCTCAACAAAGAGATTGGCGCTACCTTCGTGTTTGCCACGCATGATCCGCGCGTGATCAAATACGCCACCCGCGTCGTCACCCTGCGCGACGGCGTGATCGAAAAAGATAACCATGCGCCGGCAAAATAAAGCGCTGGAGTAAAAGTATGAAAAAAGAGTTTTGGATTATCGTAAGTATTTTCGCGCTTGCTTTATCCGCCTGTGGACAACCCGGCACACCCGAAGCCATTCCCACTATTTCTTTGGAGGATGGACAATCCTCAGCGAACGTTCCGCAAACCAACAGCGGAGATTCTGTCTCCGCCACGGGAACAGTTGTCCCGAAGGCTGAGGCGCGTCTTTCGTTCACCAGCGTTGGCCGAGTCACTTCGGTCAACGTGCAGGTTGGGGATGTGGTCGAGGCGGGGCAAATCCTCATCGAGTTGGATACTGCGATTCTGGAAGCCAAAGTCAACGAGGCGGAATCAAACCTTGCAGTCGCAGAAATTCAAGTGAAATATTTAATTCGCATGGGCGCCGATGAAAAGCATCTCGAACTTGCCGGGGCGGATGTGGCCCGCGCACAGGCCTTGGTTGATTCTGCCAACGCGACCTTGAACGCGCAATCGCAGCTCACTGCGCCGTTTGCTGGTACGGTTGTGACTGTGGATATTTCCTCCGCTGAAACAGTGACGCCTGGCAAGGTTGTGATTGTGCTGGGTGATCTCGGCGGCTTCCGCATCGAAACAACAGACTTGAGCGAACGCGATGTGCCGAATGTAAAAATTGGGCAAACCGCCGGCGTATTCATCGAAGCATTGAATGAAGAATTTACCGGCAAAGTGACAGACGTTGCGCGCATCTCCACCACGCTTGGCGGCGACGTGGTCTACAAAGTGACGATTGACTTCGACCAGCAGCCCGCTGGTTTGCTCTGGGGCATGAGCGCGGATGTTGAAATCCTCGTCGGTAATTAACGAGGAAATGAAAATGAAACGATTGATCGGGTCAGTTTGTTTGATCATCCTCCTGACTGCCTGCGGAAGTTCAACCCCTGCGGCAGTTTCTCCCGCTGCTTCTGCGCCTGTTGAAAACACAGTTGTTTTCGACTCTGATGGGGTCATCGCATCTGCATTTGTGATTCCTGCTCAAGTCTCTCGATTGGGGTTTACGATCTCGGCGCTGGTTAAAGATGTTGCCGTTCGTGAAGGCGACCAGGCGCAGGCAGGGCAGACCTTGATGACGCTGGATGTCCCTGAGTTGGAGTATGCAGTGATCGCCGCGGAAGCCGCATATCACTCCGCAAGCCTGAACGCCGAGTTGCAGGATGCAGACCGTGTAAAAGTGGTGAATCAATTTACGGGCCGCGTTACTTTTGTTGCCCTGCCTCATGAAGTCAAATTCAAGGCGCAATCAAGAACCGCCGCCTCTGCCGCCGTGTTGGAGTCTGCAAAAGCCAATTTGGCCCAGGCCACCCTCGCCGCGCCTTTTGCTGGAACCGTCGCTTCAATTGATGTTATCCACGGCGAATTGGTTCAAGCGGGTCAGGCGATCCTTACCTTCGCTTCATTGGATGCCCTGCAAATCGAAACCACCGACCTGGGCGAACGCGATATCCTGCGCGTGAAGATCGGCCAGCGTGTGGATGTCTACATCGAAGCCCTGGATGTGACCGTCACGGGCAAAGTGATTCGAATTTCACCCATCCCTGAAACCGTCGGCGGGGATGTGGTCTACCCCGTCACGATTGAACTAGATGAACAGCCCGATGGTTTACTCTGGGGGATGACGGCGGAAGTGCAGATCAAAATAAAATAACAATTCACCCGATGGTTGTACAATAAGCACGCTGGATAAGATTCAGCGTGCTTTGTTTTTATAACCATGCTGTGGGTGCGATGCACTTTCATAAAAGGAGACTTACATGACCACGATCACTGTCATCGGCGCAGGCAGCGCTTCATTTGGAGAAAACACTCTCTCGGCATTGTTGCGTTCCAAAAAACTGCACGGCTCCACGCTTCGCCTCGTGGATCGAAATGCGCAAAGCCTCGATATTGTCCACAGGCTTGCGAATCGCTTGAATAAGGAATGGGATTCGAAATTCATCATCACCGCGCACACTCATCACATGGATGCGCTTGAAGGAACGAACTTCGTTGTCTCTGCCATTGAAGTAGGCCCGCGTGAAGAATTGTGGAAATCCGATTTTGAAATCCCGATTAAATACGGCGTGCGTCAACCGTATGCCGAAAATGGCGGGCCTGGCGGTTTTATCCATGCCGCGCGCAACGTCAAGCCCGTGCTGGAAATTGTCCGTGATATGGAGCAGGCTTGTCCCAATGCGTGGTTTATCAACTTCACCAATCCCATGGTGCGCATTTGCGATCTCGTCAATCGTCACAGCAAAATAAAGGTTGTGGGTTTGTGTCATCAAATTTATAGCGGCTATGGCATGGTGGGCGTTGCGCTTGCCAAAGACCTCGGCATTCAAATCCCTGAGGGTCTCGAAGGTATGCACGCGGACATCCTCCAGCATCCGCTTCAACATGAAGTCATGCGGCAAACCGTCCCATTGGTGGACATCCGCGCCGCTGGCACGAATCATTTTTCGTGGATCGTTTCCGTCCACGACAAACGAACAGGCGAGGATTTATATCCACTGCTGCGGAAACGATTCTTTGAACTCGATGAACAATTTGAGCCGCTCACGCGGCGCATCTTTCGTGACTTCGGCCTGTTCCCGGTTCCCGGAGATACCCATCTCTGCGAATACCTCCCGTGGATGAGCGACCCCGTCACCAAGCCCTGGGAAAAATTCAACATCCGCCTGTATGATTGGCAGGTGATGGCTGGCCTGCGCGATTTCAGCCTGGACAGATTAAATGAAATGGCAAATGGCAATAGGACCATCGAAAGCCTGCTCGAAACAGACTCGGAAGGCGCGTTGGAGATGATCGCGAACATTGCGTATGCAGGCAGTCATTATCATCTTGCCGCAAACCTTCCCAATGCCGGTCAAATTGCAAACCTGCCGCTTGGCGCAATTGTCGAAACGCCAGCCCACGTCGATGGGGCAGGGATTCATCCCGTGCATGTGGGTAATTTACCCGAACCCATTGCGGAATTATGCCGCCGTGAATTAATGATCGCGCAATTGGGTGTTGACTCTGCTGTAGAAGGCAGCCGCGAAAAAGCATTGCACTGCCTGCTGCTCGATCCCGTCATCAGCGATATGGATACCGCAAAAAATATCCTTGATGATTACCTGGATACATACAAGGAACATTTGCCGCAGTTTTATAAATAAAATTTTTATGGAGCCGTGATTTTTATCATAAAAGAATCAAGGATGGGCAAGCCGCCCATCCTTGATTCTTAAAACATTAAAAACCTTAAAGAAATTTTCACTACCGTACATCCGTCATTGCGCGCCGCCGCTTTTGCCCTTGGGCGGCGCGCAATGACGAAATTACTTTATTTTGTACGGTAGAGAAAAGAAATTTATAAATTTATAAATTCAATTGCTAAAACATAAATAACGCCTTGATATTTTAAGATAATTGTATGCCCAAAAACCTTTACATAAATCAATAGTTGTATAAAATAAACACATCATAATGATTAATGATTCATCGGTATATGTCGAATGAAAAATATAAACACACAAAACATGATTCGTTGACATCGAATCGAAAAATAAAAGCATAACAGAAAGACAACAAAGGAAAAATCATGTACATTTGCGTATTAGCAAGCACGCCAGACGCTGACGATATTCCGTATGACCCATCGGCATACATGAAGGGGTATCGCTGGAAGCAGCATCATGTCGAACCGTCGAATGTCGAAAAACAGATCAAGGCATTAATGGACGAAGGCGTGGAGGTCTTTATCAATTTGTGCGACGGCACACCCGATGACGCGCTGTCTGGAATTGCCCTTGTTCATGCGCTCGAAAAATATAATGCTGCATTCACAGGCGCAGATTCGAAATTCTTCGACCCCACACGCGATGAAATGAAAAATGCCGCAAGGCGCGTTTCGGTTCCCACGCCCAATTGGGTTTTCGTCAATCGCGCAGAGGATGCTGAAAAGGTTGCGAAGCGTTTGAAATTCCCCATGCTGGTCAAACCGCCGCACGGATACGCCAGCGTTGGCATTCGCCGCAAATCCCGCGTGGAAAACATCGAACAACTCCGCGAACAAATTGCAGTCGATGTCGAGGAGTTTGGCCGCGCCCTGATCGAAGAATTTATCGAAGGCCGCGAGTTCACCTGCCTGATCGCAGAAGACCCTGATAATATCGACAAGCCCATTACCGTCAAACCTGTTGAATTCATCTTTCCCCAGGGCGAATCCTTCAAACACTATGAAATGAAATGGGTCGAATACGAAAAAATGTCTGTGGCTGCGGTCACAGACCCGAAGATCGAAAAGATTCTTCGTGAGCAGACCCTGCGCGTCTTCAACGAACTGGGCGGCAACGGATACGCCCGCTGTGATTACCGCATGGACGCAAACGGCGAAATCTACATGCTGGAGATCAACCCCAACTGCGGCATTTTCTATCCGCCGCACGAGCCAGGCTCTGCAGATTTTTCGCTCATGAATGATAAGAATATCAATCACAACAAATTCATGAAGCTGATCATCCGCTCGGGCCAGAAACGCCAGACCATCAAAGCCGCTGAAAAGATCATCAAACGCCAACAGCGCAAACGCCCCGTTGAAGTGGAACAGATGGCATACACCTAATAAAAAATTGGACACAGCCATGTGTCCAATTTTTTATCCCAGCATGAGGCTTGCTCCCTCGCTTGCTTTGCAGACGTAAACCGCCGCCTCCAACCCCGCCCTTTGCCTGTATACCGCTGAAACAGCATGGACAAACTCTGCGGCATTTTCCTCTTTCACCAACGCCACAGCGCAGCCGCCGAAGCCTGCGCCCGTCATGCGCGCACCGTAACAACTGCTTTGCTCACGCGCACATTCGACCATGATGTTGAGCGCACTGTTCGTCACTTCAAAATCATCCCGCAGGCTGTCATGGCTGGCATTGAACAACTCTCCAAGCCTTTTTACATTTCCAGCCTTCATTAACTCAATCGCTTCGAGAACCCGCGCATTTTCGGTGACAATATGCCTGGCTCGTCTTAACACAATCTCACTCCATCCTCTTTCCTCTTTCCTCTTTCTTGTAAATTCACTTACACTTACATCACGCAGCGCTTTCACTCCAAACCAACGCGCCGCTTCTTCGCATTGAGTGCGCCTTTCGTTGTAGGCTGAGTTCACCAGCCCGCGCCTTGTGGATGTATCGAGGACTACGATGGAGATACTCTTTGGCAGGGGCACGTGCTGAATTTCCAGCGAGCGGCAATCCAAAAATAAAGCGTGGCCTTCCTTGCTTGCCGCGCCTGCCATTTGATCCATTATTCCGCAGTGGACGCCGACCCATTCGTTCTCGGCTTTTTGCGCGATCTGTGCCATTCTTGGCGCATCCCACTCAAACCCAGAGACTGCGGCGAATGCGCGGGCGAATGCCAATTCCACAGCGGCGGAGGAGGCTAAGCCTGCCCCGCGAGGGATATCGCCTGTTATCACGGCGTCAAAGCCGTTCAATTCATAGCCCGCCTTCATTAAATGATATGCGACCCCTTTGGGATATTCGAGCCAGCCGCTGCCTTTCGTGAGGGAATGTACTTCGAAAACAGAATCAGGCGTCGGGTTGTCCTGAGCGCCAGTCGAAGGAGGAGGCGCGGGCTGCATATCCAATGAATGGATGCGCAACCGTCCATCATCCCGCGGACGAAGCGCAAGCCAGACGGCGCGGTCGATTGCCATGGGCAGGACAAAGCCGTCGTTGTAGTCGGTGTGTTCTCCGATCAAATTAACCCGCCCCGGCGCGCGGACGATAATTTTGGATTCGGAGTTAAAATGGAATGCAAAAGATTGCTTTAGATGTTGAATGTTCATAACGGCGGTTATACCATGACGAGGCAGCATGAACGATCTCGAATTGCTCGAAAAATATGAACCCGTTTTACGCTTTGCGAAGAGCGAGCGTTTTTTTCCGATGGCGGTGGAGCCGTATTTGGAAATGTGCAAATTGTTTCCGAGCGGGCCAAAGGGAGCGGTGGAGACGATCTCCCATTTGAATGAGTCGCTTGTGGATCATATGGGGGAATTGAAAAGCGAACAGTTTTATTTGCGATTTGTAAATAACCCGCTCGGCGACTCGGATGCGTGGATCTGGTGGGGGGCTGCATCGGCTTTGGGCATCGGCGCTTTGGGGTGGTTTGCTGGATTGATGGGTGTGGAAATTGCGCTGGCTGTTTCCCTGACCGCGGCGCTTGTCATTTTTATGGTTGCATCTCCGATCCGGCTGCGGATCATCCCTGCCGCTGTGGCTGCCTTCTTTTTTATTGCGCTGGAAATTGCGCCGATCTTGTTTTTTCTTCATCCAAATCGTACAATCGGTATTGCAGTGGAATATTTGGTGTTGCTGCCCATGTACCTGCTGATTCTGTTTTACATGTCTGTTCGCACCATGAAGTTCATTCTGGACCATATTATCCCTGAAGGACCGGGCCTTGTCATGGATATGCTCTCACAAGCCACGGAGAGAATTGCCCAGGATGCGTATCATCAATATGCAAAGATCCTCGAGAAAGATCAGCAGCCGGTCTATTATGGCCGTGTTTTGCATGAGACGGATAAGGCAAACAATCAATGGACGATCCTGCAATATCATTTTTTCTATGCCTTCAATGACTGGCGTCTTGCGGCCAATGGGATGAATCATCACGAAGGGGATTGGGAGATGACGGCGGTCTATTTAAAGAATGACACCCCGTATGCTGTTTTATTTTCGCAGCATGGAGCGGGGAATATTGAAAAATGGGAGACAACGAGTAAAGCTCTGGATAAACTGGGGAATGAGACGATGCATCCTGTTGTCTACGTTGCCTTGGGGTCTCATGCAAATTACAGCAAGCCCGAGGTGATCCGTTCGCCGAGCATGTATAAGCCAGGCCGTTTGCAGCGCATCCTTTTCAGGCTGGACGGCTGGATCCATTATATTTTTATGCTGATCAACCCGAGTCAAAAGGCAAGGCAGATCGCTATAAAGGAATTGCAGGCTCAACGCACTCACTTCTTTGCAGAGGATGCGTTCATTTATATGCGCGATGAGGCCGATCATTATGTTGTGAGCCTGCCCATGGAGCTTGCTTCGGGGGATGGTTTTCGCCTTGGAATGCAAGGGGATAACTTGCGCGAGGGTGTTGTTAAATCCAGCAGCTACTTGAAGCGTGTCATGTCTGACCGTAAGACAACCCGCCCAAAGGTTAAGGAGTGGAGCCGTGTGCTCTTGAATCCTGAACCGGAATGGGTACAATATAAGGGATTGTGGGGTGTAAAAAGTATGTTGAAGGAAGAGTCTGGCCCGCCTGGCCCAAAATGGGACAGGCCAAAGAAGGATCAACCCGCAGTGAATGAACGCAAGCGCTGGGGCAGGCCGTTGGATTGGCTGGAAGAGTTGGAAAACTCCGCGCATTAAGCGGATTATACGATCAGCACAATTAACATCGATACAGGAGAAACTTATGACTATTCCACAGGTTCTTGAAGTTGCAATTGGCCTTATATTGGTATATTACATTCTGGGGTCGATAGTCTCGTTGGTGACGCAGTGGATCAACGAGGCATTGGAAACGCGCGGTGTGGCTTTGAAACGCTACCTGATCGCCCTCGTTGGAGATAAAAAGGTGGATGATCTGCTTAAACTTCCTCAATTGGAAGCCCAGCGCCCCATTCGTTATAAGAGCTTCCTGAGTCTGTTCAAGTCTGCTACCGAGCCAAAAATGATCGAGAAAGTACCGGTGGCAACTCTCGTGGATGCATACTTTGATATGATCGGGCTGACAGCAGAGAAGGACAACAAGCAATTAAGCCTTGCTCAATTGGCTGAAATTATCGATAAGCTGCCCGATTCTGATGGAAAAATGGCAATGATCAGTTGGATTACGCAGGGTGTTACTAAAATCGAGGATTTGCGTTCTCGTACAACGACTTATTTTTCAGGCATCCTTGAGCAGGCGGCAGCTACTTTCCGTGCGAATGCCCGCAGTTTTGTGATCATGCTTTCTGTGGCGGTGACCCTGCTGTTTGGTACAGACAGCATTCAGCTTGCCAGAGCCTTGTGGAATAATGCAGAGTTGCGCGCCATCGCTGCCGCCAAGGCGGAGATGGTTGTGGCGCGGGAAGGCACAGAAGCAAGCCTGGATGAACTTTTTAAGGAACTTGGAGACCTATCCATTAAGATCGGTTGGTGGCAAACGGAACGCCCTGCGGCTGGCGCCAATGCCGGGGACTGGGCTTTGTTCGTCCTATTGAAAGTAGTTGGGCTAAGTCTGACAGCCGCGGCTGTCTCACAGGGATCATCCTTCTGGTATGACCTGTTGAAGAAAATAACATCGCCTGCTACAAGCACGAGCAGCAGCAAGAGCAGTGGCGGGGGAAGCGCCAGCAGTACAAGTAGCAGCAGCAGCGGATAGCAGTGGATAAAAAATCTCCGAGGTGTTGAGCCTCGGAGATTTTTTATTTGGCAGACCACCTTGCATAGACCGCCTGTGAAAGCAGGCGGTTTGCGCTTTTTTCGCGCGTCACCAGCTCACCGCTGTCAACATCACCTTTGAATTTCTTCATCATTTCATCCACGGCTTGCGCCACATGGATGGCGGATGCGCGCACGGCATAGACCGTGACGATCACGAAAAGGGGAGAGTCGCTTAGGCAGGCGCGGCACATGTCCAATAAGTTGGGCAGGGACTTGTACACTTCCCAAATTTCGCCTTTGGGTCCGCGCCCGAATTTCGGGGGATCGAGAATGATGCCATCATATTTCACGCCGCGCTTCTCTTCACGTTGGACGTATTTGATGGCGTCCTCCACCACCCAGCGGATGGGCTTTTCTTTTAATCCAGACAATTCCTGGTTCTCGCGCGCCCAACTGACAGATTTCTTGGATGCATCTACATGAGTCACTTGTGCGCCAGCCGCCGCCGCTGCAAGAGAAGCCAAACCTGTGTACCCAAATAGGTTGAGAATGTTCGGTTGATGACCTGCCTTTCGGACGGCATCAGCCATAAAGTCCCAGTGAGAAGCGACTTCAGGAAACACGCCGAGGTGGCGGCCGGGTGTTGTCATCGCCCAGAACTTTAAATCCCCATAAGTCATCATCCATTTTTCATCGACTTTCTTTTTGAAATCCCAATGCCCGCCGCTTTCCTCGCCCGAGGGTTGAAACATAGCGTGGGCATTATTCCACTCTGAGGCAGGGAGCGCGCGGCTCCACATGGCTTGGGATTCAGGACGCGAAAAAATGTATTTGCCAAAGCGTTCGAGCTTTTGGCCGTCGCCTGAATCCAGTAATTCATAGTCTCGCCAGTCATCGGCTTCGAGCAGGGTGAAGGTGGGGGAGGTTTTCATGAGTCAGCAATGCCTTTGATATGAGAAAAAAAGTACTAGCCCACTTGATTTTTCCCTCGAAAAGCGTATAATGTGGGAAGAAGTGGTAGAAAGTGGTAAGGACGCCGGGATGCCCGGCGTTCGTCTATTAAAAGGATAAGTAGCACAAATGTTCTTAGGCCAGTTCCAACACAACCTCGATGACAAGGGCCGCCTGATGATACCAGCGCGCTTTCGTGAGTTGTTGGAAGGTGGCGCATTTATCACACAGGGTTTTGACAAATGTCTCATGGTAATGACTGAGACGTATTTCAAACAGGTCTACGAGCGCATCGAAGCCATGAACCTGGCCGACCCGACCGCCCGTTTGCTGCGCCGCTTGATCCTTTCCAACGCCTATCCCATCGAAGCGGATAAGGTTGGGCGCATCCTCGTTCCGCAAAACCTGCGCGCTTTTCTTGGAATAGAGAACGGTGAACTGGTTGTGGCAGGGCAGGGCGAGTACTTTGAAGTGTGGACACCCGCGACCTGGAGCGAACAAATGACCCAGCTTCAGGACACCGAAGCAAACAACGCGCGCTTCTCGACGCTGGATCTGTCGAAAACGAAATCATAAATTGTGCTCTTGCCGCCGTCCTCGGCGGCGAGGACGCCGCCAGGAGCACAACGAATGCAACACAAACCTGTACTTTACCAAGAGATTATACACGCTCTGCAACCTCGCAATGGCGGGCGGTATGTGGATGGCACTCTGGGCGCGGGCGGACACGCTCGCGGGATACTGGAGGCTTGCACGCCAGATGGGCTTTTGCTCGGTCTCGATGTAGACCCGCAGGCTTTGGCGCTCGCTCGTGAGACCTTGGCTCCTTACGAAAAGCGCATTCATCTCGTGCAAGCCTCCCACATTACCCTTGCCGAACAACTCGCTTCTTTAAAATGGGATGTGATTGACGGCATCGTCCTCGACCTCGGCGCATCGTCCATGCAGTTCGATAATGCCGAACGCGGCTTCTCCTTCATGCAGGATGGCCCGCTCGATATGCGGTTTGGCATCAACGCCACGATGAGCGCGGAAGATATCGTCAACACCTTTGATGAACGGGAGCTCGCCGACATCATCTTCCGCTACGGCGAGGATCGCGACTCGCGCAAGATCGCCAAAGCCATTGTGATGAACAGACCGCTTCGCACTACCCGTGAGCTGGTTGCTGTCATCGAAAAAGCATCTCCCCGAAGAGGGGATCGCGTCCACCCTGCCACGCAGACTTTCCAAGCCCTGCGCATCGCTGTCAACGAGGAATTGGCCTCAGTGGAGATCACGCTTCCGCAAGCTGTATCAGCTCTCAGGTCAGGTGGAAGATGCGCGGTAATTTCCTTCCACTCTTTGGAAGACCGCATCGTCAAGGAATATTTTCGAGAGCAGAGCAAAGAACTCGTCAATCCGCCTTACGAAAGAATTTATGAAGTGGAACGTAAGGCTGTTGTGCAATTGGTGAATAAGAAGCCGATATTGCCTACCGATGAAGAAGTAAAAGAAAACCCGCGCGCGCGCAGCGCAAAACTTAGAGTTGTTGAGAAGCTGTAACGTCATTGCGAGGAGGGCTCTTGCTCTTTCCGACGAAGCAATCCCAGCCGCAAATGTTGGAGATTGCTTCGGGCAAAGAACAAGATCGCCCTCGCAATGACATACGAGACACAAAACCATGAACATACCAAACGTAACCCACTACATTCATGCTTACAAGGTGGCCCCCTGGCGCATTCAACGCCAGTGGGTCGGCGGCGCCTTGCTTGCCGTGGTTACGCTTGCCATGGTTGCGGCTCTTTATCTAATTGTGACATCACAAGCCGCCATTGCCGGGCGCGAAATTCAGGATTTGACCTATTCGATCACCATCAGCCAGCAGGTGAGCGGTGACTTGCAGACACAGCTTGCGTCATTGACTTCCGCCAGCGCCATGGAAAGCCGCGCGCTCGAACTTGGTTTCCGCCCGATAGAATCAGATGAAGTGGAATATCTGGTGGTGCCCGGCTATTCCGAACCCGAGCCGTTCATCTTAAGCGCAACCCAGCATTTGCAATTGAGCGCGCTCACCATTGCCCCGGAATACAACCAATCGCTGTTGGATTGGATGGATGAAAAGATTTCTTCCTCACAGGGAATGCAATGAGACAACAATATGCGCGCCGTACCCAGGTGTTGATCAGCGCGATGGGAGTGGTCGCGCTTGCCATCATCGTGCAGATGACCCGCATTCAAAACAGCGCCGAGGCTGCCATTTTCAGCCAGCAGGCGCAAAACTACGCCTACGAATTGAAGACCTTTTACCCCGACCGCGGCGAGATATACGACCGCCACGGACGTTTGCTGGCTGGCAACAAAACCATCTACGAGATCGGCGTAGACTTGAACACCGTGCGCGACCCACACGCCATTGCCTTTGCCGTCAGCGCGGAACTAAACATGGATTACAACCAGATTCTGGATGTGATCAACAATCCGCCGCAAAGCCTTTCCTACATCGTCATTGCAGATTTTATCGAAGCGCAGCAGGCGTTCAATCTTCAGGAGTTGAAAAAGGCTTTGCAGGAACAAGCCCCCGAAGGCACATTGGGCGGGTTGACCGGCCTGCAATTCAAAGCGCATCCCCAGCGCAGTTATCCCGAAGATGCGCTGGCCTCGAACATCATTGGCTTTGTCACCCGCGAGGGACGCGGCTATTTTGGAATCGAAGGGAAATATGACACACTGCTTTCGGGCAACGCCGTGCAGGTGCTTGTCCCCGCGGACCCAAACAAAGCCTTCGAGATTCCCCGCGTACAGAATGGCACCACCCTCATCCTCACCATCAATCGCGACCTGCAATCTGCGGCTGAAGAAATATTGGACGACGCTCTCCTGACATATGGCGCGCAAGGCGGCGCCATCGTTGTGATGGACCCGCGTAACGGCGAATTGCTCGCCATGGCCGCCTCCCGCCGCATGGACTTGAATCAGTTCTGGAATTACAACGTCATCTTCGACAAGTCCAGCGAATTCGACACGGCCATTTCAAAACCGTACGAACCAGGCTCGGTGACAAAAATCCTTACCATGGCCGCTGCATTGGACAGTGGCACGGTAACTCCCAACACAAGCTACCTCGATACCGGCTCGATCCTCATTGGCGGAGTCACCATCCAGAATTGGGATCAACAGCCGTGGGGCGTGCAGAACATGGTCGGTTGTCTACAACATTCGCTCAACGTGTGCATGGTCACCATCACTTCGCAAATGGGCGCGGGAATCTTTTACGATTACATGAATGCCTTTGGCTTTGGTCATCTCACAGGCGTGGATATGGAAGGGGAAGTCAGTGGCAGGCTCAAAGTCCCGGGCGATGCGGATTGGTATCCCGTTGACCTCGGCACAAATTCCTTCGGTCAGGGCGTCACCGCCACGCCCATGCAGATGATGATGGCTGTCTCATCCATCGCAAACAACGGACGCATGGTCATGCCTCATGCGTTGTACGCCATGGTGCGCGATGGCCGCCAGTACAACGTGCCCGCGCAATTTGCTGGCTCGCCCGTTTCCGAAGCCACCGCAGATACGCTTTCGGAAATGCTCGCCATTTCGCTTGAATCGGAAGCGTCGCTTGCGCTTGTGCCCGGCTACCGCATTGCCGGCAAAACAGGCACCGCGCAAATCCCAGTCGGTGGGTTTTACGATACAACCCAAACCAACACCTCGTTCATTGGCTGGGGCCCCGTGGATGACCCGCAGTTCATGATCTACGTCTGGCTCGAGCGCCCGTCTGAATCCATTTGGGGTTCAGAAACCGCCGCGCCCGTCTTTGCCGAAATGGCCGAGAAAACCGTCATCCTTTTGAATATTCCTCCGGACTATATTCGCCAGCAACTCGTAGCCAAATAACATGCTCACACTTGCCGACGCCCTTGAAGCCCTCACATCGGTTCACGCTCCGAACGCCGCCGCGGTCATCACCGAAGCCGCCATTGATTCGCGCCAGGTGATTCCCGGCTCGCTTTTTGTGGCGATCCCCGGTGAAAAAGTGGACGGGCATGATTTTATTGCCGATGCATTCAAGAGGGGGGCATCTTTTGCTTTAATTCAAAAGGATGTTCCCGCCTCTTTCCCGACCCTTGACCTGCGCGGCGGTCTATCGGCTGATTCTCCGCTGACGCTTGATTCTACCCTCTGCCTGCGCGTCGACAACACCATCTCTGCCCTGCAACAGATCGCCCGCTTCTGGCGCCGCAAACTGGATTTGCGTGTGGTCGGCATCACCGGCAGTGTTGGAAAATCCACCACCAAGGAAATGATTGCCGAAGTGCTTGGGGTGCGCTACCGCACACTGAAAAACCTCGGCAATTTGAACAACGAGATCGGCCTGCCGCTTACCATTTTAAAACTTGGCAAGGGCTACGAACGCGCCGTGCTCGAAATGGGATTTTACGTCCCCGGCGAAATTCAATTCCTCTGCGATATTGCCCAGCCTCAAATCGGGGTTGTCACGAACGTCGGCACCGTCCACGCCGAGCGCGCAGGTTCGCAGGAAGCCATTGCAAAAGGGAAAAGCGAATTGATCCATTCCCTTCCATCGGACGGGGTTGCCATCCTCAACTTTGATGATCCCTGGGTCCGCAGAATGGAAGAGAAATCCAAAGCGCGGGTCTTCTTCTACGGCCTTTCCCCTGAAGCCGACCTGTGGGCTGACCAGATCGAAGGACTTGGTTTGGACGGTATTCGTTTCCGCCTGCACTACAAAGGCGAGACCCTGCACACACACATCCCCATGATTGGGCGGCACTCCGTTCATACTGCTTTGCGCGCCGCATCCGTTGGATTGAACGATGGCTTGCACTGGCAGGAAATATTCGAAGGCCTTTCCCACGGACACGCACAATTACGCCTTGTGGCAGTTCGCAGTGGCAGCGGCGCGTTGATCCTCGATGACACCTACAACGCCTCCCCCGAATCCATGCTGGCCGCTTTGAATTTGCTCGATGAAATGGACGGACGCAAGATTGCCGTGCTTGGCGACATGCTGGAACTCGGTCCCTACGAAAAGCAGGGGCACGAAATGGTGGGCATGCGCGCCGCCCAGGTCTCAAAGACTTTGCTCACCCTGGGCGCCCGCGCGCGCATGATCGCAGATGCCGCGCGCCGCGCTGGCATGAAACCCAGCCATGTTTTTGAATTTGAAACTCCGGATCTAATCGTGGATTGGTTGAATAAAAACCTCACCTCGAACGATGCCGTTCTTATCAAAGGTTCTCACGGCTTGCGCATGGATCGCATCACTGCCGCCCTGGAGGTCAAGTCATGAGACAGATCGCGCTATCCCTCAGCCTGGCTGGGCTGGCTTTCATCATGACCGCCATTTGGGGCGGGCCTTTGCTTCGTATTCTTCGGCATTTCAAAGTTGGCAAGATCATCCGCGTGGAGGAGCCTGATGCCCACCGCGTAAAGATGGGCACGCCCACCATGGGCGGCGTTATGTTCATTTTGCCGGTGCTGTTGTTGACCGGTTTATTGAATGCGGTCGCATTGATCGGTATCTCTGGAGGCGGGGTAGGGCGCTCCATTCTTTTGCCAATGGCAGTCATGACTGGGTTTGCCATCCTCGGCGCAGTGGACGATTGGGAAGGCATCCACGGCAAGCGCAAAGGCGATGGGATGCGCGCCCGCACCAAGTTCCTATTCCAGGTGATTCTGGCGATTGCCACGGCTTATGTTTTGAAATATATGGTTGATGTGCCGGATATGTATTTTCCCGGCTTGTTCTTTGAAGTGGAACTTGGCTGGATTTATGTGCCGATTGCCGCCTTCATCATTGTGGCTGAATCAAATGCCGTTAATTTCACCGATGGCCTGGATGGCCTGGCAGGTTTAATCGCCGCCACAGCCATTGCGGCCTTTGGCGGCATTGCATTGATCCAGGAACAGGTGTATATCGCGCGCTTCTGCTTTATTTTGGTCGGCGCGCTGTTTGGCTTTTTATGGTTTAACGTTCATCCTGCCGAACTCATCATGGGAGACACAGGCTCCATGGCCTTAGGCTCGGCGCTGGCCGTCATCGCGTTGATGACGGGGCAGTGGCCCATGCTGCTGGTCATCGGAATCATCCCGCTTGCAGAAATGCTCAGCGTGGTGATCCAGATCGGCTATTTCAAAATGACCAAAGGCAAACGCTTCTTCAAAATGGCGCCCATCCATTTGCATTTTGAATTACTCGGCTGGAGCGAAACCCAGGTCGTTCAACGCTTCTGGCTCATCGGCCTGATGGCCGCGCTGGTCGGAATAGGACTTTCGCAGGTTTAAATATTTCGTCATTGCGAGGGCGACAGCCCGAAGCAATCTCATACACTGTGACGGAGATTGCTTCGTCGGGAATAGCGCCCTCCTCGCAATGACGATGGAAAATTATGACCAACTGGACCAACACCCACACCCTCATTCTCGGAGCAGCGAGACAAGGCCTCGCCCTTGCCCGCTGGCTCTCTCGTCACGGCTCAAACGTGACCTTGAGTGACTCGCGCCATGCGGACGAATTATCCGCCGCCCGTACATCCCTCGCGGATACGACCGTGCAGTGGGCAGTCGGTGGGCATCCGTTGGAATTATTGGACAAGGCCGATGTGCTCTGCCTCTCTGGCGGCGTCCCGTTGACATTGCCCATCGTGCAGGAAGCCGTCAAACGCGGCATTCCGCTTTCCAACGACTCTCAAATTTTCATGGAAGCCGCCCCCTGCAAAACCATCGGCATCACCGGCTCGGCTGGCAAGACGACGACCACAACGCTGGTGGGTGAGATGGCGAAACTTTCAATTCAGAATTCAAAATTCAGAATTCAGAATTCGGTTTTCGTCGGCGGCAACATCGGTGACCCGCTCATCAACTACGTGGACGAGATGACAGCCGATGACATTGCCATTCTGGAACTGTCATCCTTTCAATTGGAGCAGATGACCATCTCGCCGAATATCGCCGCCATCCTGAATATCACGCCCAACCATTTGGACCGTCACGGCACGATGGAAGCGTACACGAATGCCAAGTCGCGGATTCTGGAATTTCAGACTGAAAAAGATACAGCCATCCTTGGCAAAGATGATAAAGGCGCGTGGAGTTTGCGCGATAAAGTGAAAGGTAATTTGCTGACCTTCAGCCTGCACGATCTGGATCAGAATTTGAACGGCGCCTATTTACACGATGGATTGTTGAACCTGCGCGATGGACATGCCTACCTGCCTTTGTTGTTGCGTGAAAAAATTCAATTGCGCGGCGACCATAATGTGGCGAACGTGCTTGCCGCATTCACCATCGGTCATGCGGCGGGTTTCAAACTGGATGACATGCTCGAAGCCGCAGAGGAATTTCGCGGGGTGCGGCATCGGCTGGAACTTGTCCGTGAATTGCGTGGCGTGTACTGGTACAACGGCTCGATTGCGACTGCGCCCGAACGAAGTATGGCAGATATTAATGCGTTCAATGAGCCGATTGTGTTGATGCTCGGCGGGCGGGATAAGAATCTGCCGTGGGGCGACATTGCAAAATTGATTTGTGAACGCGTGGATCATTTGGTGGTTTTTGGCGAGGCGGCGGATATGATTCAGAAAACCGTATCAACTGTCGGCGGGGAGAGAGGCGTGGACATTCATCGCGCAGAGACTCTTAAGCAAGCCGTCGTCCTTGCCGCAGAAGTCGCCAGCGCAGGAGATATCGTCCTGTTTTCGCCGGGCGGCACGAGTTATGATGAGTTCAAGGATTTTGAAGAGAGAGGAGAATTTTTTAGAAAATGGGTACTCGAACTTTCGTAAAGGAGCAACACTCGTATTCTTCGCACAGCCCCGCAGGATTTTTGCGCGGCTTCGACATGCCGCTGCTGGTCTCGGTAGTGGCGCTGATGGTCTTTGGGTTGTTGATGTTGTACTCGGCCTCGTGGGATTTTTCTCTCGGCGCGTACGATGACCCGATGTATATGTTCACCCGCCAATTGACCTGGCTTGGGCTGGGATTGGTCGTCGCGATTTTCCTTGCATTCTTTGATTATCATCACTGGCGCAAACTGGTTGTGCCCGCCCTGGCATTGACGATTGTTTTGCTGATGGGCGTGCTGTTGATGAACGAGATTCGCTTCGGCGCAAAACGCTCTTTCATTGCGGGTTCGGTACAGCCATCTGAATTGGCGAAATTGATCTCAATTATGTATCTTGCCGTTTGGTTGTATGCAAAGCGCCAGCAGTTGCACGATATTTCCTTTGGTTTGATTCCGCTCGGCGTGATCCTCGGTGTGGTGGGCGGGTTGATCTATCAGCAGCCCGATTTGAGCGCTGCCGCGACCGTGCTTGTTCTGGGAGGCTTGCTTTTCTTTTTGGCAGGCGGTGATTTGAAACAGATCGGCGGCCTGCTGATCGTTGCATTCATTGCCGCATGGCTGGTGGCGTCCATCAGCCTCACGGGCCAACAACGCGTGGGTGATTTCCTTGCGGGACTCAAAGACCCGTTGCAGGCTTCATACCATGTGCGCCGTTCGTTCGAAGCCATTGTCAACGGCGGATGGTTCGGCGTGGGGTTGGGGCAGTCGCAATCCAAACTCACTGGTTTGCCCGTGCCGCCCACCGACAGTATTTTTGCAGTCGTTGTTGAAGAACTCGGCTGGTTCGGCTCGGTTGCGTTGATTGGTTTATATGGTTTTCTCGTCTGGCGCGGGTTGGTCATCGCCCGCCGCGCGCCAGATATGCTTGGCACCCTGCTTGCTTCCGGTTTGGTAATTTGGATCGGCATGGAAGCGCTGATCAACATGGCGGTGATGGTTGGTCTGATGCCGTTTGCAGGAAACGCTTTGCCCTTCGTCAGCGCGGGCGGTTCGAACCTCGTCACCACACTGGCGGCGTTGGGCATTTTATTTAATATCTCGCGTCAGGCTGGCGATGGCACAACAACAGATGAAGAATGGAGGTCTTACAGTGCGGTTGCTAATTTGCGCTGGTGGAACGGGCGGCGGAGTGTATCCCGCACTCGCCGTTCTCGAAGCGTTGAAAAAGTTGCAGGTTGAAAGGTTACATGTTGCAGGTTCAAAAGTTCAGCCTTCAGCTTTCAGCTTTCAGCCTTCAACCTTCAACCTTCAACCTTCAACCTCTTCCCAACCTTCAACCTTCAACCTGCAAACCCTGTGGGTCGGCGGTGAAGGCGGCATGGAAGAGGAACTCGTGAAGCGCGAAGGCATTGCCTATCGTTCTGTTCCAGCCGCAGGCGTGCATGGCGTTGGTCTGCGCGCCTTGCCCGGCAACCTTGCCAAGCTCACACGCGGAGTCTTTGAGTCCCGCCGCATTTTGCGTAACTTCAAACCCGATGTGCTCTTCTTCACCGGCGGTTTCGTCGCCGCGCCCATGGCGCTGGCTGGCCGAAACATTCCAACCGTATTGTATGTGCCGGATATCGAGCCAGGCCTTGCGCTCAAATTCCTTTCCAATTTTGCGGATGTCGTCACTGTGACCGCTCCCGACTCGAAAAAATATTTTTCACGCCTTGAGAGAATCACCGTCACAGGCTACCCGCTTCGTGCGGACCTCTCAGCTTGGTCCCGCGAAAAAGCGACTGGACACTTTGGGCTGGATGCGGCCAAGCCCATATTACTTGTCACTGGCGGAAGCAAAGGCGCGCGCTCGATCAACATGGCCGTCTTGAATCATCTCGAAGAAATTTTAGAGATCGCGCAGGTCATTCACCTCACAGGTTTATTGGATTGGCCTGTCATCGAAAAAGCCGCGCAGGCATTGCCCGCGCAGTTGAAGTCGCAATATCATGCCATGCCCTACTCGCATGAAATGGGAGCCGCCCTCGCCGCCGCAGATTTGGTCCTCTCCCGCGCTGGCGCATCCACGCTGGGTGAATATCCCTTCTTTAGCCTGCCCGCTGTGCTCGTGCCATATCCGTATGCCTGGCGTTATCAAAAAGTCAACGCCGATTATCTTGCCGAAAAGAATGCCGCAGTCATCTTGCAGGATGAAGTATTGGAAGATAAACTCCTGCCAGTGCTGAAAGACCTGTTGATGAATGAAAACAAACGTGAAGCTATGCGAGTCGCGCTGAAAAAATTATCCAACCCCAACGCGGCGAAAGTGATTGCCAGCCAGTTGGTTGAACTGGCAGGAGAGCAACCCCTATGATGAGTATCGTTTATATCTTCTGGATGTATGTCCTGCTCTTTGCAGTGATCGGGGCCATGCGCGGATGGGCAAAGGAATTGCTCGTGGCTTTCAGCGTCATCACCGCGCTGGCCGTTAATTTGCTTTTGGAAAAATACATTCCCCTCGTCCGCGACCTGGATAAAACCACCAGTTCTGTTTTTTGGATCCGCACTCTCATTCTGACCGCCCTGGTGTATTTCGGATATCAAACCGTATCTCTTCCGCGGCTGGCCTCCAAGGCCGCGCGTGAGCGTTTGCAGGATGCCCTCTTCGGCGCGGTGCTGGGCGGCCTGAATGGCTATTTCATTGCAGGAACCGTTCTGTATAACAACCATGTGGCAAACTATCCCTACAGCAAAATCGTCAGCCGTGCAACCGAACCGGCTATTGTGGAAACCATCGAACGGATGATGAATTATATGCCCCCGCGCTTTTTAGGCGAGCCGGGCATTTACTTTGCCGTCATCATCATCCTTATTTTTATTATTGTGGTGTACATCTAGCGATTAGCAATTGGCTGTTAGCTATTCGCTAATCGCCAAAAGCTAACAGCTAGGAGCTAATTATGAAACGAATTCACTTCATCGGCATCGGCGGGTCAGGGCTTTCTGCCATCGCGCGCCTGCTCAAAGAGAGCGGCTATGAAGTGACAGGTTCAGACCGCGCCCTCTCCCAATTTGCCGTGGATTTGCAAAATGACGGCGTCGCCATCTACATCGGGCATCATCCGCGCAACGTGGGCGGCGCAGACCTGGTGATCCGTTCCTCCGCCATCGGGGACGACAACCCCGAGGTTGTAGCGGCAAAGCACGCTGGCATCCCCGTCTACAAACGCTCGGATTTTCTCGGCCAGTTGATGTCTGAGAAAATAGGCATTGCCGTGGCGGGCACGCATGGCAAGACCACCACCACTGCCATGATCGCCTGGGTCTTGTATGCCATGAAGCGTGACCCATCCTTCATTGTGGGTGGCACGCTGAATAACCTGAAAGTCAATGCCCATGCTGGCAAAGGCGACCTCTTCGTGATCGAAGCCGACGAATATGACCGCATGTTCCTCGGCCTCAAACCGCAGATTGAAGTGGTAACCAACCTCGAACACGACCATCCCGACATCTTCCCGAAATTCGATGACATGTACTCGGCGTTTCAAAATTTTGTGGATTTGCTTCCCCCCGACGGCTCGCTGATCGTCTGCGCGGAGGATGAAGGCGCGGTGAGCTTGCTGTCTCACGCGCGCCGCAAGGGATTGAACGTCGTCTCCTACAGCCTGCAAGGTGAGATGACGATTAACAGCCCGCAATGGATGCAGGCGCGCGCGGTCAAACCCAATGACCGCGGCGGCTTTGATTTTATTGCAATGACCAATATAGGCACGTTGTCCGCCTCTTC
Source organism: Anaerolineales bacterium (assembly GCA_919902735.1). Taxonomy (GTDB): domain Bacteria; phylum Chloroflexota; class Anaerolineae; order Anaerolineales; family Villigracilaceae; genus Villigracilis. The sequence continues at coordinate 25,050 of CAKKRM010000218.1, read as the reverse complement.
CATTCATGTTTCCTTGCAGGTGCCGGGCGAGCATAATATCCGCAATGCGCTGGCTACGCTCTCGGTTGCGGCGACAATCGGGCTTCCATTGCAGGAAGTTGCCGATGCGTTGGGTGAGTTCACCGGCACGGGGCGCCGTTTTGAAGTGCGCGGCGAACGCAATGGCGTGGTCGTGATCGACGATTACGCCCATCATCCCACGGAGATCCGCGCAACATTGGCTGGCGCAAAATCGCGTTATCCAAACCGCCGCATTTGGGCGGTCTGGCAGCCGCACACATATTCCCGCACGCAGACCTTGTTCTTTGAATTCTCGCGCGCCTTTGCCGATGCCAACGAAGTGCTCGTCACTGAAATTTACGCCTCGCGTGAAGCCCGGCAGGGCTTCTCTTCCGCGGAGGTGGTCAGCGCCATGCCGCATCCATCCGCGCGCTATTTAGGTTCGTTGGATGATACGAAAAAATATTTATTAAATCATACCCGCTCAGGCGACGTTGTCATTGTCCTTTCCGCAGGCGATGCAGATCGAATCAGTTCCGAGCTTTTGAAGGAATTGTGAAACAGGCATGGCTGACGAAAAACACCCGCCTCAAGACCGGGCCGAGGTGATTGCCCTGCCTCCGTTGAAGATGATCCTCGTCCATGCAAAGGACGAACGCGAAAATGCGTTGACCGCTGTGATCAAATCTGCCGAGCCGCAGGAGCGCGTGCAAACGCAGGCGTTGAAGAAGATTATCGAACATTTGGAAAAGAAAGCTTGATTGTGATGATTATGACCAGTTCCGTTCATGCAGTGGATGTGTTGCGCCAGCAATTTGGCGCTGCCGTGCAGGAGAATGTCTCTCTTGCGCCGTACACGTCTGCGCGCATCGGCGGGCCTGTGGATGTGCTGGTCACTGTCAAATCAGCGGCTGAATTCGCGGCGGCCATGCAGTTGCTCTGGGAACATGAGCTTCCATATCATGTGCTGGGCGGCGGCTCGAACGTTCTCGTCAGCGACAAAGGCGTGCGCGGGGTGGTGGTTTTGAACAAGGCGAAGGAAACGCTCTTCGAAACGGGAGACAGCCCCACAGTTAAATGTGAAGCGGGAGTCGTCTTGAGTAATCTTGCAAATCGCTGTGCATCCAAAGGATTGGCAGGCTTGGAATGGGCGGCCACAGTCCCCGGCACGGTGGGCGGCGCGGTGTATGGAAATGCAGGCGCGTTCGGCGGCGATATATCTGGTAATTTAATGTATGCCGAGTTGTTGACGAAGAATGGCCGCGAAAAATTTTCCGTTGAGCAAATGGGTTATGGCTATCGCACCAGCGTGATGAAACGCGGTGAGATAAAGGCAATAGTACTTTCGGCTTTGTTGAGGTTAAAAAATTCAACGAAAGCGGAAGTGTCGGTTAAAATCGAACAATTCAGCGAACGCCGAAAAGCCACGCAGCCGCCCGGGGCGAGCATGGGTTCCATGTTCAAAAACCCTGTGGGCGATCATGCGGGGCGCTTGATCGAAGCCGCGGGCCTGAAAGGCACGCGCATCGGCAACGCTGAGATCAGCGCTCTGCACGGAAATTTTTTTGTAAATCATGGCGAAACCAAGGCCGAAGATGTTCGCGCCTTGATTCGTTTGGTACAGGGAGCGGTTGCTTCAAAATTTAATGTTGACCTGGAATTGGAAGTTGAGTTAGTTGGAGACTGGTAACTGTTCACTGATTACTGTTTACTGGTAATCGGAGACAAGAGACTAGAGATTGATGTTGTATGACTGAAAAGAAACTTCGCGTTGCAGTATTATTTGGCGGACGTTCCGGCGAACATGATGTCTCGCTTATGTCTGCGCGTTCGGTGCTGGCGGCGCTCGACCCCGAAAAATATGAAGTGACCCAGGTTGGCATTACCCTGGATGGCGAATGGTTAAATGGCGAGAACACAATCGCCGCATTTGAAAAGAAGAACTTCAGAAAGCTCAATCACGTTATTCTCTCACCTGATCCCTCGGAACAAGGCCTCTACGCAGTACGTAACAAGCAACACACAACTACACTCGAACTCATCGCAACTCCTGACATCTTCTTCCCCGTCCTGCACGGCCCCTTTGGCGAGGACGGCGCTCTGCAAGGCCTGCTTGAAATGGCAGACGTGGCTTATGTGGGCGCGGGCGTGGCGGGCTCCTCCGTTGGCATGGACAAGGGCATCTTCAAGGATGTTATGCGCGCCAACAACATCCCCATCGTTGATTCGCTGCTTGTGTTGCGCGGTGATATCGAGAACGATATGGAAGGCGTACTCGAACAAATTGAAAAGATGGGCGCGTATCCCTTCTTTGCAAAGCCTGCCAATCTTGGCTCCTCCGTTGGAATCAGCAAATGCAATTCGCGCTCCGACCTTTCCGAAGGGTTGATGGAAGCCGCCCGCTATGACCGCCGCATTGTGATTGAAAAAGGCGTGGGCAACGTCCGCGAGGTGGAAGTCAGCGTGCTTGGAAATGAAGACCCGCAGACATCTGTCTGTGGTGAAGTGCTGCCGAGCCGCGAATTCTATTCCTACGAATCAAAATATGTGGATGGTACTTCCGGCCTCATCATCCCTTCGCAATTGCCGAATGAAGTGACCGAAAAAATCCGCGAGTATGCAGTCCGCGCCTACAAAGCCATAGATTGCGCAGGCATGGCACGCGCAGACTTTTTCGTCGAAAGCGACACGCACAAAATTTACTTGAATGAATTGAATACGTTACCGGGCTTTACCTCCATCAGCATGTACCCAAAACTCTGGCAGGCGAGCGGGTTGTCCTATCCCCAGCTTGTAGACCGCTTGATCGAACTCGCATTACAACGCAAAGCGCAGCGCGACCGCACCGAGCATCGGAGGACGGCATGAGCGACAGACGCGAATTAACCCGCGCTGAGGTCGCCCGCCGCCGCCGCGCCCAGCGCACTGCAAACGAGATGGAGCAAACTACAAAGCGTGCAGTCAAGCCAATGGTGGCGGTCACTTCACGTACGCCGATATCCTCCAGGCCTCGGCTGGTGGCAAAGCCGCGCCGATTCAATATTGCGCTTGGCCTGCCTGAGTTTCATTTTCATAAACCGAAAATTTCCATGCCGCGTATTCATGCAAATTGGCGGCTTGCTTCCATGCTTATTTCGCTTTTGCTTGGCGCCGCCATTTATCTCGCGTTCACACTGCCATACTTTTTTGTTCCCAGCGCAACCGTGCTTGGCAACGCCCGCTTGAACAGGGACGAGATCACCAATGTGCTTGGCGTTGTCGGCCAATCCATTTTTACCGTTCAGCCTGATGAACTCGAAACGCGTCTGCGCATGAATTATCCCGAACTGCTTTCAGCGGAGGTAAAAGTCTATTTGCCGAATCATGTCTACGTTACGGTCACTGAGCGCGCGCCCGTCATCCTTTGGCAAAAAGGCGAAGGCTATACATGGATCGACGCAACTGGCGTGGCCTTCCGTCCGCGAGGTTTGGAAGCGGGGTTGGTACCAGTCGTCGCCGTGGATGAACCGCCCGCAGGGCTTCCTGATTTGACCGACCTGCTCAGCCCGCCGCCGTACATGCAAAAGGAATTGGTGAATGCGATCATCGCTCTTTCCCCGCTTTTGCCTGCCGGCTCGACGATGACATTCGACTCAGCCCAGGGTCTCGGCTGGACAGACCCGCGCGGATGGCAGGCTTATTTTGGCACAAGCGCGCATGACATGCCTTTGAAAATTCGCGTGTATCAAGCGCTGGTTGATTCGTTGACTGCGCGCAATTTGGTTCCCGAATATATCAGCGTGGTCTATGCCGATGCGCCGTTCTATCGAATGGCCGTCAGCGAGACCGAAGAATCAACTGAAGCAGAAACAGTGGATGGCGAACAATAAGATGGATGAGATCGTAGTTGGCATCGATGTAGGGACGACCAAGGTTTGCACCCTCGTGGGACGTGTGGAGGATGCAGGCTCCATTCGCATTCTTGGCGTGGGCATCGAGCCTTCGGATGGAATTCGCAAAGGCATCATCGTGGACCTTGCCGCCGCATCGGCAGCCATCAAACGTTCCGTGGAAAAAGCGGAGCGCACTTCTGGTTTGGAAATTACCACAGGGCTGGTCAGCCTGGCGGGGGCGCATGTTTCATCGGTCAACAGCCGCGGCGCGACGGGCGTCCCTGGCGGAATCATCGACGCGCTGGATATTGCCCATGCGCTCGAACAGGCGCAGGCGGTTGCCATTCCGCATGACCGCGAGATCGTGCATGTCATCCAGCGCGGCATCACCGTGGATGGGCAGGAAGGCGTGAAGACTCCCATCGGGATGCACGGCTACAAGCTGGAAGTGGAAACGCACATCATCACCGCCGCCGCCGCAACGGTGGATAACCTCCGCCAGTGTGTTGGCGCGGCAGGTGTGGATATTCAGCAATTCGTTTTGAACCCGCTCGCTTCGGCAGAAGTGGTGCTGACCGAACAGGAACGTCAGATGGGTGTGGCGGTTTGCGATATTGGCGGCGGCACCACCGATCTGGCAATTTATGTGGATGGCAACGTGTGGCATACGATGGTGCTGGCGGTTGGCGGCAACCACGTGACGCAGGATATTGCGCACGGGCTGCGCCTGCCCCTGTCTCAGGCGGAGGAAGTGAAAAAGCAGCAGGGACATGCCATTCGGTCCCAGATTGGAAGCGAGGAGTTTTTCTCCATCCGCCCGTTTGGCGAAGACCATGATGTCCGCATCAACCGGCAGGATTTGGCCCACATCATCGAAGCCCGCATCGAAGAGACCTTTGGCTTGATCCTGCAGGAAATCAAACGCTCAGGCTATGATGGGCTGCTTCCCGCTGGCATGGTGTTGACGGGTGGCACATCTGCATTGCCCGGCATCAAACATGTTGCCAGTGAAATTTTGGGAATGCCCGTCCGAACCGCCCAGCCCGAACGATTGACCGGGCTGGTGGATAAATTGGATTCACCCGCATATTCCACCAGCGTGGGTTTACTGCGCTGGGCCACCACCATGCGCGGACACGACGTTGCGCATTCAAGCGGCGATAAGAAACGCCGCAGATCGCGAGGAGAGAGCAACATGAATTTTGACGCAATCAAGAATTGGATGAAACGGTTGTTGCCGTAGTTGATCTGCTCCCGGCGGCGTCCTCGCCGCCGAGGACGGCGGCTAGAGCATTAAGAGAAAAGATTCACAAAGCTCATTTAAAACCTTTTAAAAATCAGCATTCTCGTTTAAGATATGGCATATTCCTTGCCAGGAGGAACACATGGACTCGAACAAAAGAAATCTGCAAACCGAAGCCTTCGCCCGAATCAAAGTGATCGGCGTGGGCGGCGCCGGTCAGAATGCCGTCAACCGCATGATGGAAGAAGGCATTCAAGGCGTTGAATTCATCGCCGCCAATACAGATGCGCAGGCGCTCACGCTTTCACGCGCTCCCATTCGCGTGCGGCTCGGCGACAAGATCACGCGTGGTTTGGGCGCAGGCGGCGACCCTGAAATTGGCCGCAAGGCCGCGGAAGAATCTTCCGATGAACTGTACAACGTGCTCAAAGGCGCGGATATGGTTTTTGTCACTGCGGGCATGGGCGGCGGCACAGGCACTGGCGCGGCTCCTGTTATTTCTCAAGTTGCCAAGGAATGTGGCGCGCTCACCATTGGCGTGGTCACTCGTCCGTTTACATTTGAAGGCGGCAAACGCACACAGTCCGCTGAAGCGGGTGTGCAAAAGATGAAGGAGCACGCGCACACCCTCATCTCCATTCCGAATGACCGCCTGCTGCAGCTCGCCGATAAAAAATCATCCCTGCAAGATGCCTTCCGCATGGCGGATGAAGTTCTGCATCAGGGCATTCAAGGCATTTCCGAGTTGATCACAATCCCTGGTTTGATAAACCTCGACTTCGCCGATGTCCGTACGATCATGTCCGAAGGCGGCGCGGCATTGATGGCAGTGGGTCGCGGCACCGGCGATGATCGCGCCAAGACCGCCGCAGAGCAAGCCATCTCCAGCCAACTGCTCGACATCACCATCGATGGCGCGCGCGGCGTGCTCTTCAACGTGACCGGCGGCTCGAACATGACTCTCTTCGAGGTCAATCAGGCCGCAGCCATCATCCGCGAGACGGCTCATCCCGATGTCAACATGATCTTCGGCGCGGTCATCGATCCTGAAATGGGCGACGAGATTCGCGTCACCGTCATCGCCACTGGATTTGAACGCAGCGGAGTCCCGCGCCGCGCGTTGGAACGCCTCCCTCGTAACGAGAAGCCTGTCTCTGTTGCCAACACGCCTTTCTCACGCCCCAGCGAATCCGTCAGTGTCGGCGCAGAAACCAGGTCATCGGCAGACGCAAAATCTGCGTCCCAGTCTCCCAGCATCAACGCGGACGATTTGGATGTCCCGACCTTTTTGAGAAATAGAAGATAAAAGATTGAAGATAAAGACCCTAAAGGTTTCTGAAACCTTTAGGGTCTTTTTTTGATTCATGCTAAAATACAACCAATGAAAGCCAAACTCCCCCAATCCGAACATTACTCCTATCAACTGCACCGCAAGCAGCGCAACACGCAGATCATTTTGCCCATCATCCTGAGCGCAGTGGCGCTGGTTGGCTTGGTCGTGTTGATCAGCCTCGCCACCTTCAACCAGGGCGGGGACGTGGGCCGCTGGGCGGCGATTTCTACGATCTGGATCGTCATTCCCATTTTGCTTGCGGGGTTGATTTTTCTCCTTGTTCTGATTGGGCTGATCTATTTAATGGCGCGTGCCTTGCAGGGCTTGCCGTACTACACCGGCATCGCGCAGGATTATGTCTACAAGGCGCGCGGATATATCGTCCGCGCGGCGGATATGGCGGCCAAACCCATCTTCGCGTTGGACGGCTGGCTTGAAAGCATCAAAGCATTTTTTGGAAGGATGACACCATGAACAAAACCAGAATCATACTCAGCGGCGCATTGGTCGGCGCGCTGACCGGTCTCATTGCCGCGATGCTCCTTTCGCGCCGCGCCGAACGGAACGAACGCGAAACGGCCATCACCACTGGCGAAGGATTGAAATTGGGTGTGCTGGTCTTCGGTCTTTTGAGGGCGATTGCCTCCCTGAACGATGATTAACTCACCTTACGCGAAACGTCCCGAAGGTTCTCGTAAATCAAGCTGGTTTGTAGCCCAAACCTTCGGGACGGTGCGTAACATCAGTGATTAATTCGTTTTCTCGATAAACCGATGATCAATTGAGTTGTCGGTTTTTTGTGCGTATTTTATGGTTGACAGGATGGAGGAGAGGAAGGGAAGTATTAATGGTGGCAGGAGAATCTGATGTCAGATGGAGACCTCACAGCGAAGGATGATACGTTTCTTGATGTTTTCAGGAGACATGATGCAGTCATGCTTCTGATCGAACCAGAGTCAGGGCGGATTTTGGATGCAAACCCGGCGGCTGAAAAATTTTATGGATATACCCTCGCTGAATTGCGGGGAATGGATAGAGCGAAGATCAATGCCCATTTGCCCGGTCAACTGTCGGCGGAGGGGGAGCGCAAGTATCCTGTTTTTCAACATAAACTTGCCAGTGGGGAAATCCGCACAATCGAGGCGCATGTTTCCCAAATCCACATAAATGGAAAGGCTGTCAATCTTTCCGTCATCCACGATGTTAACGGGCGCGAGCAGATGGATGCCGCCTTGCGCGAGTCGGAGGAGCGTTACCGCTCGCTGTTCGAAAATATGATTGACGGGATTTATCGCAGCACGCATGAAGGCAGGTTTATCGATGTTAACCCTGCCATGGTGAAGATGTTTGGGTATTCCTCCAAAGAGGAAATGCTGGAAATTGATATTAAGCGGGAGCTTTATTTTGCGCCCGAAGAGCGGGGCAGCCATATTTTGGATACGGGCCAGCAGGAGATCGAGGCGTATCGAATGCGCCGCAAGGATGGCTCCGAGATTTGGGTGGAAGACCACGGTTATTATGTGCATGATGAGCGGGGGGATATTATCTATCACGAAGGGATGCTGCGCGATATTACCGAGCGCAAACGCTCCGAAGAATCTCTTCGCCAGAGATTGCTGGAACTGGAGTCTTTGTACAACGTCTCGGCTTCTCTGCGGACGGTGCAAACCTTCGATGAAGCCCTGCCCATTTTGCTCGATCAAACCCTGGCCGCCGTTGGAACGGATACGGGCACGATCCTGCTTTATAACCCCGAAACCAACGATTTGCGGGATACCCATCCGCGCGGGTGGTTTGAGGATATCGAAGATATTAATATCAAAGCAGGCGAGGGCATTGCTGGAACGGTTTTTGTAACTGGCCAGGCTCACCTGTCTGTTGAGTTTGTAAGCGATGCTTTAACTCATCCCAACTCTCGCAGTAAAATCCCGGCAGGCTGGGGCGGAGCCTGTTTGCCCATACGGACAGGTTCTGAAATTGTGGGAGTATTTTTTATCTCAGTGCAACTGCCGCGCCAGATCAATGCGGAGCAAATGAAACTGCTGAATTCACTGGCTGAAATCGCGGGGGCCATATTACACCGCACCAAATTGTTCGACGAGACCGCGCGGCGCGCCATGGAATTTGCTTCCTTGTATGAAACCAGCAGCGCTCTCTCTGCCGAGACTGAATTGGATACCATGCTGCATGTGATTGTGGGAGCCGCCAAAAAACTGCTTAACTCGACATCCAGCGGAATGTATTTATTCATCCCCGCCAGTAAGGAACTTGAATTGGAAATGGATACCGAACCCTATATCCCGTCTGGTATCCGCCTGCAAATTGGGGAAGGGGTGGCAGGGCGGGTGGTGCAAACCCGCAAGCCCCTGCGCATTGACGATTATTCAACATGGGAAGGCCGTTCGGCAAAATATGAAGATTTTCGCATCCGCGCCGTGCTTGAAGTGCCCATGCTTTATGGCGGTGAATTGATCGGCGTTCTGACGGTGGATGAAATCGGCGACTCCGAGCGCAAATTTACCGAAGCAGATGAACGCCTGCTTTCGCTGTTCGCATCTCAGGCGGCGGGGGCCATCCACTCGGCGCGCCTGCGCGACGAAGCCATTCACCGCCTTCAGCATTTGCAAACCCTGCGTATCATAGACAAGGCAATTACCTCCAGCCTCGACCTGAATATTACCTTGAACATCCTGCTTAATCATGTCGTCACTCAATTGAAGGTGGATGCTGCCGATGTGTTGATACTTCGCGCGGATGAACAAGCCTTGCGCTATTCCGCAGGGCGCGGATTCCGCACGCACATGATCGAAGGCGCCGATGTTCACCTGAACGATAAATATGCCGGGCGCGCCGTTATGGAGCGCCGCGTCATTCAAATCTCTGGCCCTGCTCAAATAATTGACAACCCGTCTTTTGCCCGTTTATGGGCCGAGGAGGAATTCAAAAGTTATTATTGCATCCCCCTCATTGCCAAAGGGGATGTAAAAGGGGTGATGGAGGTTTATCACCGCTCGGAATTTACTCCCAGCGATGAATGGCTTGATTTCCTCGAAACCCTCGCGGGGCAGGCCGCCATCACAATCGACAACACCCAAATGTTCGACAACGTCCAGCGGGTGAATATGGAACTCGCCATCGCCTACGAAGCCACCATCGAAGGCTGGTCGCGCGCGCTGGACCTGCGCGATAAGGAAACCGAAGGCCACACACGGCGCGTCACCGAATTGACCATGACGCTGGCAAAGGTTGTTGGGATACACGATAACGAGCTTCAGCATATCCGCCGCGGCGCGCTTTTACATGATATTGGCAAGATGGGCGTCTCCGATAAAATCCTGCTCAAAAAAGGCGCATTGACACAAAAAGAATGGGAGGCCATGCGCCTGCATCCCACGCTGGCTCTCCAAATGCTGCAACCCATCGCCTATTTGCGCCAGGCTTTGGACATTCCCTGTTGCCATCACGAAAAATGGAACGGCACAGGCTACCCGCGCGGACTCAAAGGCGAACAGATTCCGCTCGTTGCGCGCATCTTTGCAGTGGTGGATGTTTGGGACGCGCTCACGAGTTCACGCCCATACCGCAAGGCGTGGACAAAAAAGAAGGCGCTGGCATATATCAAGAAACAAAGCGGAAAACATTTCGACCCGCAGCTTGTGGAAATATTTTTAAAAACGATCAAGGAACTTAACGGTTAACCATGACGATTGACTCCATCTCAAAACAAACCTATCGCCGCTTCCTGCTCGCCTCCCAGGCCCTTTGGCCTGGCCGCCGTTTCGAAGGGCCGCTCGGCGCCGAATCCGCTTTGCGCCAGATGCAGGCGCTTCAACTCGATCCGCTGGTCATGGTGGCGCGCAGCCAGGACATTGCCATGTATGGCCGCGTGTTGAATTACAAGCCCGACCATTTGTATAAAATGGCATATGAAAAACGCAAAGCCTTCGATTACGGCGGCTGGTTGATGATGTATCCCATGAGCGATTTTCCATACTGGCGTTTGCACATGAAACATCGCCAGCAGAAGGGAATTAATTACGAATCATTCAAGCATCCTCCTGCCGATTTAGTTAAGTTTGTGCTGGATGAACTGCGGGATCGCGGTCCATTGGGAAGCAGGGACTTTGAAGGCGCGAAAGTAAAAGCATGGAGTTACCGCGGGCGCAAGGAAACTTCCGTTGCCCTCTTCTACCTTTGGTTAACGGGTGAAGTAATGATCTCCAATCGCAAAGGCTTTGACCGCATCTACGACTTGCGCGAACGGGTTGTGCCGTCAGAGTTTGATTATGCGGCAACTGAAAAAGAAACGATTGACTTTATGAGCAGGAAAATCATCGCCTTTCTGGGAATGATGCGGGAAAACCGCCTGGGTACAGAACTTTCCTATTACCTTCATAAGGATGTTTCTCGGGACGAAGCAAAAAGATTGACCCAGCAACTTGTCGAGCAGGGTATTGTTTTGCGGGTTGGAGTGGAAGGCTCAAAGGATGGATTCCTCATCTTGAACAGCGACCAGTCCCATCTGTCCGCATTGGAGGCGGGGCATATTCCCAAAGTATGGAAGCCAAAGGGTCCAACAACGGATGAAGAGGTCACCTTCCTCGCGCCGTTGGAAATTGTCAGCGCCAGGGGACGCGCGAAAAAAGTTTTCGACTTTGAATATCTGTGGGAAGTGTACAAGCCCGCCCATCAACGCCGCTGGGGATATTACACCCTGCCCATTTTATACGGCGACGATCTCGTTGCCCGCCTCGACCCCAAGCTCGACCGCACGACAAACACCCTTCATATCCTCGGTTTCTGGCTCGAAGACGACGCCCCCAAAGATGAAGCCTTCGCCAACGCCCTCGCCAATGGCTTGAAACGATTCGCCGGCATGATCGGTGCAAAGAAATTCGACTTTAGCGGAATCAAGCCTGTAAAACTGCGTTCCTACTTGAAGACAAAAATAAAACTTTAGTTACCCCTTCACACAAATCAACCCCTTCAAATACGCGCCCTCTGGAAAATGCAAACTGACAGGGTGATCGCCTGCCTGTGACAAATGCTCGATGATCGTCGCTTCCGTGCCTGCATCCAATGCGGCGGAGGCGACGATTTTTTGGAAGAGAGCCGCATCCACGCCGCCGGAGCAGGAGAAGGTTGCGAGGATGCCGCCATGTCGTAATAACTTGAAAGCCAGCAGGTTGATATCTTTGTAGGCGCGCGAGGCTTTTTCGGCATGGGCGGCGGTGGGAGCGAATTTCGGCGGGTCAAGAATGATCATATCGAAGGAGCGGTTTTCGTCGCGGAATTTTCGCAGCAGTTGAAAAACATCGCCTTCGAGGGATGTGTGTTTGTCAGCGGGTAGGCTGTTGATGGCGATATTTTCTTCCAGCAAAGCCAGCGCATCGGCGGATGAATCCACAGACAGCACGGACTTGGCTCCATTTGCCAGTGCGTGGATCGAAAATCCGCCAGTGTAGCAGAAGCAATTCAATACATCGCGGTCTTTGGCGAGTTCACCGACGCGGTGACGGTTTTCGCGCTGGTCGAGATAGAAGCCGGTCTTGTGGCCGTGTTCCAGGTCAACCCGAAATTTCAGGCCATACTCGTAATTCGTAATTGGAGACTGGAGACTGGAGATTGCGCCGCGTAGAATTCCTGTGATGGGCTTCAAGCCTTCGAGTTCGCGCACATCCACATCGGAGCGTTCGTAGATGTTTTGGATGCCTGTTTCTTCAACCAAAATATCGGCGATGCTGTCTTTCCAGAATTCGGAGCCTGCGGTTGTGGATTGCAAAACGAGGACATCTTTATATTGATCTACAACAAAACCAGGGAGGTTATCAGATTCGCTATGAATCAAACGATACGAATCGCTTCGACCTTCAACTTGCAACCTTCGACGCACCTCAATTGCAGCTTTGATTTTTCTGCGAAAGAATTCTTTATCAATCGGTTCGTCGATAAACGTCCACACACGGGCGCGGATTTGTGAGATAGGGGAGTAGGATGCCCGGGCGAGGAAACTGCCATTTGGGGCAAGCAGGTCAACGGTCGAGCCTGAGGCGATGGGTGAGTCAAATGGTTGAATCGCGCTGGCAAAGACCCAGGGATGGCGTCGCAGTAAACTTTTTTCACGTCCAGGTTTGATGGTGAGGTTCATGGGGCGAGTTTATCACAGCATATTATGCTGGGCATGGTATCATCACCGACATCATGTCATTGCGAGGAAGGCTTCAGCCTGACGAAGCAATCTCCTATACTGTGACGGGGATTGCTCACCGCACTGCGCGCGGCGCAAGTGTCGTCGGGAAGTGCATCCTCCTCGCAACGACATACTTTTGAGGAGAATAATGTTAAAACCAATTCGATGGAATACGTTCATTAAAGATTTTCTTAGAATCCAGGTGGGATTCTTTTTGTTTGGGCTGGCGATCACGCTGATGATCCGCGGCAATATTGGGACGAGCGCGTGGGCAGTGTTGGAAGTTGCGTTGGCGCAAAAGATCGGTATCTCCATTGGAACGATGACGGTGCTGATGGGTTTTTTTGTGTTGACGGGCGCGGTGTTGATGCGCGAAAAAATGGGCTGGGGCACGCTGGCAAATATTTTGTCGATTGGGCCGTGGGAGGATTTCTGGCTTTCGATTGTTCCATCGGTGAGAGATAATCTGCCTTTGCAGATCGGCATGTTATTGCTGGCTGTCTTTTTGATGGGCCTCGCCAGCGCGATTTACATCGGCGTGGATGCGGGCGCAGGCCCGCGCGACAGCATGATGCTGGCGATCAAACGCACCACGGGCATCAGTATCCGCGCGGCGCGTGCGATCATTGAAGTGACCGTTGTAACGATTGGCTGGTTATTGGGCGGGCCTGTGGGATTTGGTACGCTGGCGTATGCCATCTTGGTTGGCCCATCGGTGCAGTTGGGATTTAAAATATTCAAAGTCCAGCCGCACAAGCCGATGGATGAGGAAGTTGTGGCAGGCGTTGAAGGCGGCGCGGAGTAAATATTGCGTGTTGCGTGTTCCGTCTTTTACGGAACACGCAACACGCTCAAAACAAGGAGACAAAAATGGAAAGCGAATCAATAATCCAACCGCAAAACCGTTCCATGGGTGCGCTGGTGATCTTTTTGCTCTTTGCATTGCCAATGCCATTGTGTTTGTACATCTATCACTACGTATTGTGGACAATGGAACAGGATGCAATCATTTCCTCGAGCGCAAAAAATTTAGCCTGGGCGGGTCCGATCGGTTTGACAGCGCAAGGCATTGTGATGGCACTCGTCACTGGGTTGTTATGGCGTTTCACAAATGATGAGCGTTTCAAACCTGTGTATGCGGGTTTGTTCGGCGCATCGTTGATGGCATTCCCTGCCTTGTTGCTGCGGACGCTTGGCCCGAACAACGATCAACTGGGTTCGATCATTCAAATTGTGATCGCGTTGATCGCGGTCTTCATTATGATTCGTTTTCGCAAAAACCAAATTGTTTGGGATGGCGGCGCGCTTCCGTTCGGTTTGTTGGTGGCGGGCATTGGCATTGCGCCGCTGGCAATTTATGGCTCGTTTGGTTCGTTTGGCGATGCGTTTCTCAGCTTGCTGGCAGGCTTGGCATTTGGTTTCCTTGCGGCGGTGTTGATCTTTGACTCAACCGAAAATGTTTTGCTCAATGGCGTTGGCGTGGGCGCGGCGCTGGCGTTGCTCGCATCCGTCTTTGGGTATGACGGCTCACAGCGTTTATTGCTCGTGCTTGTGCCCGCGTTTTCGTTTGCGATTGCGGCGGTCTTGCCTTCGCGCGTTGCAGCGGGCACAGCGGCGGGCATCCTTGCGTTTGCCGCGCTCGCATTTTTTGACCCGACCGAATTAACAATTGTCCTCGGCGATATTGCGGGGCTGGCAACCAAGTCCGTTGGCATTGGGTTGTTGATTGGGTGGGGGACGAGTGTCGTAGCGTTGATTCTGCGTCAGATAAACGTGGCAGGCGCGGGCGCGGATGTGAAGCGAGCCGTCGGTTGGGCGGGGGCTGGCGTGGTATGGCTTTCCGTTATCGCCATCTTCTTTATGTTTGGCAATCCAGGAAATTATGGCGACAGGCTTTTTGTCATCTTAAAAGATCAGGCCGATATTTCTGCCGTGGCCGAGATCGAAGACCGCGATACAAGGTTGGCTTTGGCCTACGAACAATTGACCGAACATGCAAACACAACCCAGGCCGAGATGCGAAAATTTTTTGATGCGGTGGGCGTGGAGTACACGCCGTATTATTTGGAGAACGCGATGGAAGTGCGCGGCGGGATGTTGGTGCGACTCTACCTGCTGACCCGCCCCGAAGTGGAGCGCGTCATTCCAAGCCCGCGCCTGCGTGCCGCTCCCGAAGATTCTCCTTCGCCTGGATATTTATCTCAAACAGACGGCAGCGTGCAGTGGAACATTTCCATGATCGGCGCGGACAAAGTCTGGGATGAATTCAACGTGCAAGGCGCAGGCATTATCGTCGGGCAGTCTGATTCGGGCGTGGATGGGAATCACCCCGCGATTGCGAAACAATATCGCGGCGTCAACTCAGGCGATGATTACAACTGGTTCGACCCCTGGGATGCGACCACGTCCCCGAACGATGAAGGCGGGCACGGCACGCACACGATGGGCACGATTTTGGGTAGCGGCGGAATCGGCGTCGCTCCCAAAGCGCAATGGATCGGATGTGTGAACCTTGATAGAAACCTTGCCAACCCCGCCTTGTATCTGGATTGTATGCAATTCATGCTCGCGCCCTTTCCGCTGGGCGGCGATCCGCTGTTTGATGGCGACCCAACCCAGGCCGTGCATGTGATGAATAATTCATGGGGCTGCCCTTCCATTGAAGGCTGTGACCCGAATGCCTTGCTATACGCGGTGGATAACTTGCGCGATGCGGGTATCTTCGTGGTGGTCTCCACTGGCAATGATGGGCCGAATTGTGAAACGGTTGAATCGCCGTTGTCTTTGTACGACTCTGTCTTTTCTGTTGGCGCAATTGACCAGTTCGGCGACATGGCCCCGTTCAGCAGCCGCGGCCCCGTCACTGCCGATGGTTCAGGCCGCAATAAACCCGATATCGTCGCCCCTGGTGTGGATATTCTCTCTTCGCTTCCTGAAAATACCTATGGCTCGTTCAGCGGTACTTCGATGGCGGGTCCGCATTTGGTGGGCGTGGTGGCATTGATCTGGTCTGCCCAGCCAGATTTGATCGGCGACATTGATGCAACCGAACAACTCATCATCGATACGGCCCAGCCTTACGCAGGCGATACATCAGTTGGATGCTTTACGGGCAATACTCCCAGCAATGCTTTTGGCTATGGTGTTGTAGATGTGTATGAAGCTGTGAAAAAAGCATTGGAAAAATAAAATGCCAACGATCATTCGTCCCAAACTGCCCAAAGGCTATGTGGATCACCCGATCTCGGAAGTGCCGTGGGAGCATGTCGAAAAGCGATTGGCCGAATCGATTAACTATTGGTTGTGCTCGGTCTATCCCGATGGCCGCCCGCACGTCGTCCCGCGCTGGGGCGCATTTTTGGATGGCAAACTTTTTTACGATGGCAGTCCCGAAACACGTCATGCTAAAAATCTGGAAAAGAATCCAAATGTGACTTTGCATCTCGAAAGCGGAAATGACGTGGTCATCATGGAAGGAAATTCACAACCCGCCTCCAAACCAAGCCTGGAGCTGGCACAACGACTATCGGCAGTCTACTGCGCGAAATACGAATCGGACGGCTACGCCCCCAAACCATCTCAGTGGGACGAAGGCGGCTTGTACGTTTTCACTCCCCGTCAATGCCTGGCCTGGACGAAGTTCTTCGAGAACCCCACGAAGTTTGTTTTCGACGATTAATAACTGATGTTACGCACCGTCCCGAAGGTTTTCGTAATTCAGGCTGGTTTTTCGCTCAAACCTTCGGGACGTTTCGCGTAAGGTGAGTTAATAAATTATGTGGATCTATCTCCTGCAAGGCATTGGATACGGCTTCGCCGCCGCCTCCCAGCCCGGACCGTTTCAAACCTACCTGATTTCCCAGACTCTTACCCGCGGTTGGAAGCGCGCTCTGCCCGCTGCCCTCGCGCCGCTGGTCAGTGACGGCCCTATCATCCTGCTTAGTGTTTTGGTACTCACCCAGGTTCCCGAATGGCTGCAAAGAATCCTTTACGTTGCAGGCGGGGTATTTATTTTATATTTGTCATACGGCGCATTAAAAGCATGGCGCAATTTTGATGAACATCAAACCTCGCCTGAAATTTCAGACCATCAAAACATCCTCAAAGCCGCCTTGACGAATATGCTCAGTCCTGGCGCATATATTTTTTGGACTCTGGTGACTGGCCCGATTCTTTTGGCGGGCTGGCGCGAGTCTCCTGTGAATGGGCTTGGCTTTCTGGCGGGGTTTTACTTCACATTGGTCGGCGGCCTGGCTGCAATCGTGATCATCTTTGGAACCGCGGCAAAGTTGGGACCAAAGTTCAACCGCGCCTTGTTGGGCATATCGTCCATTACGCTGCTTGGGTTTGGGTTATACCAGTTGTGGAAGGGAATTATGGGCTAGAAAGAACCCGCCTCACATGAGACGGGTTTTTTACTGATAATTGATAATTGATAATTGATAACTGTTTTCTTCCCTCATGCTAAAACGCATATACAGGCACAACAACCTTGCGAACTGCGGTTCTTCGCCCGCGAATGTTTTCCGCAACGGTTTTCAGCACGTTTGCGGCAAAATAGCGCGTGCCGCATTCCATACACACCCCCGCAGGGACGTTTTCGATCAAAACGTATTCGCCTTTGACTTTGCGATACAAGGTCACGCGCTTTTCAACGATTCGACCTTCGCAATATTCGCAGGTTTCGTCTTGCCAGAAGTTTGTAGTTTCCATAGGATTTTTATTTCGATTGATCTTCATAAACAGTGATGACGCGAATCTTGCCGCCTTTCGTAAAGCGACAGACAGATCCAATTGCGCGTCCATCCAAAGATTTGCCGATGATTTCAAATTTTTGTTCTTTGGGCCAGGTCTTTCTGATCTTACCTGTCAAAATACCGCTTTCGACATCATAGATATCAAATCCATCCTGCATGGCTTCATCGTCTGCATGCTCAGTCAAATAATAAAGGCCGTTGTGAACCAAAGCGCGGATTTCAGAGATTCTGCTCACAGAGGATTCCTTGTTTCAGGAGTTTGTTCATTATAAACCTACTTCCGTAAAACTACGCGTGAAAAAAACAGAGTGAAAAAATACGCTCTGTTTTTTTCACTTCTTGAATTTCTTCTCCAACTCCATTACTGCAAACACGAACAAACCCATGGAGGCGGCGGTCATAAGATCGTAGCCGCTGAGGGGCAGCACTTCAAAGAACTTGCTCAACGCAGGAAAATATAAAACAGCCAGTTGCAAAACGACCACCAATAAAGCCATGCCTGCCAATAACGGATTGCTCATCATCCCCAGCTTGAAAAGTGATTCTTTATTAGAGCGCGAAGCCAAAGCCTGAAAGACCTGCATAAAGGCCAGGGACGTGAAGATCATCGTCTGCCATTCGCGGCGGCCAGTGAAGTAGTACCAGGAGCCAAGCGAGAGGGCGAGCGCGCCGATCATCACACCGACCCAGATGGTTTGAGTCCCTGCGCCGCGGGAGAAGACGCCTTCGGTGGGGGAGGTTGGCTTGCGCTTCATCGTATCGGGTTCGGGGTTTTCCACGCCCATGCCGAGTCCGAGCAGACCGTCGGTGAGTAAATTCAGCCAAAGCAATTGCAGGGGAAGCAGCGGCAGCGGCTTGCCTAAAAATGGCGCGATCAACATCACCAATACTTTGCCGATGTTGCCCGCCACACTAAAGCGCACAAACTTGCGGATGTTGTCATAAATGGTGCGGCCTTCCTGCACGGCGGCAACGATGGTCGCAAAATTATCATCGAGCAGAACCATATCCGCGGCTTCCTTGGAAACATCCGTGCCAGCGATGCCCATCGCCACGCCAATGTCCGCTTTGCGAAGGGCGGGCGCATCGTTCACGCCGTCGCCTGTCATCGCAACGATATGACCCTTCGCTTGCAACGCCTGCACGATTCGCAATTTATGTTCAGGAGCAACTCGTGCAAAGACGTTGACTTCATCCACAACATTTTTCAATTCATCAAAGGATAAACTTTCGATCTCAACGCCCGTCAATGCTTTTATGCTTAAGGCGGCGTCCTCGCCGCCGGGGACGGCGGCTGGAGCAGAAACAATGCCCAATTGACGCGCGATCTCGATCGCGGTCAACGGATGGTCGCCTGTGATCATCACTGGCCGAATGCCAGCGGCGCGGCAGGCTGCCACGGCATCCTTCACTTCGTTGCGCGGCGGGTCGATCATGCCGAAGAGACCAACGATGGTCAGGTTCTGTTCAAGGTCGGTTTGCATCACTTCAGGGATGGAGTTCATCAGGCGGAATGCAACGCCGAGGACGCGCATCCCCTTTTTGGCAAGCCGATCATTTGCCGCCTCAATTCTTAATCTCCACTCTGCATCCAGTTTCTGGGAGATTCCCTCCACCCAAACATGGCTCGCCACATCGAGCAGCCCATCGATGCTGCCTTTCGTGAAGGCGATGTAGCGTTTGTCGCCGATCTCAAGACCCGATAACACGGTGGGATCATATTGACCCAAATGATGGACAGTGGTCATGCGTTTGCGTTCTGAGTCAAAGGGAAGTTCTGCGGCGCGCGGGAAGGATGAATCGAGTGTTCCTTTCCAATAGCCCATTTTTGCGGCGGCGACAACCATGGCGCCTTCCGTGGGATCGCCAAGCGTGTGGAAGCGGTCATCGCCCGTGTCGATCAACTTCGCGTCATTGCAGAGCGCGCCGCCAATCGCTGCCAGCGAAAGAGATGATTGGACCGGCGCACCCAGCCCACGGGTGGCATGAAGCGAGCCTGAGCGTTCCATCATTTCAGTCAGGTCAATCGCATGTTCGGCCACATCCAGCACAATGACCGTCATCCTGTTTTCAGTCAGCGTGCCTGTTTTATCGGAACAGATGACTGTGACCGAGCCGAGCGTTTCGACGGCGGGCAATTTGCGGATGAGCGCTTCGCGTTGCAACATGCGTTGTGCGCCGAGCGCGAGGGTGATGGTGACGACTGCGGGCAGGCCTTCGGGGACGATGGCAACCGCGACACTAACGGCGGTGAGCAGCATGTGACGAATTTCGTCGCCGCGCAGGATGCCCAAAATGAAGATCAAGGCGGCGATAACAACGCCGATGAGCGCGAGGTTTTTGCCAAGCGCATCGAGCCTGCGCTGCAGCGGAGTTTGTTCATGCTTTACTTGTTGGATAAGATCAGCAATTTTTCCAAGCTCAGTCTGCATTCCTGTGGCGATCACCAGCGCAAGGCCGCGGCCCTGCGTAACGATGGTTCCCATGTATGCCATGTTGCGGCGATCACCGAGCGGTAAATCCTCACCGGAAAGTGCGGCAGTATGTTTTTCGATGGATTCAGATTCGCCCGTGAGCGCGGCTTCCTGAATTCGCAAATTGACGGCTTCGAGCAAGCGCAAATCTGCTGGGATGATGTTGCCTGTTTCCAGTTGAATGATGTCGCCAGGCACAAGTTCATTTGCAGCGAGTTCCTGTAAATTGCCGTCGCGCAGCGCGCGCACATTCGGCACAGACATTTTCTTCAGCGCGGCAATCGCCTGCTCTGCGCGGTATTCTTGAACAAAACCGAGCAAGGCATATAGCGCAACGATGGCAAGGATCGCGATTGTATTTTTTGTATCGCCGAGCAAACCTGCCACAACTGCCGCGCCAATCAGAATCAAAACCATTGTGGCAGTGATCTGCTCCCATAAAATCTGAAATGCAGTCCGCCCGCCGCGTTCGATGAGTTCGTTCGCGCCGTATTTGGCTTTGTTTTCATTTACTTGTGTTGAGGTCAGCCCCGTTTCAGACGATGAAGAAAATTCATCCAATGCAGTCTTTGTTTCGAGTGTGTGCCAGTTCATTGTTTTCCGTTTCAGTGCAGACCCTAAAGGTTTTTGAAACCTTTAGGGTCTGCAGTTTTAGGTAGATGTTATTTATACCACTTGAAGCAACCAGGATTGTACAGTTGATATATTAGACAAATCTTATAACTCGCCTTGCGCAATGTCATGTTGAGCGAAGCGAAGCATCTCGGATTTCAGGCGTAGAGATGCTTCGGGGCAACGAACGCCCCTCAGCATGACATGAAATGGTTATATAAAAAAACTCGCTCACATTCGGAGCGAGTTTCCACTTTTCACTTTCTGCTTTTCGCTTTCTATTTGATAACGCCCAGCTTTTTGCCTGCTTCACCGATGATATCCATTGCGCGTTCGATCTCGCTTGGCTCGTGCGCGGCGGTGACGGTGGCTCGCAGGCGGGCGAGTCCTTCCTGCACGGCGGGGGAGACGACGGGCAAGACGAACACATCTCGATGCTGTGCTTCGCGGGTCATTTCAAAGGCCACATTGTCC
Organism: Anaerolineales bacterium; assembly: GCA_919902735.1. Lineage (GTDB taxonomy): Bacteria > Chloroflexota > Anaerolineae > Anaerolineales > Villigracilaceae > Villigracilis. The sequence continues at coordinate 4,095 of CAKKRM010000218.1, read as the reverse complement.
TGCCCGCACAGCACGGGGACAATGGCGGTTTCGGTCAGCATGGTGTCGAAGCCCATGCTTTTCAAACCGCCGATGAACTGCTTGGTGTTTTCGTTCAAGCGTTCGATGCGCCAGGGTTCATCCAAAATAACTTTGAAGGCTTCGTTCGCGGCGGCGGCCTGCGCAGGCGGCAGCGCGGCAGAGAAGATGTACGCGCGGCTGGCGTGGCGCAGGTAGGTGATGATATCTTCCTTCGCGGCCACATATCCACCGACAGAGGGGATGGTCTTGCTGAGCGTGCCCATCTTAATATCAATGGCGCCGTACATGTTGTAATATTCTTCGATGCCTGTGCCTTTTTCACCGAGCACACCCACGGAATGGGCTTCGTCGATCATCAGCCAGGCGTTGTATTTTTTGCACAACTCCACCATCTTCGGCAGGTCAATGATATCGCCATCCATGCTGAAGACAGAGTCCGCGACAACCATCTTGGCAACATCTGCGGGAGCGTTCTTGAGCAGGCCTTCGAGATGCTCCATGTCTTTGTGGCGGAAGCGGCGGAACTCCGCGCCAGACATCAAACAGCCATCTACAATGGATGCGTGGTTGATCTTGTCTGAGAAAACGTAATCGCCGCGTCCCATCATGGTGGAGATGACGGTCAGGTTGGTGGCATAGCCCGAGGTGTAGGTGATGGCGGCTTCTTCATGCTTGAAGTTCGCAATGGTCTCTTCGAGTTCATTGTGAATGGTCAGCGTGCCCGCCAGCGTACGCACACCGTTCGTGCCCGTGCCGAATTTGTCCACGGCTTTTTTGGCAGCTTCGTTAATGCGTGGGTGGCCGACCAGCCCGAGGTAGCTGTAAGAAGCGTACATGCCCATTTCGCGTCCGCGCACGCGCACTTTCGCCCCGCCCATCATCTCTTCCACGGGTTGGTTGTAGAAATACAAATCGTTGGTTTTCAAATAATGAATGCGGTCGGTCATCGCCTTGATGCGGCGGGTGACAGCATCGTTAGTGTTGTGGAAATCCATGTAAAAGCCTCCGAAACAGAATGGCGTAAGTTTAGCCGAGGGGTTGGTTTCTGTCTAGCAGATGGCGGAAAGCCGTCAGCTTTCAGCTATCAGGCCGCAAGTTTTCTTAATTCAGCTTCATCAATCACTTTCACGCCTAGTGATTTTGCCTTTTCAAATTTCGAGCCAGGGTTTTCGCCGAGAACGAGATAGCTGGTCTTCTTGCTCACACTGTCGATGACTTTGCCGCCGTATGACTCGATAAATTCTTTCACGCCATCTCGCGATAACGTGGGCAATGTGCCAGTCACCACAAAAGTGAATCCACTCAGCGCCCCATTCTGCATTCTGATTTCTGCCTTCTGCATTTTCGGATCCACGCCAGCGGCTTTTAATTTTTTCAAAACTTTTTGATTGGCAGATTGCGAAAACCAATCCACAATCGATTCAGCGATGTTTGGTCCCAAGCCCTCGATTAACTGAAGTTCTTCCGTACTGGCTTTCGATAACGCGGATAGATCGCCGAACGCGCGCGCCAGATCACCCGCTGTGACTTCACCCACGCCGTGGATTCCCAACGCCGCGATCAAACGGTTCAGACTCTGCGCCTTTGCCTGCTCCAACGACTTGAGCAGATTCTCCGCCTTTTTATCTGCGAACCCTTCCAACTCAAGTAACTGTTCTTTCGTGAGCGTGAACAAATCCGCCACATCTTTGACGAGACCTTCTTCAATGAGCTGCTCTACTATTTTATAGCCGAGGCCAACAATGTCCATCGCGCCGCGTGAGACGAAGTGCTCGATGTTTCGCAGCAGTTGCGCAGGGCAGGCCGCGTTGACGCAGTACCAGGCCACTTCACCTTCAAAGTGTTCCACGGCCTGCCCGCACGCGGGGCATTTCGTGGGCGGCTTGTAGGTTTTCTCTTTGCCAGAACGCGCATCCACCACGGGGCCGATGACATACGGAATCACTTCTCCCGCGCGTTTGACCAGCACACGATCTCCCACGCGAATATCTTTCTCGGCGATGAAGTCAAAATTATGCAGGGTGGCGCGTTCCACAACCACGCCGCCAATTTCCACGGGTTCGAGCATGGCATAGGGAGTCAACACACCTGTGCGCCCAACGGCCACGCCAATATCATTTAATGTCGTGGTCACTTCACGGGCAGGGAATTTGAAGGCAATCGCTCCGCGCGGGTCTTTGCCGACGAATCCCAAATCTGCGGCGAGGTTCAGGTCGTCTATTTTGATGACCATGCCGTCCGCTTCATAGGCTAACTTGTCGCGTCCTTCATTCCAGGTCTCTGTGTAGGCAATTGCAGATTCAAGATCATTGAAGCGTTTGGCAACGTCCGCTACGGGGAAGCCCAGCGCTTTGAGATATTCCAAAATCTCCCACTGCGAAGTTGGGGTTTTTCCGCCTTCTGAATGTACGATCTGATAGACGAGCAAGGTCAATGGGCGGGAGGCGGTCAGTTGCGGGTCAAGCTGACGCAACGATCCCGCCGCCGTGTTGCGCGGATTGAGATAAGTCTTTTCGCCCGCTTCTTCCAGTTTTTTATTTAATTCGTCAAATTCCTTGATGGGAATAAATGCTTCGCCGCGAACGACAAGATTTTTTGGAACACTGATGACTGATGACTGTTCACTGTTCACTGGTATTTTCAACGGAATCGCCCGTATCGTCCGCAAGTTGGAGGTGATGTCTTCGCCGACTTCACCGTCTCCACGAGTTGCGCCTTGTACGAACATGCCATCGCGATAATGCAGGACAACGGATAACCCGTCAATTTTTGGCTCGACCACGAAGTTCGCTTTTTCCACGCGATCATCCAGTTTTTTAACTCGCTCCAGCCATGCGCGGGCATCATCCGCACCGAAGGCGTTGGCCAGCGAGAGAATGGCCGCAGGGTGGCGAATTTTCTCGAAACGGTCAGCAGGCCTGGCACCGGCACGCTGCGTGGGGCTGTCGGATGTGATCCAGTTTGGATGATCCGTCTCGATCTTCTTCAGTTCGTTAAGCAGGCGGTCATATTCCAGGTCGCTGATGATGGGCGCATCCAACACGTGATAGCGGTAATTGTGAAAGTTGACCTGCGCCTTGAGTTCTTCGTAACGGGTGGGGAGTTTATCTGCCATGTTTTGGATTATAGCCGATGACAGTTTTTAGAATCAAAACAGGACTGCGATTCACCCACAGTCCCGTTTTCGGGGTTCTGTCAAAGATTATCTGACAGCAGTCAATTCTTCGCGAACTACCCGCCGAAGGATTACCTCAATCGGTTCCTGTTGACGGGTAATGTGCCCGTGCAAAGCATCATTGATCAGCGTTTGATAATTTCCGCCGCCAGCCGCATCCACTTCACTCCGAAACCATTCCAAAATATCATCATCAATGCGGATGGTGATACGTGTTTTTCCTTTCGGCGCAGGGACAACTGCCCCGCGTTTGCCTTTGCTAAAGTTATATTCTTTCTTCATCTTGTTCCTCAAACATCCTTTTCTCGCGCGCTGTGGCTTTTCGCGCAGAGATGATTCGAATGACAATATCACGAAAGGTGTACACTACAATCAGAATATGACTCAGAAAATCCATGCCGATGGTGATAAAGCGATCTTCTTTTTCATGATCGTCCTCAACCGTGATGGCTTTTTCATCTTCAAAGACACCTACGGCATCGGCGAATTTGACGCCATGCTTCTTGAAGTTTGATTTTGCTTTGTTGGGATCCCATTCATAACTCATTGAATTTGATTATATGCACAATTGTACACAGGCGCAAGCGGCAAATTTACTTGGCCTCGTCTCCCCCAACCCCAACATTGACGCAAACCGAATCCGCACAAATAATTTTCGTTGTCGCATTTGCAGGTAAAAGCCTGTCGCTGAGTCTGCCCCAAATCCGACGAGTTGACCGTTGACTCCGCATTCCAAATTTTCAGCGTCGTGTTTGCAAGTAAAAGCCTATCGCCACGTCTCCCCCAAATCCGACGAGTTGACTTTTGAATCCGCATCCCAAATTTTCGTCGTCGTATTTTTGGGTGTGACTTTACCCATAAAATGGCCGCGCCTGGAAGCATAAAGTGGCCGCTTTTTA